>DASSUW010000257.1:0-3680 GCA_035706585.1 Solirubrobacteraceae bacterium | reverse complement strand
CTAGTCATCCGCGGGATCGTCCGTCTGGCTGACCACGCCGCGGCGGTGTGCGCGCGATGCTGATCTCGTGCGCCCGGTACCCGATCAAGGAGCGCCCAGCCTGCTGGCGATGTTCGCCGCCGGGACCCTCACCGTGCTCGGCGCCGTCGTCGCCGTCGGTCGCCTCCACGAGGACTGGGCGGACGCCGGCGCGATCGTCGTCGTGCTGGTGCTCGTGGCCCTGCTCGGCCTTGCGATCGCGCGCCAGCTCCGCGACGAGGACGATCCCTAACGGTCGGCGGCGAGCGTTCCGCCCTTGGCCCAGTTCTCGTGGTCGACCTCGATGATGAACACCTGCACCTGCTCGGGCGTGGAGCCGTAGGCGTCGACGAACGCCTGCGTGATGGCGGCGACCAGCGCGCGCTTGGGCTCGAGCGCGCGCGGTGACTGCTGGACGGTGACGATGGGCATGGCAGTACGATCGCGCACGTGGCGTACGCCGAGGTCAACGGCCTCACGCTCTACCACGAGGAGCACGGCTCCGGCGACCCGCTCGTGCTGCTCCACGGCGGTGTCGCGGGCAGCGAGATCTTCACTCCGATGCTGCCGGCGCTGGCGGCCGGGCGGCGGGTCATCGCGGTCGACCTGCAGGGTCATGGCCGCACGGCGGAGATCGACCGCCCGCTGCGGCCCGAGCTGCTGGCCGGCGACGTCGCGGCGCTGATCGAGCAGCTCGGCCTCGAGCGCGCCGACGTGCTCGGCTACTCGCTCGGCGGCGCGGTCGCGTTCCGGCTCGCCGTCGAGCACCCCGAGCGCGTCCACCGCCTGATCCTCGTCTCGATCCCGTTCCGGCGCACCGGCTCGCACCCCGAGGTCGTGGCGGCGTTCGACGCGTTCACTCCCGAGGCGGCCGAGATGATGAAGCCGTCACCGGCCTACCAGCACTACGCGCAGCATGCGCCGCGGCCGGAGGACTGGCGCGACCACATCGCCAAGACCAGCGAGCTGCTGAAGGACGATTTCGACTGGACCGGCGACGTCGCCAGGATCACGGCGAAGACGCTGCTCGTCTACGCCGACGCGGACTCGATCCGCCCCGACCACATCGTCGAGTTCTTCGCGCTCCTCGGCGGCGGGCTGCGCGACGCCGGCTGGGACGGCGCGAACCGGCCGGCCAACCAGCTCGCGATCCTGCCGGGCACGACCCACTACGACGTCTACCTGTCACCGGCGCTGCCGGCGGCGGTCAGCGGCTTCCTGGAGCGTGCCGCCTGACCCACTCGTGCATCGCGACCGCCGAGGCGGCGGCCGCGTTGATCGAGCGCGTCGAGCCGAACTGGCGGATCGCGAGCACCGCGACCGCCAGCTCGCGCGCGGCGGGCGACAGCCCCGGGCCCTCCTGGCCGAACAGCAGCGCGCAGCGCACGGGCAGCGGGTAGGCGTCGATCGGCTCGGCGCCGGGCAGGTTGTCGATGCCGAGCACCGGGAGCTCGTGCGCGCGCGCCCAGCCGGCGAACTCCTCCAGCGTCGCGTGGTGGCGCACGTGCTGGTAGCGGTCGGTGACCATCGCACCGCGGCGGTTCCAGCGGCGGCGGCCGACGATGTGCACCGCGGCCGCCAGGAACGCGTTCGCGTTGCGCACGACGGTCCCGATGTTGAGGTCGTGCTCCCAGTTCTCGACCGCGACGTGGAACGGATGGCGGCGGGCGTCGAGGTCGGCGACGATCGCGTCGCGGCGCCAGTAGCGGTAGCGGTCGACGACGTTGCGGCGGTCGCCCTGCGCCAGCAGCACCGGATCGAGCCGCGGGTCGTCAGGCCACGGGGCGGGGTGTGGCCCGACGCCGACCTCGCGCTGCTCCTCGCTCACGTGACGGGACGGTACCGCCCGCCATGATCCAGCCGGCGGCGAACAGCAGCGCCACGATCGCGATCATCACCGCCTGCGGCCACGGGAAGGCGGCGGCCGGCGCGGCGACGACCGGGGCCGGAGCTGGCGGCGCGGCGGCGGCCAGCGGCGCGCCGCGGGACGGTGCAGCGGCGCCGACGTGCAGCGTCGAGATGCGATGCGGCACGGCGTCGGTGAATCCGTCGGAGATCTGCGCGCTCCAGGTGCCCGCCGTGGGGAACACGACGGTCGCGACGTAATGGCCCACCCGCGCGGTCGGGCGAGCGGCGAACGTCCGCTCGGCGCCCGCGCCGGACGCGATCGTGATGCTCGGCGTCACGCCCTCCATCGGCGTGATCCCGTGCTGCTTGACGATCAGCTCCACGCGCCACGGCTTGCCGGCCGCGAGTCCGGACGGCGCCTGGCCGAGCTCGACGGTCGCCCAGCCGCCGGCGTGCGCCACCTCCGCGGGTACCAGCACGGCGAGCACGAGCAGGAGGGCGATCCGGCGCAGGGTGGTCATACGAGCGCTACACCGGCGGCGGTCCTCCGGTTCCCGGCCACACCAGCAACAGCGCGCACGGCGCGTGGTCGACCACGAAGCGCGTCGCATGCCCGATCGAGTGCGGGCCCGGCCGCAGGTTGGTGCGGCTGACGATCAGCAGATCGAACTCGGCCGCGGCGTCGACCACCGCATGCTCGGGCCGCCCCGGCAGCGCCAGGCGCTCGGCCGGACGTCCGAGCCTCTCGGCGGCGGCGTCGACGAGCTCGTCGTCGGCCCCGACCGGCCGCCGGTGGTGCGGGTGCCGGCCGAGCAGCCCGCCCGGCTCCGGCCCCTCGTCGGCGACCGCCATCAGCGTCACCTCCGCGTCGAGCGCGCGCGCGGCGTCGACGCACGCCTCCCAACCGGTCGGCGTCACCCACACGAGCGCTCGTGTCACCCGATCACCTGCAGGCCCAGCCACAGGGCGACGGTACCGAGGATGAGCGCCGGCGGTACGGTCACGGCGCCGAGGCGCAGGAACTCGCCGAGCGGCGGGTCGGCCTCGCGCGCCCGCAGCACCCGCCGCCACAGCAGCGTCGCGAGCGAGCCGGTGGGCGTCAGGTTCGGCCCGGCGTTGACGCCGATCAGCACGGCGAGGACGGTCGCCGGGCCGGCCGCGGCGGCGGCCGGGAGCAGCAGAAGCACGGCCGGCAGGTTGTTGAGCAGGTTCGCGAGCACGGCCGCGACGAGCGTGGCGCCGAGCAGCGCCGGCAGACCGGCGCCGCCGGGGAGCACATCGGCGGCGAGATCGGCGGCGCCGTGCTCGCCGACGGCGCGCACGATCAGCGCGAGCCCCAGCACGAACGCGAGCAGCGGCACGTCGACCGCGCGCAGCACGTCGCGCGGCCGCACGCGCTCCAGCGCGACCAGGGTGAGCGCGCCGGCGATCGCCGGCCACGCCGGGTCGATGCCGATCAGGAACCCCGCGAACGTGGCGGCGAGGACGACCAGCGGCCGGCGCGGGAGCGGCGGCGCCTGCGGGGCCGTGCGGCCCGGCGGCGCCGCGAGCTCGCTCGGGAACGTGCGCGTGATGCCGACCCACTCGACGGTCAGCATCGCCGCCCACGGGAGGACCATCAGCGCGGCGAAGTGCGCGAACGAAAGGTCGGTCGCCCGGAACGCCAGCAGGTTGGTGAGGTTCGAGACGGGCAGCAGCACGGACGCGGTGTTGGCCAGGTGCGCGCACGCGTACAGCGACGGGCGGCCGTCCAAGCGCGCGCGGCGTGCGGCCGCGAACGCGGCCGGCGTGAGCAGCACCACCGTGGCGTCGAG
>DASSUW010000256.1:0-5974 GCA_035706585.1 Solirubrobacteraceae bacterium | reverse complement strand
CGGGGTGGCCGGGCCCGAGGTGGACGCCGCCGAGCCAGCGGTCGATCGGCGGGCGGGTCGCGGTGCCGGCGAGGACGGCCGCGCCGGCGGGCGTGAGCCCGTAGCCGTCGGCGGTGCGTGTGACGAGCGGGGCGAGCTCGGCCGCGAGCGCGAAGACGGTGGCGTCGCCGAGCCACGGCGGGTCCTCGTGCTCCGCTACCGCGAGGAACAGCCGGCCGGGCGGCAGTGGGCCGTGGCGCAGGGCCTCCAGGATCTGCCGTTCGACGTGCGTGA
The DNA here is from genome assembly GCA_035706585.1 of Solirubrobacteraceae bacterium. Taxonomy (GTDB): domain Bacteria; phylum Actinomycetota; class Thermoleophilia; order Solirubrobacterales; family Solirubrobacteraceae; genus DASSUW01. The sequence goes on along the minus strand of DASSUW010000256.1, from coordinate 5,701 downwards.
GGCCGGAGCCTACGTCCGGCAGTTCCTCGCGCAGGCGCTCGAACGCGGGGAACTCGAGCCAGGCGCGCGGGTCGGGTGAGCGGAGTGCGGCGAAACGCGGCCCGGCCGGGCTCGATGCGGCGGCGCGCCTCGAATGCGGCGCGCAGGTCGCCGCGCGGCATGCGGCAGGTGCACGCGCGTCACGGGACCGGAGCGCGCCAGACCAGGACCTCGCCGGGCGCGATGTCCAGGGCCGGGGCAAGCTCCGGCACGACCGCGTCGCCGTTGCTCACATGCAGCACAGGAGTTGCTCGGGCGAACATACGTCTGGAATGTCGCGGTTCGGCGCGCGCGCGACTACTCTGCCGCGTCGATGCGTCACCGTGTTCTCCTCGCCGCCACCGTCGCGGCCTCGCTGATCCCCGCCGCGCCGGCCTTCGCCGGGGACCCCATCATGCCGCTGGCGCAGGTGCGCGCCGGCATGCACTGCACCGGCTACTCGGTCGTCCGCGGGACCGCGATCAGCTCCTTCGACGTGGACGTCGTGGACGTCGTGGATTCCGAGCCGGGAACCGACGGTGCGCGCATCCTCGTCACGGTCTCGGGGCCGGCGGTCGACGCCACGGGCATCGGGCCGGGGTTCAGCGGCTCGCCGATCTACTGCCCGGACGGCAGCGGAGTACAGCGCAACATCGGCGCGATCTCGGAGTCGATCGGCGACTACGGAGGCAAGACCGTGCTGGCGACGCCGATCGAGATCATGCTCGCCAACTCCGCGGATCCGCCGAAGCCACCGAATGCGCAGGCGTCGCGCTCACGGCGAGCGCGGGCGGCGATCCGCCGCATGCGCACCCAGGGCGTGAAGCCGCTCGCGACCCCGCTGACGATCAGCGGCGTCTCGCCGCGGCTCGGCCGCGCGCTCGAGGAGACCGGCAGGAAGATCGGCCGGCCGGTGATCGCGGTGCCCGCCGGCCCGCTCGGGAGCTTCCCCGTGCAGACGCTCCGGCCGGGCAGCGCCGTGTCGGCCGGCTACTCGAGCGGCGACCTGCGCGTGGGAGCGATCGGCACGGTGGCGTACACCGACGCCGGGCGCGTCTGGGCGTTCGGCCACAACTTCGAGTCCGCCGGCGCGCGCAGCCTGCTGCTCCAGGACGCGTACGTGTTCAAGGTCGTCAATGAGCCGAACGCCGCGATCACAGGCGGGTCCTACAAGCTCGCGGCCGCCGGGCACGACGTCGGCACGCTGACGAACGACGCGTTCGCCGCGATCGTCGGCCGGCTCGGCGCGCTGCCGCAGACCACCGACGTCGGGATCGCGGCCGTCGATCACGACACGGGCGACACCCGGTTCGTGCAGACCACGGTGGCCGACGAGACCGACGTCGACACGCCGACCGGCTTCACCGCCCTCGGCGCCGTCGCACCGCTGGCCGTCGCCGAGGCGGCCGGCAGCGTGATGCGCAGCTCGCCCGGCCGCCTCACCGGCACGATGTGCCTGCGGATCACGTTCCGCGAGCGGCCCAAGCACGCGGCGCGGTTCTGCAACCGCTACCTGTCCTCGACGATCCTCGAGCCCGACGCCGGACCGCTCGGGAACGCGGTCGCGTTCAGCGCCGCGCTCGACACGCTCGACGCGATCACGCTGATCGAGGCGTACGAGGGCCGCACCCCGCACGTCGCCAAGGTCGGCGCGAACATCGATATGCGCCGCGGCGAGCAGCTCGCGTTCCTGCGCAAGGTCAAGGCGCCGAAGCGCGTCAGGCCGGGCCAGCGGGTGCGCCTCCGCGTCACGATGCAGCGGGTCCGCGACGGCAACCTCAAGCGGACCTACCGCGTCCGCATCCCCCGTCGCGTCAAGCCGGGCCGCCGCAAGCTCAAGCTGATCGGCTTCAAGCAGTCCTCGCCCGACGAGGCGCTGCTCGAGCTGCTGCTCGGCGACGAGTCCGGCGACGAGCCGAGCAACGGCCCCGCCCGGCTGTCGGACCTGATCGACGGGATCGAGTCGCTCGGCCGCTGGGACGGCGTCCGGATCGGCATCAAGGGCCACAAGAAGCGCGCGTTCAAGGACGGCGACCTCGTGATCACCGGCCGGGCGCAGACCCGCGTGCGGGTGGTACGAAGGTAGGCGCGCGGCTACCCCGGGCGCAGACCGCGTGCGGGTGGTACGAAGGTAGGCGCGCGGCTACCCCCGGGCGCAGACCCGCGTGCGGGTGGAACGAAGGTAGGGCGCGGCTACCCGTCGAAGCGGTAGACCGTGCCGGCCGGCGCCAGGTCGGCGGCGGCCGCGCGCGGGACCGCGGCGGCGAGCACGGACGCGAACGTGGCGCTGCTCGCGGCCATCATGTCGAGCAGCGTCTGCACCGGGGTCGCCTCGTCCTGCACGCCGTTCGCGTAGTCGGTCGCGTAGCCGAGCAGCGCGTACGGGAGCTCGGCCTCGCCGCACAGCACCGCCTCCGGCCCGCCGGTCTGCGAGACGTGCGTGACCCCGCACGCGGCGAGGCCGCGGATCTCCGCGCGCGTGTTGAACCGCGGGCCGTCGACGTGCCCGTACACGCCGCCGTCGCGGATCGCCACGCCCGCCTCGCGCGCGCCGTCGAGGAGCGCGGCCCGGAGCGGCTCGGAGAACGGGCCCTCGAAGATCCAGTGGCCGCGGCGGCGATCGCCTGCATCCCGATAGAACGTGCACAGCTCCCCGTTGCCGAGCCGGTTGGCCACGAAGTGCAGGTCGTCGAAGCAGGTGAGCGAGCCGAGCTCGACGGTCGGGTCGACCGCCCCGCAGACCGTCACCGCGAGCACGCCCTGCGCCCCCAGCTCGGCGAACGCCGCGATGTTCGCCCGGTGCGTCACGTGGTTGGAGAGCCGGTTGTGCCCCTCGCCGTGCCGCGAGATGTGCAGCACCTCGACACCGGCGAACGTCCCGCGCGAGACCAGCGTCTCGCCCCACTCGGTGGCGACCATCTCGGGGGCGGAGGATTCGAACCCCGGAAGTGCATACGTGCCCGAGCCTGTGATGATCCCGATCGGCATGGCAGGGCAGCATAAGGTCGAGACGATCACGGCGGAGGACATCCCCGCCTTCGTCGCCGGCGTCGAGGCGGCGTTCCACGACGACCCGGCGCCGGGCGATGTCGAGCGGATCACGAAGAAGCTCGAGGTCGACCGCACGATCGCGATCCGCGACGGCGACCGGATCGTCGCCGGTGCGTCGATCTACTCGCGCCGCATGACCGTGCCGGGCGCCGTGGTGCCGATCGCCGGTGTCACGCAGGTCGGCGTCGTGCCGACGCACCGCCGCCGCGGGATGCTGACCGCGATGATGCGGCGCCAGCTCGACGACGTCCGCGCGGCGGGCGACGAGGCGCTCGCCGTGCTGTGGGCCGCCGAGGCCGCGATCTACGGGCGCTTCGGCTTCGGGCTCGCGTCGCTGTCGGGCGAGATCCGGTTCGACATCCGCGAGGTGCGGCTGCGTTCGCCGACCACGCTGCGTCCGCGGCTCACGACGCCGCCCGAGGCGCTCGACGGCATGCGCGCGATCTACGAGGCCGTCCGCCCCACGCGACCGGGAATGCTCGACCGCGACGGCCCGTGGTGGGACGTGCGGCTGCACGACCCGGAGCGCGAGCGCGACGGCGCCAGCGCGCTGCGGGCCGCCGTGATCGACGACCACGCGTACGCGCTGTACGCCGTCAAGACGCAGTTCGAGGAGAACCGCTTCAGCGCCGAGGTGCAGGTCCGCGAGCTGATGGCCGCCACGCGGGAGGGCTACGCGGCGATCTGGGACTTCCTGCTCAACCTCGACCTCACGCGCCGGCTGCACTACCTGTTCGCTGCGAGCGACGACCCGCTCATCCACCTCGTCACCGAGGCCCAGGCGACGCCGCTGCGACTGCACGAGGCACTGTGGGTGCGGCTGGTCGACGTTCCCCGTGCGCTGCGCGAGCGCACGTACGGGGAGCCGTTCGAGGTCGTGTTCGAGGTCGAGGACGAGTTCTGCCCCTGGAACGCCGGCCGCTGGGCGCTGCGCTGGGACGGCGCCACCGCGACCTGCGCCGAGACCGCGCTCGCTCCGGCGTTGCGCCTCAGCACGACCGAGCTCGGCGCCGCCTACCTCGGCGGGACGACGCTGTCGACGCTCGCCGCCGCCGGGCGCGTGACCGAGCTGCGCCCCGGGGCGCTCGCCGCCGTGAGCCGCTCGTTCCGCGGCGACGTGGCGCCGTGGTGCCCCGAGATCTTCTGAGCGCGGCGGCAGATCAGCGGTCGCGCGGCTCGCGCCGGACGCGGCCGCCCTCGGCGCCGGTCTCGGTCGCCGGGCCGCGCGGGGCGGCGACGCCGAGCACGCGCATCGCCTTCAGGCCGAGCCCGAGCTTCTCGCGCCCGTCGGTGGACGAGACGTCGAGCCCGGTGAGGTCGCGCACGCGCTCGAGCCGGTAGCGGATCGTGTGCCGGTGCGTGAACAGGCGTGAGGCGGTGCCGGCCACGTTGGCGTCGGCGTCCAGGAACGTCTCGAGCGTCTGCACGAGATCGGTCTCGTACTGCTCGTCGTAGGCGACGAGCGGCTCGACGGTCTCGGCGAAGAAGCGCTGCAGCTCGGCCGGGTCCTCGCTCATCGCCGGCAGCAGCAACCGGTACGCCCCGGTCTCCTCGAACGCGAGCACGCTGTCGCCCGGTCCGGCCTCGGCGACGTTCGCCGCCAGCAGCGCCTCGTTGCCGGCCCGGTAGAGGTCGACGGGATCGTTGGCCACACGCGAGTGGCCGACCGCGAACGTGAAGCCGTGCAGGCTCGAGCGCAGCTCGCGCGAGATGGCGGCCGCGACGCGCCGCACCTCGTCGTCGGCCGCGGCGGGCAGGAGGACGACGACGTGACCGGCGTTGTCGGCCAGCGTGTCGACGACGGCCGCGAGCGACCCGGGGGCACTCGCGCGCGCGGCGCGCTCGGCGGCCGCGAGCACGCGGGCGCGCCAGTCCTCGTCGGCGGGGGCGTAGTGGTGCGCGCGCGCGACGACGACCGCCGAGCCGCCGGTCACGTCGACCCCCAGGTCACCGGCCCGCGCGACGATGTCGGCGCGATCGGTCAGCTCGCGTCGCAGCACCGCGGCGAGGAACGCGGCCTGCGCCTCCTCGGACGCGCGCTCGGGAGCGCGCAGGCGCTCGACCTCGGAGGCGATCAGCGTCGTCACGACCCGCAGCAGCGCCGCGGGCGGCTCGCTCGCCCGGCCGCGCATGCGCAGGCGGCCGACGACCGTGTCCCCCACCCGCAGCTCGTGCGTGGCCACGCCCTCGGCGTCGCCGACCAGGGCGCGCTCGTCGGCCGTCGACCGCGCGGCGACCGCGAGCACCGCGCTCGAGCGGTCGATCAGCACGAGCGACGCGCCGAGCGCGCGCGACGCCGCCCGCACCACCTCGGGCAGTCCCGCTCCGGATTCGACGGCCGCCGTGATCTCGGCGAGCGCGTCGAGGTCGGCCGCCGGAGACTGCGGCCGGATCGGGATCGGCTCGGGCATGGGCGTCAGATGGTCGAGCCCGAGGCCCGCGCGGCCGTGGGAGTGGGGGGATCAGCCATCTAGATCCGGTCGTAGTACCAGAGCACGAGGCCGCCCGCGAGCGCACCCGCCAGCACGAAGGCCGCGAGGACGTAGACGCCCATGACGAGGGCGAGCACACGCTCGCGCAGCCGCCAGTACGAGCGCCATGCCGGGATGGCGATCAAGGTGACCCAGGCGAG
>DASSUW010000255.1:0-41420 GCA_035706585.1 Solirubrobacteraceae bacterium | reverse complement strand
CGGCCGCCCCTCGGGCCCGATCACCGTGGTGTGCAGGGCCTGGTACATGTTGAACTTGGGCATGGCGACCATGTCCTTGAAGCGCCCCGGCAGCGGCTTCCACAGCGAGTGGATCACGCCCACCGCGCCGTAGCAGTCCTTGACGGAGTCGACGATCACCCGCATGGCCGTGAGGTCGTAGATCTCGTTGAACTCGCGGCCCTTGCGGGTCATCTTCGAGTAGATCGAGTAGAAGTGCTTCGCGCGGCCGGAGATCTCGGCGTGGATGCCGAGCGCCTCCAGCTCCTTGGCGAGGTAGCCGCCGGCGCGCGCGACGTAGTGCTCGCGCTCCTCCCGCTGCTGGTTGACCAGGCCCTTGATCTCCTGGTACTTGCGGGGATGCAGGGTCGCGAACGCGAGGTCCTCGAGCTCCCACTTGATCGCGTGGATACCGAGCCGGTGGGCCAGGGGCGCGTAGATCTCCAGCGTCTCCTTGGCCTTCTCGATCTGCTTCTGCTTGGCGAGCGCCTCCAGCGTGCGCATGTTGTGCAGGCGATCGGCGAGCTTGATGAGGATGACCCGGATGTCCGTGGCCATCGCGACCATCATCTTGCGGTAGTTCTCGGCCTGCGCCTCGTCGCGCGACTGGAACGTGATGCCGGTGAGCTTGGTCACGCCGTCGACCAGGCCGGCGACCTCCTCGCCGAACTCCTCGCGGACCTCCTGCAGGCTCGCCGACGTGTCCTCGACCGTGTCGTGCAGCAGCGCGGCGCACAGCGTCTCGGTGTCGAGCCGCATGCCGGCGCAGATCTTGGCGACGCCGACCGGGTGGACGATGAACTCCTCGCCGGAGCGGCGCCGCTGATCGGCGTGGTGCTCGCAGGCGAACGTGAATGCCTGGACGACGCGCCGCCGGTCGACCGCCTCGGCAACCTCGTCGGCGTGCTCGGAGATGATCGCGAACAGGTCGGCGAGCAGCTCGCGCTCGACGCTCGTCAGGTCGTCGGGGATATCCGCCGCGAGCGCGCCGTGCGTGTGCTCGGCGCGGTCGACGGGCCGGTGGCCGGCGACCGCGACGGCGCTGTCCGGAGCGCCACCCGCCATCGGCGGCTGGGCGCGCGGCTCGTCCTCCTGAGCCGGGGTCAGGCCGCCTGGCGGATCGTGTCGCTTGTCAGATATCGGAGTCCGTCCTCGAGCCTTCGATGGTAGGCCCGGAAGGCCGGCGAGCGCTCCAGCGCGGTGGGCTGGGGCGACTCGATGAGCCTCAGGGCCTGCCCTTCGCGATCGAGGACCGCGAGCTCGAGCTCCGAGAGGACCCGCACGAGGCGTCCCGCGAGCGCGGCCGACCTCGGTTGCGGACCCGCGCCCCGGAGCGCGGCCTCGAGGGCCTCACCGCTCACTTCCCCCCGGCCGCGCAGGGCGCGATAGAGGGTCGTCAGCGGCTCGCGCAGAGCGAAGTCCCAGTGGTGTATTCGTCGGGCAAAGCGTAGCTCAGGCTCGCCCCAGGCCAGATGGCCTCGAGCGGTCCCGGACGGACGTTTGAGCAGCGCGAGCAGGCGCGGGTCGGCGGGCGGGTCGACGGCGACCAGGTGGGCGAACGGCGCGGCCAGGCCGGGATCGTCGTCCAGCGCGGCCCACGAGCAGATCGCGAAGCCGCCGATGCGGCCTTCCAGCCTCCGCGCGCGGTGCGGTGCGTGCGCGACGATCGCGAGCACCGGCTCGCCGGCGGCGACGAGGTCGGCGAGCAGCCCGGCGATCCCCGCGCCGCGCCGGTCGCACACGCCTTCGGCCTGCACGCTCGCGATGCCGGCGGCGCCGGGCGGCGGCGCCGGATCGAGCGCTCGCCGCAGCTCGGCGAGCAGGCCCGCCGTGAAGCCGGGCTCGCCGATGACGTCGATCGGGGCGGGCCGCACGGGGCGGCAGCTCTGGATCACGAGGCGGGGCTCGACGGCGCCGTTCCAGCGGTTGACCTCGAGGCGGACGGCGGCGTCGACGGGCTCGTCGGGCTCGGCCGGCAGGCGGCTGCCGGCGCCGAACTGCACGCAGCGCGAGCGGGCGCCGCCGGCATGCAGCGTGAAGGCGACGTGGCGACCCTCGCCGAGCGCGCGCGGATCGGTCACGTGCGCCGCCGGGACGAGCAGCGACACCGGCGGGTTGCCCTGGCCGAACGGGGCGAGCCGTTCGAGCTCCTCGGCGAGGGCGAGCGTCAGCACGTCGCCGGGCACGACGGCGTCGATGCGCAGCTCGGGCACGAGATCCGCGGGCGTCAGCACCTCGGCGGCATGGGCGGCGAACGCCTCCCGGAACGCGTCGATCGCCGCGCGTGCGATCGTGAGGCCGGCGGCGGCGCGGTGACCGCCGTAGCGATCGAGGTGACGGGCGGCGGCGTGCAGGCCTCCGAGCAGGTCGAACGCCGGGATCGACCGACCGGAGCCGGTGCCCTCCTCACCGTCGAGCGCGATCAGCACGGCCGGGCGATGGTGGCGCTCGGCGATCCGGGCGGCGACGATCCCGATCACGCCGGGATGCCAGTCCTCGCCGGTGAGCACGTATGCGGGCGCAGGGCCATGCTCGGCGACCTGCGCCTCGGCGGCGAACAGGATCCGCGTCTCGACGTCGCGCCGCTCGGCGTTCACGGCGTCCAGCTCGGCGGCGATCGCCTTCGCGCGCGCCGGATCCTCGGTCAGCAGCAGCTCGAGCCCGGCGTCGGCTCGGTGCAGGCGGCCGGCCGCGTTGATGCGCGGCGCGAGACGGAAGCCGATGGCGCCGGCGTCGACGCCGCCGGGATCCACCCGGGCGATCTCCATCAGCGCGCGCAGGCCGGGCTTGCGCGTGCGGGCGAGCGCCTTGAGCCCGTCGCGGACGAGCCGGCGGTTCTCGTCGACGAGCGGCACGACGTCCGCCACCGTGGCGAGCGCCACCAGGTCGAGGTCCTCGTCCGCGAGCCCGGGGTCCTCCCCCACTGCCTCCAGCAGCGCCTGCGCGAGCTTGTGCGCGACCGCGGTGGCGCACAGCTCGGGGCACGGGTTGCCGCCGAGCCGCGGATGGACGATCGGGGCGTCCGGCAGCCCGCCGCCGGCGCGCGGAGCGTGGTGGTCGGTGACCACCACGTCGAGCCCGGCGGCGCGGGCGGCGGCGACCTCCTCGACCGCGGTGATCGCGCAGTCGACGGTCACCAGCAGGTCGGTCCCGCGCGCCGCGAGCCGCTCCACGGTGGTGGCGGCGAGGCCGTACCCGTCGTCGATCCGGCTCGGCAGGGACCAGTCGACGTGGGCGCCGAGCGTGCGCAGCGCCCGCACGAGCACGGCGGTCGCGGCGACGCCGTCAACGTCGTAGTCGCCGTGCACGGTGATCCGCGACCGCCGCTGGATGTGGTCGAGGATGCGCGCGGCGGCGGCGCGCAGGCCTCCGAACGCGTCGAGCGGGTGCCGTTCGGCGCCGGCGAGGAACCGCTCCGCCTCCGCGGGGCTCTCGAGGCCGCGCCGCACGAGGATCTGGGCGAGCGTGTGCGAGACGCCGAGCGCGCCGGTCAGCCGCTCGGCGGCACCGTAGTCGTACGGCGTGACGGCGAAGCGCGTGTCGATCCCGGCAGGCACGGTCGCCGGAGCGTACGTCCGGCTCCTGACGGAACCTCTACCGTGCCCTGATGGCCAAGCTCATCTACTCGGCGATCACGTCGCTCGACCTCTACGTCGCGGATGCCGACGGCCGGTGGGACTGGTCCGTGCCCGACGAGGAGGTGCACGCGGCCGTCAACGAGACCGAGCGCTCGGTCGGCACCCAGCTGCTCGGCCGCCGGATGTACGACGTGCTGGTCGCCTGGGAGACGCTCGAGCTCGAGGGTCAGCCGGCCGAGATCGTGGACTGGGCGCGACTCTGGCGCGGCCTCGACAAGGTCGTCTACTCACGGACGCTGCGCGAGCCCAGGAGCGCCCGGACGCGGATCGAGCGCTCGTTCGACCCGGAGGCGGTGCGCGAGCTCAAGGCCTCGTCCGAGCGCGACCTCAGCGTCGGCGGGCCGGGGCTCGCCGCCGAGGCGATCCGCGCGGGGCTGGTCGACGAGTTGCATCTGTTCGTCTCGCCGGTCGTGGTCGGCGGCGGCACGCCGGCGTTGCCGGCCGTCCGGTGGGACCTCGAGCTGCTCGCCGAGCGGCGGTTCGGCAACGGCGTCGTGCATCTGCGCTATCGAGCGCGCTGATCGGCGCCGCTGGAGAGCGGCAACGCGCCACTGGGGTTGTCAGGTGGCGCTATGCGCGACTCAGCCGCCCCACGCGACACCGTCGCGCGGCGGAGGTCATGTGAACGGCGCGCGCGGAGCGGCCGGGTAGTCCACCGAGCGCTGTGCGAGCCGCTCGCGGACGCGGCGCTTGATCGCCGCGACGGTCGACTCCTCGGCGCGCGTCTGCTCCTTGAGCACGGTGATCTGGTCCTGCAGGCGGCCGGCCTCGGCCTCGTCGCCCGCCGCCAGCGCGTCGCGCAGGCCCACGAACAGCTCGGGCACGCAGTTCGCCAGCGCGGTGATCGACCCCGCGGCGCCAGCGCGCACCGAGCGCAGCACGAACGGCTCCGTGCCGGTGTAGAGCTCGAACGACCCGTGGCCCGACACCGCGTCCAGGTACGCCTCGTGGCGCGCGAAATCGCCGGTCGAGTCCTTCATCCCCGCGAAGCCGGCGGACGCCAGTTCGCCGGCCAGCGACGGATCGAGGTCGTTCACGGTGCGCGGCGGGATGTTGTACATGAACGCCGGCGTGTCCCCGGCGGCGCGCAGCAGCGCCAGGAAATGCTCGCGCAGCTGGACCTGCGAGACCGGATAGAACCACGGCACGTAGGCGGCGACCGCGTCCGCGCCCGCCGCGATCGCGCGTTCGGCCAGCGCGACCGTCGCGCGGGTGCTGGGCCGCCCGATCTGCGCGATCACGCGCAGCGAGCCGCCGACCGCGCGCTCCACCAGCGCGCCGACCTCGTCGTGCTCGAGCAGCACGCCCTCCCCGGTCGTGCCGGCGACGAACACGCCGTCGAGCCCCTCCTCGGCCAGCCAGGCGATGTGCGCGTCGAACGCGTCGAGGTCCAGGCCGCCGTCCGGCCCGTACGGGGTCGCGATCGCCGCCAGCATGCTCACCATTCCGCCACCGTCCCGTCGTCGTTGCGCCATGTCGAGAGTTTGAGGAGCCGCCAGCGCGGGACGGCGAACCGCTCGAGTGCGGTGACGCGCACTAGTGCGCGGGCTGCGCGTGCTCCTGGCGCGTGCCGATCCACCAGACGACGGCCATGCCGATGACCGCGCCGGGGATGGCCTCGACCGCGCTCAGCAGGTTCGTGTCGCTCTGGCCCGGGATCGTGAAGCCGTTGATGAGCAGGCCGAACAGGAACGAGCCGATGACCGCGCCGACGAACGCGCCGACGATGCCCGACCAGAAGTGGTCGGGCAGGAAGACCGTGAAGTGCCAGAGCGCGATGCCGACCATGACCCAGACGAGCGCGGACATCAGCGCGGCCTCCCGTGACGGCGGTTGCGCGGCTTCTTCGGCTTGTCCTCGCCGCCCGCTCCGTCGCCGCCCGCGGCCGGAGGCTTGGGCGGCGTCTGCCCGCCGTCCGAGCGCGACCGGGCGCGGCGCCCGCCGGCCGGGCGGCCGGAGCGCGCTGCCGCCGGCTGGCGCTGCTCCTCCTCGATCCCGAGGTCGCGCACCATGTCGTCGAACTCCTCCCGCGACACGCCCTGCGTCGGGTCCGCCGGCTGCGTGAGCCGTTCGCGGCGGCGCTTCTCCTTCGGCGCGACGTCGACCGGCGCGCCCGCCATCGCGACCGCGTAGGCCGGCAGCTCGCCGCCGAACTGGCTGCGGATCCGCCGCTCCCGCGCCTTGTACACGGGTTCGCGCTCCTTCCAGTGCGTGAGCACCGGCCCGGCGATGAAGACCGACGAGTAGGTGCCGGACAGCGTGCCGATGAGCAGGGCGAACGCGAAGTCCTTCAGCGTGTCGCCGCCGAACAGCAGCAGCGCCAGGATCGGCAGCGCGGCGCAGAAGCTCGTTGCCAGCGAACGCACGATGACCTCGGACATCGACCGGTTGTAGATCTGCGAGAACGCCGCGTTGGGCATGCGCGGGATGTTCTCGCGCACGCGGTCGAACACGACGATCGTGTCGTAGAGCGAGAAGCCCAGGATCGTCAGCAGCGCCGCGACCGTCGACGCCGTCACCTCCCGGTCGAGCAGTGCGTAGACGCCGCCGGTGATCAGCAGGTCGTGCGCGAGCGCGATCATCACCGGCACCGCGAACTTCCACTGGAAGCGCAGCGCGATGTAGATCGAGATGATGATCAGCGAGGCGATGATCGCGTAGATCGCGCTCCGGGCGACCGACTGGCCAAAGCTCGCGCCGATCTGCTGGGTGCTCGGGTTGTCGGCGAGGCCGAAGTCATCACGCAGCGCGTCGGTGACGCCCTTGACGCCGTTGTCGCCGAGCTCCTTCGCGCTGATCTGCACGACGTTCTGGCCGAGCTGGTCGTTGCTGAGCGTCTGGACCTCGGCGTCGCCCAGCCCCTGGGCGGCCAGCACGTCGTGGACCTGGTCGACCGTCGCCGGCCGCTCGAGCGGCGCGACGATCCGCGTGCCGCCCTCGAAGTCGATGCCGAAGTTGAGCCCCTGCACCGACATCGCGATCGCGCAGATCAGCAGGATCACGCCGGACATCGAGAAGAACCACTTCGACCTGCCGATGAAGTCGAACCGGATCGGCTTGGAGTCGCGCGCGCCGAGCGCCGCGCGCGACCTGACGATCCGCGTGCGCCGCAGCGAATACAGGATCGCCTGGGTGGCCAACACGGCGGTGAACAGCGACAACATGACGCCGACGCCGAGCGTCAGCGCGAACCCGCGCACGCCCGCGGTCGCGAGCATGAACAGGATGAACGCGACCAGGAACGTGACGATGTTCGCGTCGAGGATCGCGGTGAGGCCCTTCTTGTAGCCCGCGGAGATCGCCTGGCTCACGCTGCGCCCAGCGCGGACCTCCTCTTTCACGCGTTCGAAGATGACGATGTTGGCGTCCGCCGCCACGCCGAGCGTGAGGATCAGGCCCGCGATGCCCGGCAGCGTGAGGACGATCGGGACGAGCTTGACGAGCGCGTAGAAGTAGAGCGCGTAGATCGCCATCGCGACGACGGCGATCACGCCGAGCACGCGGTAGAACGTGATCAGGAACAGCGCGACGATGATGAACCCGGCGGCGCCGGCGATCAGGCCCTGGTCGAGCGCCTGGGCGCCGAGCGTGGCCGAGACCTGCGAGCGCGAGACGAGCTCGAGCCGGATCGGCAGCGCGCCGATCTCGAGGATCTTCGCCAGATCCTGGGCCTCGTCGATCGTGAACGAGCCGGAGATCTGGGCGCCGTTGACGCCGTCGATGCCGTCCGGGTTCTCGTCGAAGTCGATGTACGGCGCGGAGATCAGCTCGTTGTCGAGGACGATCGCGAAGTGCTGCGAGACGTTGGCCGGCAGCGCGGCGGGATCGGCGTTGTCGGATCCGCGCTGGGCGATCTCGCGCGTGATGTCCTGGAACGCCTTGCGGCCCTTGTCCGTGAAGTCGAAGGTGACGTTGATCTGCTGGCTCTGCGGGTCCTGGCTCTGCTTCGGGTTCTTGATCTCGGTGCCCGAGAGCGCCGGGTTGTCCTGGATCACCCACCAGCGGTCCGGGTCGGGGGCGTCGGCGTTGGCCTTCTGGTCGCGGACGACGAGGATGCCCTCGGGCACCTTGACGACCTCGGCGTTGGCGCGGTCAGCCGGGCTCAGGTCCTCGAGCGCGGCCGCGCGGCTCTCGGACGGCTGCCCGTTGTTGAACGGCTTCTTCGAGATCTTGTTGAACGCGTAGAAGCGCGGCGCGTCGGCGGCGTTGTTGTTGCTGTCGACCTGCGGCGGGCACTTCGCGGCCTGCTTGGTCGCCTGGTAGAAGCCGGTGATCGGCGTCTTCTCGTTGGCGTTCTCGTCCGGGTCCGGCTTGCACGCCTCGTCGAGGATGTTCGCTTCCCAGTCGTAGAAGAACAGCTGGGCCGTCGACCCCACCTGCTGCGCCGCGCGATCGGCGTTCGCGACGCCGGGGAGGTTGACCTCGATCTGGTTGCCGCCGGCGAGCCGCAGCTCGGGCTCGGCGACGCCGAACGCGTCGACGCGGTCGCGCATGATGTCCAGCGACCGGTCGAGCGCCTCCTGCGTGACCGTCGGCTGCTGCGCGGTCGGCTTGCCCTCATAGACGAGCTGGACGCCGCCCTGCAGGTCCAGGCCCAGCGTCGTCTTCTTCGACGAGACGACGTAGGCCGACGCCGCGATCAGGCCGAGGACCAGCAGCAGTACGAAGAGAGAGCGGCGGCGTTCGGACATGGAGAGGCTGGTGAAGGGTAGAAGAGGGCCGGATCACTTCGACGGCGTCAGCACCAGCAACAGGCCGCCGTCGTCATCGTACGCCGGAAACAGATCGGCCACAGCCTTCGCCGGCAGATCGCCCTCGGCGTTGACGACGACGGACTTGCCGAGCTGGCGGACACCCCATTCCAGCACCGTGCCGACGTGGTCGGCGCCGCCCTCGAAGTTCAGGCCCAGGACCTCGCGCACCTCGCGGCCCATCACCTTCTCGTCGGAAAGCCCCGTGAGCTCGCGCGAGCCGCGGCCGCAGCCGATGATCCGGCCGTTCTGGTCGCAGACGAAGAACGCCGCGTTCGGCGCGGGGTAGTAGTCGTCGAGCAGTTCGAACAGGAAGCCGAAGCCGCACTTCGTGCAGCCGCGGGGCTGGTTGCGGAAGCCCTGCTGGCGGTCGGCCGCGGTGGTGCGGGAGCCGCAGTTCGGGCAGATGAACAGGTGCGCCATCGACTGCCTAGCGTAGAGGTGCCCACGTAAAGACTCGATCAGAACAACGTCGAGTCTTCGGCGGGCGGCTTCAGCCCCAGGTGCCGGAAGGCATGGGCGGTCGCGCAGCGCCCCCGCGGGGTGCGCTGCAGGAACCCGCGCTGAAGCAGGTAGGGCTCGTAGACGTCCTCGATCGTGTCGGCTTCCTCCTGCACGGCGACCGCGAGCGTCGACAGGCCGACGGGGCCGCCCGCGAACCGGCGGCAGATCACCGACAGGATCTCGCGGTCGAGCCGGTCCAGGCCCTCGTGGTCGACCTCCAGCAGGTCGAGCGCCGCGCCGGCCAGCTCGGCGTCGACCGCGCCGCCGCCGTGCACCTCGGCGTAGTCGCGGACGCGCTTGAGCAGGCGGTTGGCGACGCGCGGGGTGCCGCGGGCGCGCTCGGCGATCGCGGCCGCGCCGCCGCCGTCGATCTCCACGGACAGCACGCCTGCCGAGCGCATGACGATCCGGGCGAGGTCGCCGGTCCCGTAGTGGTCGAGGCGGTGCTGGATTCCGAAGCGGTCGCGCAGCGGGGTCGTGAGCAGCCCGGCTCGCGTCGTCGCTCCGATCAGCGTGAACGGCGGCAGGTCGAGCGTCACGACACGGGCGCCGGCGCCGGTGCCGACCGTGATCGGCAGCTGCCGGTCCTCCATCGCGGGATAGAACGTCTCCTCGACCGCGCGCGGGAGCCGGTGGATCTCGTCGACGAAGAAGACGCTGCGCGGCTCGAGCGCCGTGAGGAACGAGGCGACGTCGCCCTTGCGCTCGAGCGCCGGGCCGGCCGTCTGCACGAACGGCACCTCGAGCTCGTGCGCGACGATCTGCGCCAGCGATGTCTTGCCGAGCCCGGGCGGCCCGGCGAGGAGCACGTGGTCGAGCGCCTCGCCGCGGCCCTTGGCGGCTGCGACGCTGACGCCGAGCTGATCCTTGACCGCGTCCTGGCCGACGAACTCGTCCAGCAGCGCGGGGCGCAGCGAGGCGTCGGCGTCCTCCTCGGGGCGCAGGTCCGGGGTCTGCAGCCGATCGGCGCCGGGCGTCCGGATCATCGCCGTGCCCCCCTGAGCGCATGGGCGATCAGGTCCTCCGGCGTGTCGCCGGGCGCGCCGTCGAGCAGCTTGTCGGCCTCCTGTGGGCTGAAGCCGAGGCCGAGCAGCCCTTCGCGGGCGAGCATCCGCGGGTCGTCGCCACGGTGGATGACGATCGGCTCGTCCGGCGTCGCGCCGACCTTCTCGCGCAGCTCGACCACGATCCGCTCGGCGGTCCGCTTGCCGATGCCGGGTGCCGCCTGCAGCCGGGCGGTGTCGCCTGCCGCGACCGCGCCGAGCACCTCGCGCGGCGGGCCGCCGGACAGCACGGCGAGCGCCATCTTCGGCCCCACGGCCTGGACGCCGATCAGCATCAGGAACAGGTCGCGCTCCTCCTCGGTGGCAAAGCCGTACAGCAGCAGCGCGTCGTCGCGGACGATCAGGTGCGTGTGGAGCGTCGCGTCCTTGCCCACGCGCGGTACGTGGCGCAAGGTCTCCGCCGACACGGCCAGCCGGTAGCCGACGCCGCCGCAGGCGATCACGACGTGATCGGCGCGGCGCACCGCGACGCGGCCCTCGAGCAGCGCGATCATCCGGCCAGCGCCGCCGCGAGCGGCGCTCCGTTGGTGTGGCAGATCGCGATCGCCAGCGCGTCGGCCGCGTGGTCGGGCTTGGGCAGATCGGTGAGCGCCAGCAGCGTCTGCACCATCCGCTGCACCTGGTCCTTGGCCGCGCGGCCGTTGCCGCAGACCGCGCTCTTGACCTGCTGGGGCGTGTACGACGAGCACGGCACGGCGCGCTGGCCGGCCGCCAGCAGCACCACCCCGCGCGCCTGGCCGACCGCGAACGCCGAGCGCGCGTTGGCGCCGAAGTACAGATCCTCGAGCGCGACCGCGTCTGGGGTGTACTCGTCGAGCAGCTCGCCGATGCGGGCGTGGATGGTCGCCAGCCGCCGGCCCGAGTCGAGCCCCGGGGACGTCTCGATCACGCCGCCGTCGAGCGCGAACAGCCGCCCGCGCTGCTGCGCGACGACGCCGTAGCCCGTGTTGGCCACGCCCGGGTCGATGCCGAGGACGATCACGTACACGCCTGGGATTCTGCGTGGAGGTCCGGACGCCTCTTTGGCTTGAACTGCGGCATTGAGGGAGGCGGAGTCGGCCGACCCCGGCGGGTGTGCTGGGTTGACGGCGTATACGGGGGTCAATCGAGCACACCCCGCCCGCGCCACGCCTCAATGCCGCAGGACCCTAGGACCCCGGCAGACTCGAGCCGGCGAACCCGAAGAACCAGACCGCGAACGCCACCCCCGCGAGCGCGACGGAGATGATCATCACGCGGTCGAGGATCCCGCCGCGGCGGTTGGTCGTCCGCTCGGCGCGCATCGAGCGGGTCCAGCCGGGGCGGTAGGCGTCGACCTCGGCGTTGGTCACGCGGATGTGGGCACGGTTGAGCACGCCCAGGCCCTTGCCGATGACGGCCATGCCGATCGGCAGGCCGATCAGCACGAGCAGGTACGGGCCCATGCTCGGCTTCGGCGTGTCGGCGAGCTTGGACGCGAGGTAGATCAGCCCGAGCGGCACCCCGATCCACATCAGGACGCTGCCGATGGCCATCAGGGCGACGAGCAGGATCGCGCGCATCGCGCCCATTGTTACCCCTGAACGGGCGCGTTCAGCCCCGGACGGGGAGCGTCAGCCCGCGACGCGCTCGAGGATCTCGGCGTCGACGTCGAAGTTCGCGTGCACCGCGTCGACGTCGTCCTGGTCCTCCAGCGCGTCGATCAGGCGCAGGACCTTCGTCGCGCCGTCCTCGTCGAGCGGGACCAGGGTCTTGGGCCGCTGCGCGACCGACGCCTCGTCGACCTCCACCCCGGCCTCGGTCAGCGCAGCGCGGACGGCGGCGAGGTCGGACGGCTCGCACAGCACCTCGAAGACGTCGGCGTCCATCGCGATGTCCTCGGCGCCGGCGTCGATCGCGACCATCAGGTCGTCCTCGGAGTAGCGCTCGCCGTCGACCACCACGACGCCCTTCTTGTCGAACAGGTAGGCGACGGAGCCGGGCTCGCCGAGGTTGCCGCCGTTCTTGGAGAAGATGTGGCGCATCTCGGAGCCGGTGCGGTTGCGATTGTCGGTCAGCGCCTCGACCAGGATCGCCACGCCGCCCGGGCCGTAGCCCTCGTACATGACGGCCTCGAGCGCCTCGGCGTCGGCGCCCTCCCCGGTCCCCTTGGCGATCGCGCGCTCGATGTTGTCCTTGGGCATCGAGGCGTCCTTCGCCTTCTGCACCGCGAGCGCGAGGGCCGGATTGCCGTCGACGTCGCCCCCGCCGTCCTTCGCGGCCACCGTGATCGCGCGCGCGAGCTTCGTGAACAGCTTGCCGCGCCGCGCGTCCACGATCGCCTTCTTGTGCTTGATCCCAGCCCACTTGGAGTGTCCGGCCATGGCGTCCGATTCTAGGCGAGCCAGCGGCCGGGCCCGGCCTCTTCCAGCGCGACGGCGTCCTTCGCGGTGTCCAGGCAGCGCCAGAAGCCGGTGTGGCGGTAGGCGGCGAGCGCGCCGTCGGCCGCGAGCCGCTCCAGCGGCTCGCGCTCGAGCACCGAGCCGGCGCTCAGGTAGTCGAGCGCGGCCGGCTCGAGCACGAAGAACCCGCCGTTGACCCAGTCGCCCGAGACCGGCTTCTCCGCGAAGCCACGCACGCGGTCGCCGTCCAGCACGGCCACGCCGAACGGCAGCTCCGGCCGCACGACGGTCATGGTCGCCAGCGACCCCGCGCGCCGGTGGTGGTCGAGCAGCGCGGCGAGGTCGATGTCGGCGACGCCGTCCGCATACGTGAGGCAGAACGGCGCGCGGAGACGATCGCGCACCGCGTGCACCCGCCCACCCGTCGGCGTGTCGATCCCGGTGTCCACGCACCGGACCGACGCGCCGGCGGGCCAGTCGGCGAACGCGCGCACCTCGTCGCCGCGGTAGCCCGTGAGCAGCGTGAAGTCGCGGAACCCCTGCGCCGCGTAGATCGAGACGACATGCCAGACGATCGGCCGCCCGGCGATCTCCATCAGCGGCTTCGGGCGCTCGCCGTTGAGGCGCGTCCCGCGCCCGCCGCAGAGAATGACCACGTCCACGCGACAAACGTAACGTCGCCGGCCGCGACGAAGAGGCGATTCGCCACGTGTCGGCGTGGAGGCCAGGCCGCTCGCCGACGAGACCCGCGGCGCTCGCCGCGTATCCTGCCCGCGCGTAGTGACCGCCCCTGCGGAGACCTTCAAGGCCTACGACGTCCGCGGCCTGTACGGCGACGAGATCGACGGCGACGTCGCGTTCGCGATCGGCCGCGCGTTCGTCCGCGTGCTCGGCGGCGACGGCCCGCGCGTCGGCCTCGGGCACGACATGCGCCTGACGGCGCCCGCGCTCGCCGCCCGCTATCGCGACGGCATGGTCGCCGAGGGCGCGCACGTGCTCGACGCCGGGATGGTCGGCACCGAGATGCTCTACTGGCTCGTCGGCTCCGAGGGTCTCGACGGCGGGCTCATGTGCACCGCCTCGCACAACCCGAAGGCGTACACCGGGGCCAAGCTCGTCGAGACGGGCGCCGTCGCGCTGTCGGGCGACACCGGCATCGGCGAGATCCGCGACCTCGTCATCGACGGGCTCGGCGACGCGCGCGGCGGCGGATCGCACGAGCAGCTCGACATCTACGCGGACTTCCAGCACGCCGCGCTGCGGTTCATCGACCCAGCGGCGGTCAAGCCGCTCAAGGTCGTCGTCGACGGCGGCAACGGGATGGCCGGCCCGATGGTCGGCCCGCTGCTCGACCGGCTCGGACTCGACCTCGTCACCACCTACTGGGAGCCCGACGGCGAGTTCCCCGACCACGAGCCGAACCCGCTGCTGCCCGAGAACCGCGAGTTCATCATCGACACGGTCCGCCGCGAGGACGCCGACCTCGGGATCGCCTGGGACGGCGACGCCGACCGCTGCTTCTTCATCGACGACACCGGCCGGTTCGTGGACGGCGACTTCGTGACCGCGCTGCTCGCAGAGTCGATCCTGGAGAAGCAGCCCGGTGCCGACATCCTCTACGACGT
The DNA here is from genome assembly GCA_035706585.1 of Solirubrobacteraceae bacterium. Classification (GTDB taxonomy): domain Bacteria; phylum Actinomycetota; class Thermoleophilia; order Solirubrobacterales; family Solirubrobacteraceae; genus DASSUW01. Next base: position 27,460 of record DASSUW010000255.1, on the reverse strand, counting down.
CCGGGCCTCGCGAGCCGTCCCCGATCTCGTCGCCAGGCTCGGCGGCACCGCGCACGTCAACCGCGTCGGCCATGCGTTCTTCAAGCGCCGCATGCGCGACGAGGGGGGCGCGTTCGGCGGCGAGGTCTCCGGCCACTACTACTTCGCCGACTTCTACAACGCCGACTCGGGCACGATCCCGGCGCTGCTGATCCTCGAGCTGCTCTCCACGCACGACGCGAAGCTGTCGGAGCTGCTCGCGCCGCTGCGCGAGCGCTACTTCATCAGCGGCGAGATCAACTCCGAGGTCGCCGACACCGGCGCCAAGATGGCCGAGATCGAGGAGCGCTACGGCGACGGCGAGGTCACCAAGCTCGACGGCATCTCGGTCGACTACGAGGACTGGCACTTCAACGTGCGGCCCTCGAACACGGAGCCGCTCCTGCGTCTGAACCTCGAGAGCCTCGTGTCGGAGGAGGACATGGAGCGGCGGCGGGACGAGGTGCTCGACCTCATCCGGTCGTGATCCACACGCTCTCGATCCCGACGCCGTTCGCGGTGGGGCGCGTGAACTGCTATTTGATCGACGACGACCCGCTGACGCTCGTCGACACCGGGCCGAACTCCGGCAAGGCGCTCGACGAGCTCGACGTCGCGCTGCGCGCGCACGGCCGCCGGATCGACGACCTCGAGCGCATCGTCATCACGCACCAGCACCTCGACCACATGGGGCTCGTCGGCATCCTCGCCCGGCGCTCGCAGGCCGAGGTGGTGACGCTTGACCTGCTGGCGCCGGTGATCGAGGAGTTCGGCGCCTACGCCGAGCGCGACGACGAGCTCGCCGAGTCGCTGATGCTGCGCCACGGGATCCCGCGCGACGTCGTGATCGCCCTGCGCTCGATGTCGCGCGCGTTCCGAGCCTGGGGCGGCAGCGCGCCGGTCGAGCGGCGGCTCGCCGACGGCGATTCGCTGGAGTTCGCCGGCCGCACGCTGCAGGCGCTGCACCGTCCCGGCCACTCGCCGTCGGACACGGTGTTCTGGGACGCCGAACGGCGGACGCTGATCGGCGGCGACCACCTGATCGGCCACATCTCCTCCAACCCGCTGATCGCGCGCCCGCTCGGCGGCAAGTCGGGCGAGCCGGGCGGCGGCCGCCCGCGCGCGCTGATGACCTACATGCGGTCGCTGCGCGAGACGCGCGCGATGCCGATCGAGACCGTGCTGCCCGGCCACGGCGAGCCGGTGACCGACCACGCGAAGCTCATCGACGAGCGGTTCGCGCTGCACGAGCGCCGCGCCGCGAAGATCGCCGGGCTGGTCGCCCAGACGCCGATGAGCGCGTACGAGATCGCCCAGTCGCTGTGGGGCAACGTCGCGGTCACGCAGGCGTACCTCACACTGTCGGAGGTGCTCGGCCACGTCGACCTGCTCCTGGATCGCGGGCAGATCCGCGAGACGGAGGTCGGCGGCGTGATCCGCTACGAGGCGGTCTGATGCACGAGATCGAGATCGTCCTCGTCTCGCTGCTGCTGTCGGTGGTGGTGCTGGGGACGATCGCCCGGCTCGTGCACATCCCGTACCCGATCGTGCTGGTCATCGGCGGTCTCGTGATGGGGCTCGTGCTCGGGCCGGACGACACGGTGACGCTCGACCCCGAGCTCGTGCTGGTGATCTTCCTGCCGCCGCTGCTGTACTCGTCGGCGTTCTTCGCGAACCTGCACGACATCCGCAGCGGCATCCGGGTCGTGACGGTGCAGGCGGTCGGGCTCGTGCTCGTGACGATGTGCACGGTCGCGGTCGTCGCCCACGAGCTGATCGACGGGATGTCGTGGCCGGTCGCGTTCGTGCTCGGCGCCATCGTCTCGCCGACGGACGCGCTGGCGCCGGCCGAGATCCTGCGGCGGCTCCGCGTGCCGCGCCGCATGGTGTCGCTGATCGAGGGCGAGAGCCTGCTCAACGACGGCACGGCGCTGGTCGCCTACAACACCGCGCTCGCGGCGGTCACGACCAGCTTCGTGTTCATCGACGCCACGGGCGACTTCGTGGTGAACGTCGCCGGCGGCATCGGCGTCGGGCTCGTGGCCGGCAAGGTCCTGGTGGAGATCCGCCGGCGGATCAACGACATCCCGACGGAGATCACGATCTCGCTGCTGAGCGGGTACGCGGGGTACCTCCCGGCCGAGGCGCTCGACGTCTCGGGCGTCCTCGGCGCCGTCACCGCCGGCATCGTGATCGGCTGGGCGGCGCCGGAGATCTCCACCGCCTCGATGCGCCTGCAGGGCTACGCGGTGTGGGAGATCCTCACGTTCCTGCTCAACGCGCTGCTGTTCGTGCTGATCGGGCTGCAGCTGCCGACGATCCTCGAAGACCTGCAGAACGAGGCGCCGCTGACCCTGGTGGGCTGGGCAGTCGCGGTCAGCGCGACCGTGATCCTGACCCGGCTGGTCTTCTCGGAGGTGTTCACGCGCTTCATCCGGTTCGCGGACCGGCGGCCGGTCCAGCGCGCGCGGCGGTCGTCATGGCGGATCCGTATGGTCAACGCCTGGTGCGGCATGCGCGGCGCGGTGTCGCTGGCCGCGGCGCTCGCGCTCGTCGAGGACTTCCCGATGCGCAACATCGTGCTGTTCCTGACCTTCGCGGTGATCTTCGCCACGCTGGTCCTGCAGGGCCTGACGCTGCCGCCGCTGATCAAGGCCCTCGGCGTCGAGGACGACGGCGCCGACGAGCGCGAGGAGCTGATCGGCCGCCGCGCCGCCGTCGAGGCCGCGCTCGAACGGCTCGATCAGCTCGGCGAGCAGGAGTGGACGCGCGACGACACCACCGAGCGGATGCGGATGATGTACGAGTACCGGCAGCGGCGGTTCGCGATCCGCGCGGGCGAGATCGAGGACGGTGACGGGGTCGACGCGGTCGAGAACCGCTCGCGCCGCTACCAGAAGATGGTCCGGTCGGTGCTCAGCGCGCAGCGCCAGCGACTCGTCGAGCTGCGCAACCGCGGCGAGATCTCCAACGAGGTCATGCACCGGCTCGAGCGCGAGCTGGACCTCGAGGACGAGCGGCTCGAGATCTAGGGGAACACCGGCCCCAGGGGGCCGGGTTCCCTTTGCGGGTTTCGCCCCCGGGGGCGAAACGCGCGGTGCTTCTAGATCTCGTTGACGTGCGCGATGTTCGCGCGGTCGTCGGCGTCGGGCGACGGCTCGGCGCCGAACCACGCGTCGAGGATCTCGGCGAGCACGGCCTCGGAGGTCGTGCGCAGCGACAGGGCGAGCACGTTCGCGTCGTTCCACCTGCGGGCGCCGGCGGCCGTCTCGGCGTCGCCGCACAGCGCGGCGCGGATGCCGGCGACCTTGTTGGCCGCGATCGAGGCCCCCGTGCCGGTCCAGCAGCACACGACGGCCTGGTCGGCGCGCCCGTCGGCGACGTCGCGCGCCGCCGCCTCGGACGCCCACGCCCAGTCGTCGCGCTCGCCGTCGGCCAGCGCGCCGTGCAGGACCGGCTCGTGACCGCGCTCGCGCAGCTGCGCGACCACGGCCCCGGCCACGCCGGTGTTCTCGTCGGCGGCCACGCTGATGCGCATGGCCGCCGAGAATAGTCGGCCCCGGCGCCCCCGGACGATCAGCGGAGCTTGCGCGTGAGCGTGAGCTTGAACCGGTCGGTCGCGGTGTTGCCCGCGACGCTGCGGATCGTCGCCCGGGCCGAGAGCTTCACGCGCTTGGCGTGCCGGAGCCGCTTGCGCGCCTTCTTGGTGAAGACGAGCTTGAGCGTGTTGCGGCCCGCGTGCACGCGCTTGCTCGCGGCCGCCACGACGACCGGGCCCTTGGCGTGCTTCTTGATCGTCAGCCGCCGCGCGGTCTTGCGATCGGCGAACGCCTTGACGACCGCCCGGCCGGGCTCGCTCGTGCGCAGCGTGAGCTTGACCCCGCGCTTGAGCGCCGGCGCGAGCTTGAACGCCGACTTGCCGCCGAGGCTGAGCGTCGGCCCGGACCCCGGCTCCTCGCACGGCTCGACCTCGCCGCACGGCGGCTCCTCGTCGGGAAGCGAGACCGAGATGCTCGTGCCGCCGCTGACGACCTCGGCCGCGTCCTTGGTCTGCGTCACCGGCGCCGGTGCGGAACCGTCGCCTTCGCCCTCCGGGTCCTCGCCGCCGCCGAAGAAGCTCAGCGTCGCGACGACCTGGTTGTTCTGCGGCGTCTTGCGGAGCAGGTCGAGCAGCTCCTCGAACGTCTCGGGCTCACCGCTCTCGGTGACGATGCCCTCCTCGCCGCCGCCGCCACCGTTGCCGCCGAAGATGTCCAGCGACCCCTCGCCGGATGCGTTCGCCGGCACCTCGAGACTGAACTCGACCGGCGCGATCGGCGTCGTGCTGCGGTCCTGCGCGAGCAGGACGCGGACGCGCAGCGCCGCGCCCGGCGTCGTGGTGAGCGAGTCCTCGACCGGCTCCCAGTCGCTGCCGGCGCGCTGCTGGACGCCGGTGATCCGGTACTCGCGGAACGGGAACCGGACACTCGCGTCGATCTTGACCTCGTCGAACGAGACGTCGACGAACGGGTTCGACGCGATCGCGTCGAGCATGAAGAACATCTCGTCGGGCGTGAAGAACGAGATGTCGAACGGGTCGGCGAACGTGTTGTTGCGCGTCAGCGAGAACTGCTTGCCGCCGGCGGTGCCGGTCACGGTCCAGCCGACCGTCGAGCGGCCGCCGCTGACCCGGTCGATCTCGCCGTCGATGTTCGAGATCTCGTGGAACGCCGCGACGTCGGCCACCTCCCGGGTCCGGTTGACGTTCGTCACGTGGGCGAACGGCGCGCCCGCCGGCTGGTTGACCTTCGAGCGCACCACGACCGGCTCGGGGGTGTCGCCGAACACGGCCCGGATCCCGCTCAGCCGATCCTGGTCGAGCGTGCCGACCGTGCCGCCGACGTTGGCGAGCTTGAACGGCGCGCCCAGCGGGTCGTCCTGGATCAGGATCGCGTCCGCGGTATGCGCGCTGAGCGCGCTCGGGCCGTCGAAGTTGAACGGATGCCCGAACGCCACGGCCTTGTGGTCACAGACCAGCGTGGTCGTGCCGACGCCGGCGGCCGTGATCTCGCCGTAGCTGATCGCCGCGGCGAAGTTGCCACCCGGCTTGATCACGTCGTCGCCGTTCTCCTGCGGCGGCAGCGCCGATGCGGCGCCCGCGGCGAACGGGATGAAGCGGTCGTGGCCGGCGAGGCGATCGGTGAACGCCTGCAGGCGCCCGGCGCCGAGGCCGGAGACGGCCAGCGGCGTGCGCAGGCGCTCGGGACCGGACGCCGCCTGGCGGGCGGTGACGGCGCCGGTGGCGACCATCTCCCGGCGCAGCGCGGCCGGGACCCTGCGGAGGCTCGCGGCGGGCGGCAGGTTGCCGTCGAGCACGTCGACCATGTCGGCGGCGGCCGCGAGCCCGCCGATCTTCGACGGTCCGAACGCGAGCCCGTAGGCCACGGCGCCGATGAACCGGCCGTCGTCGGCGTACACGGGCGAGCCCGACATGCCGGCCCAGATGCCGCCGGCCTTGTCGAGCGCCGGCGACTCGGCCTCGACCATGATCATGTCCACGCCCGCGGCGACCCCGTCGTCGAGCACCCCGAGCACCGTCACGTCGAACTCCTCGGGCTCCGTGCCGCTCGACACGGTCCAGCCGGTGGCAATGGAGCTCAAATCCGTCAAGCGCCGGTCGTCTAGGTGTTTCCGTAGCCTCCGCCGCCGGGCGTGCGGATCGTGATCGTGTCTCCCGGCTCGAGCGCGACGCGCGCTTTGGCGCCGAGCTTGCGCTTGTTCAGGCGATTCGAGCCCGGCTGCCCGTCGCCGCCGCCGTTCGCGCCGCGTGGCGCATGACGCCGCCGGTCGGACAGGATCGACGCCTGGCAGGGCTCGAGCGCTGTGAGCGCCCGGACAACTCCGTCCCCGCCGCGATGGCGGCCCGCCCCACCGCTCCCGGCACGTAGCGCATAGCGCTCGACACGCAGCGGATACGCGGCTTCCAGCGCCTCGACCGGCGTGTTGAGCGTGTTCGACATCGCCACATGTACGGCCGACGGACCCGGTCCGTCACGCGACGCTCCCTGCCCGCCGCCGATCGTCTCGTAGTACGTGAAGCGCGGCGAGCCGAATGTGAGGTTGTTCATCGTGCCCTGGCCCTGCGCGGGCGCGTCGACCGCCTCGCCGAACGCGCGGAGCAGGCAGTCGGCGATCCGGCTCGAGGTCTCGACGTTGCCGGCCACGACCGCGGCCGGTGACCTGGCGTTCACCAGCGACCCTTCCGGTGCGCTGACCGCGATCGGTGCGTACGCGCCGCCGGACGCCGGCGCATCCGGGTCGGCGACCACGCGCAGCACGAAGCAGCACGCCGAAACGGTCACCGCCAGCGGGCAGTTGAGGTTCCCCCGGTGCTGCGCGGCGGTGCCCGCGAAGTCGACGCTGACGCGGTCGCCGGCGATCTCGATCGCCGCCCGGATCTCGAGGTCCTCGTCGGCGGCCTCGACGGTCTCGGTCGCCTCGTAGCGGCCGTCGGGCATCTCGGCGATCGCCGCGCGTGTACGGCGCTCGGCGTAGTCCCAGACCTCGGCGCAGGCCGTCCGCCACCAGTCCGCGCCGCGGCGCTCGCACAGCTCGCCGACGCGCCGCTCGGCGAGCCGGTGCACGGCGAGCTGGGCGCGCAGGTCGCCGCGGCGCTCGTCGCCCGCGCGCGAGTTGGCGGCGATCAGCGCGATCAGGTCGTCGTCGAGCCGCGCCGGCGGCAGGATCAGGCCCTCCTGGTGCAGCTCGGTCGAGTCGGCAGGCATCGACGCCGGGACCATGCCGCCGACGTCGGCGTGATGGGCGCGCGAGGCCGCCCAGCCGCGCAGCTCGCCGTCGACATGGATCGGTGAGACGAGCGTGATGTCGGGCAGGTGCGAGCCGCCGAGGAACGGGTCGTTGAGCACCCACACCTCGCCGGGCGCGACGTCGTGCGCGCGCACCGCGGCGACCGACGCGGGCAGCGCCCCGAGGTGCACGGGGATGTGCTCGGCCTGGATGACCAGCCGCCCGTCGGCGTCGAACAGCGCGGTCGAGCAGTCGCGCCGCTCCTTGATGTTGGGCGACAGCGCGCTGTGGATCAGCGCCGTGCCCATCTCCTCCGCGATGCCGCGCAGCGACCCGACCGCGACCTGCAGCTCGGCCGCGTTCATGCCGTATCGATCGTCACGACGCCACGGTCGTCGCCGCGGGCGACCCAGCCCGGCGGGACGAGGCAGGTGGTCTCGGGGAACTCGATGACGGCGGGGCCCTCCACGCTCGCGCCCGCCGGCAGCCCGGTGCCGGACAGCACCGTCGCGTCGACCTCCTCGCCGTCCCAGCGGATCGCGCGCCGCGACCGCGCGACCTCCCCGGCGGCGGCGAGCCGGACCGGGGCGCCGGGCCGGACCGCGGCGGCGCGCAGCGTGACGAGCTCGACCGGCCGGTCGGGGTCGGCGTGCCCGTAGCGGCGCTCGTGCTCGGCGTGGAACGCGGCGGCGAGCTCGTGCGGGTCCTCGAACGGGATCAGCAGCTCAAACGACTGGCCGACGTAGCGCAGGTCGGCGGCCATGCGCAGCTGCTCGTCGCCGGCCGCGCCCACCATCTCCGCCGCGGCGGCGTCGAGCCCGTCGGTCTCCGCGAGCGGCTGGAGCAGGCTGCGGGAGGCGTCGCGCCGCCGCTCGGCGGCCGCGAGCCCGAGCGCCGACAGCACGCCGCTGGCCGGCAGGCAGAGCACGCGCGTGGCGCCGAGCTGCGCGGCCAGCTCGCAGGCGTGCAGCGGCCCCGCGCCGCCGAACGCGATCAGCGCCGCGCCCGCCGGGTCGTGCCCGCGCTCGACCGACACGACCCGCAGCGCCTGGACCATCGCGTTCACGGCCACGGCGACCACGCCCTCCGCCGCCTCCTCGGCGCTGCCGATCCCCAGCGCGTCGAGCGCCGCCCGCGCGGCGGCGGCGTCGAGCCGCAGGTCGGCGGCGATCGGGGACTCGGCGGGCAGGCGCCCGAGCACGAGGTTCGCGTCGGTGACCGTCGGCTCCTCCCCTCCGCGGCCGTAGCACGCCGGCCCGGGATCGGCGCCCGCGCTGTGCGGGCCGACGCGCAGCGCCCCACCGCTGTCGACCCAGGCGATCGAGCCGCCGCCGGCGCTGACCGTGTGGATGTCGACCATCGGCAGCCGTACCGGCAGGCCGGCGACGCGCCGGTCGACCGTCAGCTCGGACTCGCCGCCGGCCTCGGCGAGGAAGAACGTATCGCAGCTCGTCCCGCCCATGTCGAACCCGAGCGCCGGCGGCGCGCCGACGATCCGCGCCGCGACCGCGCCGCCGGCGGGCCCGGACAGCAGCATCGCCGCCGGGTGGACCGCCGCCTGCTCCAGCGTCCCGACGCCGCCCGAGGACAGCATCACGTGCGGCTCGGGCAGCTGCGCCGCCGCGGTCGCCGCCCGCAGCCGGCCGAGGTAGCGGCCGGTCGGCGGGCCGAGCGCGGCGTCGACGGTCGCGGTCGTCGCGCGCTCGAACTCGCGCACCTCGGCGGCGATCTCGTGCGACGCGACCACGAACGCGCCCGGCAGCGCGTCGCGCAGGATCTCCGCCACCCGCTGCTCGTGCGAGGGATCCAGGAACGCGAACAGCAGGCAGATCGCCACGGCCTCGGCCCGCTCGCGCCGCAGCCGCCGCGCCGCCCGCTCCACGCTCGCCTCGTCGAGCGCGCGGATCACGCCTTCGGGCCCCATGCGCTCGTCGACCTCGACGCAGCGGCGGCGCTCGACCACCGGCGGCGTCGGCGCCTCCTGCAGCCGGTACAGGCTCGGGCGCGCCTGGCGGCCGAGGAACAGCAGGTCGCGGAACCCCTTCGTGGTGACGAGCGCCGTCCGCGCGAGGCGGCGCTCCAGCAGCGCGTTGGTCGCCACCGTCGACCCGTGCACGAAATGGGACACGGCGCCGGGCTCGACCTGCGCGCGCTCGAGCACGGCCTGCGCCGCCGCGACGACGCCGTCCTCCTGCCGCGGCGTGCTGAGCACCTTCGCGGTGACCATCCGGTCGCCGGTGACGAGGACCGCGTCGGTGAACGTGCCGCCGACGTCGATTCCCAGCGCGGTCACGCGAGCACCTCGCGCGCCGCGTCCTCGCCCAGCCGCACCGCGTAGTTGGTGCCGCGGTCCTCGGGATAGACCTGCGTCGTGTTGGCGAGGAACAGCCCGGGCACGGAGGTCCGCAGCGGCGGGATCCGCTCGTGGTACCCGACCGTGACGATCGGCTGCGCGGCCGGCTCGCGGTGCAGCCAGCGGTTCTTGACCCACGCGCGGTCGAAGCCCGGGTTGACCTTGCGCAGGCCCGCCGTGTAGCGCTCCAGCAGCGCGTCGGCATCCAGCGACAGCAGCTCATGGCCATGCTCGAGGTAGTTGGCGACGTAGAGGAAGCGGCGGCCGTCGTAGTGCTCGGGGGCGACGAAGTTCGTGTGCTCGATCAGGCCCACGAACGGCAGGTCGCGGTCGGCCACGTTGGTCCAGTAGAAGCCGCTGAACGGGCGGTCGAGCTCGAGCAGCAGGCAGAGCGCGGCGAAGTATTCGATCGGCGGCTCGGGCAGGTCGGTCAGCCGGGCGAAGACGTCGCCCGGCACGGTGACGAGCACGCGGTCGTAGCGCTCGGCGCCGGCGCGCTCGAACGCGCGCGGGTCGTGCCCGGCGCGGAACGATCCGGGCGCGCCGTAGACAACCTCGAAGCCGGGCTCGATCCGGATCGCCGGCCGGTCGATCAGCACGCGCCCGTCGCGCGCCTGGATCCGCTCGCGCAGCGCGGCGAACATCGGCTCCCAGGAGCCGGGCGGGTAGCCGAGCTTCTCCTCGCGCGCGTCCTCGCCGCGCCGCAGCCGCAGCTTGTTCCAGATCCACACCATCGCGATGTCGTCGGCCCGGGCGCCGAACTTGCCGCGCAGCATCGGGCCCCACACCTCGCGCCACGCCGCGCCACCCATCCACTTCTCGATCCAGGCGCGCGCCGTGACGCGCTCGAACGGCGCCTGGTCGTTCGCGAGCCGCTGCAGCGCGAGCACGGCGACGCCCATGCGGACGCGATCGAACGGCGCCAACGGGCCGAAGCGCAGGAGGTCGCCGGGCGTCGTGAACGGCCACTGGCGGCCGTGCGCGAACATCGCCACGCTCGACGGCCGCCAGTCGAGCTGCAGGCCGAGCTCGTCGTAGAGCGCGGCGATGTGGCGGTCGGTCGTGAACAGGTGGTGGTAGTAGCGCTCGAGCAGGTGGCCGCCGCCGACGTCGATCGTCGCGGCCTGGCCGCCGAGCCCGGGCCAGCGCTCGTATACGTCGACGTGATGGCCGGCGGCGGCGATCCGGTGCGCGGCGACGAGCCCGCACACCCCCGCCCCGATGACGGCGACCCTCACTTCTCGAGGTTCGCGCGGTCGCGCACGACGTAGAGCGGACGGTGCTTGACCTCGTCGTAGATGCGTCCCACGTACTCGCCGATGATCCCGACGCAGATCAGCTGGATCCCGCCGAGCAGCGCCACGATCACGATCGTCGTGGGCACGCCGCGCTCGTAGATGTTCGTGTAGCGGGCGACGATCGACAGCGGGATCAGCAGGAACGCCAGCGCGGAGAACACGAAGCCGAGCAGCGTCGCGAACTGCAGCGGGCGGTACGAGAAGCTCGTGATCGCATCGAAGCTGAAGCGCAGCATGCGGCCGAGCGTGTACTTGGTGCGGCCGGCCGTGCGCGCTTCGCGCTCGAACGTGACGGCGGTCTGCGTGAAGCCGACCCAGACGCTCATCCCGCGCAGGAAGCGGTTGCGCTCGGGCATCGCCAGCAGCGCGTCGAGCGGGCGGCGGTCCATCAGCCGGAAATCGCCGGACTCGGGCGTGAGGTCGATGTCGGCGAGCGAGCGGAACAGCTTGTAGAACCAGCGCGCGGTCGTGCGCTTGAACGCCGTCTCCCCCTGGCGCATGCTGCGGACCGCGTAGACGACGTCGGCGCCGTGGCGCCAGCGGTCCAGCATCTCGGGGATCAGCTCGGGCGGGTCCTGCAGGTCGCCGTCGAGCATCACCACCACGTCGCCGCTCGCGTGCTCGAGCGCGGCGGTCAGCGCCGCCTGGTGGCCGAAGTTGCGGGCCAGCGTGACGATCTTGACGCGCTGGTCGCCCGTCGCGATCTCCTGCAGGACGGCGTTGGTCCCGTCGCGGCTGCCGTCGTCGGCGATCACGAGCTCGAACGGGACGTCCCCCGCGGCGGCCACGACGCGCTCGTAGAACTTCTGTGCCGTGCCCTCCTCGTCGTGCATCGGCGCGGCGATTGACAGCAGTGTCGGCTCGCGGGCCACGGCAGTATCTTCCTCGACGTGGTGGACGAGCGCTCACTGGAGACCGAGCTCCACGACCTCGGGCGCCGTCTGGCGGCCGCGATGCCGGTCACGCGCAACCCGCTCAAGGCGGTCGACGAGAAGGCGATGGACCTCGCCTCGCAGGACGCCGAGCTCAAGGCGGCGCTGTTCCGCTTCGTGGACGTCGTGCCCGCCTGCCGGTCGCTCGACGACCTCGCGCGGCACCTGACCGGCTTTCTCGGCGAGGTCGAGCAGCCAACGGCTCCGGTCGGCGTCGCGATGAGGATGGGCGGGTCGAAGGCGGGCCGCGCGGCGCTGGGCGCGGCGGCGGCCGCCGGCGTGCGGCGGATGGCGCACCGGTTCATCGTCGGCGAGGACCCGAAGGCCGCCCTGGGCGTGCTGCGCGACCTGTGGAAGGACGGCGTCGCCTCGTCGGTCGACCTGCTCGGCGAGGCGACCGTGACCGCGGCGGAGGCCCAGCGCTACGCCGACCGCTGCGCCGACGCGCTCGACACGATCAGCGCCGCGGCCGCGCGCTGGCCCGAGCGGCCGCAGCTCGAACGCGACAGCGCCGGGCCGCTGCCGCGCGCCAACCTGTCGGTGAAGGTGTCGGCGCTGACGCCGCTGCTGCGGCCGGACGCGCCCGAGCGCGGCAAGCGCGATGCCGCCGACCGGCTGCGGCCGCTGCTGCGGCGCGCCGGCGAGCTCGGCGCGCACCTGCACATCGACATGGAGTCGATGGACTCGCGCGACGCGGTGCTGGAGCTGATCCTCGACCTGCTGGCCGAGGACGAGTTCCGCGCCGGCCCGTCGGCCGGGCTGGTCCTGCAGGCCTACCTGCGCGACTCGCCGGAGACGCTCACGACGATCCTCGACTGGCTCGGCCGCGTCGAGCGCGCGCACCCGCTCACCGTCCGGCTCGTCAAGGGCGCGTACTGGGACCACGAGGTCGTGGAAGCCAAGCAGCACGGCTGGCAGGCGCCGGTGTTCGAGGTCAAGGCCGACTGCGACCTCAACTTCGAGCTGCTGACCCGCCGGCTGCTCGACGCGCGGCCGGCCGTGCGCGTCGCCATCGCCTCGCACAACCTGCGGTCGGTCGCGCACGCGATCGCCTACAACCGGCTCGGCGGCGGCGCCGACGCGGACCTCGAGCTGCAGGTCCTGCGCGGGCTCGGCGACCCGCTGCAGACCGCGCTCGCCCGCCAGGACCTGCGCGTGCGGACCTACTGCCCGGTCGGGGACCTCGTCGCCGGGATGGCCTATCTCGTCCGGCGGCTGCTCGAGAACACGTCCAACGAGTCGTTCCTGCACGAGCAGGCCCGCGGCACCGGGCTCGACGAGCTGCTGGCCAAGCCGGTGGCGTCGACGCCGGTGTAGCCCGCGCACCATCTAGGCTCTCGGCCGTGCAGCCGTTCGCCAACGAGCCGATCCTGGAGCTGCGGCGGGCGTCGGTCCGGTCGCAGCTCGCCGGCGCGCTCGCCGGCCACGACGCGCGCGGGCCGCTGCGCGTGCCCGTCTGGATCGGCGACGACCGCCGCGAGGGCGACGCGATCGTCTCCACCGACCCGGGGTGCCCGGATCGCGTCGTCGCGCACGCGGCGGCAGCGACCGGCGACGAGGTCGACGCCGCGCTGGCCGCCGCGCGCCCGTGGAGCGCGCCCGCCGAGCAGCGCGCGCAGACGCTCCTGCGCGCCGCGCAGTGGCTGCGCGAGCGCCGGCTCGAGGTCGCCGCGCTCGAGGTCCGCGAGTGCGCGAAGCCGTGGCCCGAGGCCGACGCCGACGTGTGCGAGGCGATCGACTTCCTCGAGTACTACGCGCGCGGAGCGGTCGACCTGGCGCAGGGCGCGCCGCTGCTCCAGGTCCCGGGCGAGCGCAACGAGATGCGCTGGGACGCGCGCGGCATCGTCGCCGTCATCTCACCCTGGAACTTCCCGGTCGCGATCGCGCTCGGCATGACCGCCGCGGCGCTGGCGACCGGCAACGCCGCGATCCTCAAGCCCGCCGAGCAGTCGCCCGGGTGCGCGCTCGTGCTCGTGCGGGCGCTGCGCGAGGCGGGCGTCCCGCCGAGCGCGCTCGCGCTGCTGCCCGGCGAGGGCGAGGTCGGGGCCGCGCTGGTGCGCGACCCGCGCGTGCACACGATCGCGTTCACCGGCTCCAACGCGGTCGGGCTGGACATCGTGCGCGCCGCCGCCGAGGTGCGGCCCGGGCAGAAGCACCTCAAGCGCGTGATCGCCGAGATGGGCGGCAAGAACTGCGTGATCGTCGACTCGGACGCCGATCTCGACGAGGTCGTCCCGGCGCTCATCAAGTCCGCGTTCCTGTACGCGGGCCAGAAGTGCTCGGCCGCCGCCCGCGTGCTCTGCCACGAGGCGATCCACGACCCGCTCGTCGCGCGCCTCGCGGGCGCGGTCGAGGTGCTCGAGGTCGGCCAGGCGGAGGACCTGGAGATCGACGTGCCGCCCGTGATCGAGCGCGAGGCGCAGGACCGGGTCGCCCGCTACGCGGCCGAGGCGGAGCGGTCGGGCCGCATCGCCGCTCGCGCGCGCGACGTGCCGGACGGCGGCTGGTTCGCCGCCCCGACGCTCGCCACCGACCTTCCCGCCGACTCGCCGGTCCTGAACGAGGAGATCTTCGGGCCGCTGCTGGCCGTCGAGCGCGTGCGCGACGTCGACGAGGCGCTCGAGCGCGTCGACGCCTCGCCGTTCGCGCTGACCGGCGGCCTGTTCGCCCGCAACCCGGACACCGTCGACCACGTCGTCCGGCGCACCCCGGTCGGCAACCTCTACGTCAACCGCGCGATCACCGGCGCGATGGTCGCCCGTCAGCCGTTCGGCGGCAACCGGCTCTCCGGCACCGGCACCAAGGCCGGCGGCCCGGGCTACCTGCTCCAGTTCGTCGAGCCCCGCGTGGTGACCGAGAACACCATGCGCCACGGGCTCGTCGTCTAGAGGCCCTTGCCGCCGAGCGGCTCGAACTCGGCGCGGCCCTCCATCCCAGCGATCAGCGGACGGGCGCGCGCGATCGTCTCGGGGACGCCGGGCGCCCGCAGCGAGGCGTCGTGCGCCTCGCGGTCGGTCCAGACCTCGGTCACCCAGACCGTGTCCTCGCCTTCGCGAGCGACGACGTAGAGCAGGCAGCGCTCGTCGGCCCGCAGGCCCTCGGCCGCCTCGAGCAGGATCCCTGCCAGCTCCTCGCCCTTCCCGGGCTGAGCCTTGAACGCGCCATGCATCCCGAACATCGGCGGGACGCTAGCGAGTACGTTCTCCCCGATGGGTCTCTCCTGGGTCCTGTTCAACCTCACCGGCACGCTCGTCGACCCGGCGGTGCTGGCGCAGCCGCTGGGAGATTCGGGGGCGGACGAGGATCTCGTGCTGTCGGCGCTCGACGACACGGTGGCGATGGCGATGGTCGACGCGGTCACGGGTGACTCGCACACGCTCAACGAGCTGATGGCGGCCGCGATGCGGCGCCGCCTGCGCCTGATCGGCGCCGACACCGACCGCGCCGACGCCGCGCTCGCGCTCGTGAGCACGATGCCGGCCTACCTTGAGGCGCCGGGCGCGCTGGAGTCGCTGCGCGGGCGCGGGCTCAAGCTCGGGGTGCTGTCGCAGAGCTCGGCGGAGGCGACCGACTCCGTGCTGCGGTTCGCGGGCCTGCGCGACCGCTTCGAGCTCGTCCTCAGCGCCCAGGACGCCGGCGCCTTCAAGCCCGACCTTCGGCCCTATCGCTACGCGCTCGAGCAGACGCAGGCCGGCGCGGGCAGCGCGGTCTGCATGGTGTCGACCCACTGGTGGGATGTCGCGGGCGCCAAGCGGGCCGGCCTGCGCACCGGCTGGGTCGCGCGCCGCGAGCGCGCCCTGCTCGACACCGTGCCCGCGCCCGACTACACCGGGCGCGACCTGGCCGAGGTGGCCGAGGCGATCGTCACGCGCCTGCCCTGACCTTCTGCCGACAGGTACGCAAAAGATCGGCTATTGTCGTCGATTCTGCGACGAACCCAATTCGCGGGAGGGCGGAGATGGAGCAGAACGTGAACCGGCGCCGGTTCCTCGGCGCGGCTATCGGTACGGGCGCGGCGGCGGCGATCGCGCCGGACGCGCTGGCACACGGGCGCCACGGCAGGCACGGGCGCCATGGCCACCACGGTGGCAAGGACGGCGGGCGGACGGTCCCGAGGAACCGCCGGGGCATCCAGCTGTACACGATGCGCGAGAAGATGACGACCCAGGACGAGGCCCGGCAGGTCCTTCGCTTCCTCGGGCGTGCCGGCTACACCGAGGTCGAGACGGCCGGCCACTACGGCTGGACCGCCGCGCAGTTCCGCTCGGAGCTCGAGCGCTCCGGGCTGCGCGCCGTCTCGGGCCACGACGGGCCGGACTCGACGTTCCCCGACGGCTGGCAGAAGGCCTACGAGGAGACGCTCAAGTACGCCAAGGCGCTCGGCCAGAAGTACACCGGCTGGGCGTGGTTCCCCGGCCCGTACGACGACATCGCGCTGTGGCACGACCTCGCCAAGAAGTTCAACGAGGCGGGCGCGCTCGCCAAGGACCACGGGCTGCAGTTCTTCTACCACAACCACGACTTCGAGTTCCTGCACAAGCAGGCCGACGGGTCGCCCGTCTACGACATCCTGCTCGAGGAGTGCGACCGCGAGCTCGTGAAGTTCGAGCTCGACCTGTTCTGGGTGACCGAGGGCGGCGCGAACGCCGTCGAGTACCTGTCAGCCGACCCGACCCGGTTCATGGGCTACCACGTCAAGGACCACGTGTGGGGCGACCGGCCGGACGCACCCGACTTCGAGGACGCCGGGCCCGGGATGCTCGACTTCCCGGACCTGTTCGACGCCGGCGACCGCGGCGACAAGCACTTCATCATCGAGCACGACAGCCCGTGGCTGTCGCATCCCGACGACCCGGAGGCCGAGTTCAAGACCGCGCTGGCCGGGATCCGGTACTTGGAGAACGTGCGATTTTGAGGAACAGCTCGTGCAATCTCGTCTCACCCGCCAGCTCGGGGTGGAACGAGATCGCGAGCAGGTTGCCCTCGCGTACCGCGACCGGGTGACCGTCCACGGCGGCGAGGACCTCCACGTCCTCGCCGCACACGTCGGCCCACGGCGCGCGGATGAACACCGCCCGCACCGGCCGGCCTTCGATACCCGGGATGCGCAGGTCCGCCTCGAACGAGCGGATCTGCCGCCCGAACGCGTTGCGCCGGCACTCGATGTCCATGATCCCGAGGTGCCGGCGGTCGAGCATGATCATGCCCGCGCAGGTGCCGAACACCGGCGCGCCCAAGCGCGCGTACTCGCGCAGCGGCTCGGCCAGGCCCTCGCGCTCGATCCCGAGCGTCATCGTCGTCGACTCGCAGCCGGGGATGATCAGCCCGTCCAGGCCGTCGAGGTCGGCGGGAACGCGGACCTCGCGGACGCCGGCGCCGAGGCCGCGCAGCATCGTGCCGTGGGCCTCGAAGTCGCCCTGGAGTGCGAGCACTCCGATGAGCACGGTTACCAGCCTCGGTTGGCCAGCAGCTGCGCCTCGTCGAGCTTGCGCGTCTCGAGCGAGGTCATCGCGGTGCCCAGGCCCTCGGAGGCGCGGGCGACCCGCGCGGGGTCGGCGAAGTGGGTCGTGGCCTCGACGATCGCCGCGGCGCGCGTGGCCGGATCCTCGGACTTGAAGATGCCCGAGCCGACGAAGTTGCCCTCGGCGCCGAGCTGCATCATCAGCGCCGCGTCGGCCGGCGTGGCGATCCCGCCGGCGCAGAACAGCACGACCGGCAGCTTGCCGTCGCGCGCCACCTGGCGCACGATCTCGAGCGGAGCCTGCAGCTCCTTGGCGGCGGTCGCGATCTCCGCGTCGTCGAGCACGGTGAGCCGCTTGATCTCGCCGCTGATCTTGCGCATGTGCCGGACGGCCTCGACGATGTCGCCTGTCCCCGCCTCGCCCTTGGAGCGGATCATCGCCGCGCCCTCGGCGATCCGCCGCAGCGCCTCGCCCAGGTTGGTCGCGCCGCACACGAACGGGACCTTGAACTGCCACTTGTCGATGTGGTTGGCCTCGTCGGCCGGCGTCAGGACCTCGGACTCGTCGATGTAGTCGACCTCGAGCGCCTCGAGCACCTGCGCCTCGGCGAAGTGGCCGATCCGCGCCTTGGCCATGACCGGGATCGTCACGGCCTCCTGGATCTGCTTGATCAGCAGCGGGTCGGACATGCGGGCGACGCCGCCGTCGCGGCGGATGTCGGCCGGCACGCGCTCGAGCGCCATCACCGCGGCCGCCCCGGCGTCCTCGGCGATCTTGGCCTGCTCGGCGTCGACGACGTCCATGATCACGCCGCCCTTGAGCATCTCGGCCAGTCCGGCCTTGACGCGGAAAGTCGCCTCGTCACGCATACGTCTCGCAGGATAGCCGTGCAAGACGGCGCGTTTGAGTCCAAATCCCGGCCGCGCCGTGCGCCGCTCAGTCGGGAGGAAGCTGCGGCCCGGCGGCGGTGGCGGGATCGGCCTGGAACAGCCGGTCGCGCAACAGCCAGCACTCGAGCTCTTCCAGCGCGGCGGGACTCTCGGCCGCGGGCTGGGCGCGGGCGAGGCTGAGCACGAGGTCGTGCGCGGAGCGCGGCTGCCCGCGCGTGCGCCAGTGATCGGCGCGCGCCGGGTTGGCCTTCATCCACGCCTGCGAGAGCAGCTGGGCGGACGCCTGCAGGCCCAGCGAGCCGGGCCGCAGCCGCAGCCCGCACTCGACGCAGAAGACGTTCGTCTCCTGGCCGCCGGCGCTGCAGCGCGGGCAGCGGCCGTCGCGGGCGGGATGGAAGGCGTCGGTCACCCAGCGACCGTAGCGGCGGCGCGGTCGCCGCGCGCCCGCCGGTCGGATAGTCCTTGCGCGAGATCCGGGCGATTTGGTCGATTTGGGGCACTATCCGCCCCAAAGCGACCACACCGCCGTGGCCTCGCTCGCCGCCCTACCCAGCCACAGCCGGTCTGACCCTGCGCGCGGTCGTTCTAGCGTCGCGGGCGCAGCCGCGAGACGACCGCGCCCGCCGCGGACGTCGCGGCGAGCACCCACAGCGCGGCGTGCATGTTGCTCACGAACGGCTCGAGCGTCGCGTCGGACAGGCCGGTGGTGACGCCGGAGAAGATCGCCAGCAGGACGTCGCGCGGCACGGCCGAGGTCACGATCGCGAGCACGAACGCGATCGAGATCACCGCACCGGTGTTCTGGAGCATCGTGCGCGCGCCCGCCGCGATCCCGCGGCGATACGGCGGCACCGAGCCCATCATCGCGGCCGTGTTCGGGCTGTTGAACATGCCCGACCCGATGCCGACACGAGCAGCCACAGCGTGCTCTGCCAGTACGCGCTGTGCACGCCGAGCGTGGTCATGCCGGCGAGCGCGAGCGCGCTGACGACCATGCCGAGCGCCGCGAGCGCGCGCGATCCGTGCCGGTCCGCCCACACGCCCGCCAGCGGCGACGCCACGAGCATCCCGATCGCCATCGGCGCGAGCTTGATCCCCGCGGTGATCGGATCGTCGCCCTTGACGCCCTGGAAGTAGAAGACGAACACGAACATCAGCGCGAACCGCGACAGGCCGTTGATGAACGCGGCCGCGGTGGCGGCGGAGAACATCCGGTTGCGGAAGATCTCCAGGTCGAGCATCGGGGCGCGCTGGCGGCGCTCGATCAGCACGAACAGCGGCAGGAGCACGGCGCCGACGACCAGCCCGCCGATCGTCACCGGATCCGACCAGCCGGAGATCCCGCCGCGCGAGAGCCCGAGCACGAGCCCGGTCAGCCCGACCACGAACACGGCCGTGCCGAGCAGGTCGTAGCCGCGGTTGTCGTCGCGCCGCGCCAGCTCGCGCAGCACGAGCGCCGCCCACACCGAGCCGATCGCCGTGAACGGCACGTTGAACCAGAACACCCAGTGCCACGAGATCCCGACGAGCGCGCCGCCCAGCACCGGCCCGAGGACGAGCCCGACCGCGGCGACCATCGTGTTGGTGCCCAGCGCCAAGCCGAGCTGCTCGACCGGGAACGCGTCGGTGACGAGCGCGCTCGCGTTCGCGAACAGGAACGCCCCGCCGATGCCCTGCAGGACGCGCCACGCGATCAGCACGCTGCCGTCCGCCGCGAAGCCGGCGCCGAGCGACGCGAGGCCGAACACCACGAAGCCGCCGACGTACGCGCGCTTGCGTCCGAACAGGTCGGACAGCCGGCCGGCCGTGAGCACCAGCACGGTCGAGGCGATCATGTAGGCGAGGATCACCCAGACGAGCTGGAGGATGCTGGTTCCGAGCGCGCGCTCGAGGTCGGGGAGCGCGATGATCAGCGTGCCCGAGTTGATCGTCGCCAGCAGCATCCCGAGGCTGGTGCAGGAAAGCGCCCACCACTTGTAGTGGGCGTGGCCGGCGTGGACGCCGAGCGTCCTTCTCGGAGTGGAAACGGAAGCTGACGTAAACGTAAGATTACCCGACGATGGCTGACGAGACGCGCTACCGGATCGGCGACGTGGCCGAGCGCGTCGGCACCACGCCGCGCACGATCCGCTACTACGAGGAGATGGGGCTGCTCCCCGCCCCGCCGGCGCACGAGAAGGGCCGGCACCGGACGTACGGCGACAGCGACGTGCGCCGCCTGCAGGAGCTGATCCGGCTCCGCGACCTGCTCGGCGTGTCGCTGGACGAGCTGCGCAGCCTGGTCGAGTCCGAGGAGGCGCGCTCGCTGCTACGCGAGCGCTGGCTGGCGGGCGCCGGCGACCGCCGGGCGATCCTGGAGCAGTCGCGCCGCCACGTGAGCGCGCAGCTGGAGATCGTCCGGTCGCGCCGCCGCGCGCTCGAACAGCTCGAGGCCGAGCTCGCCGCGAAGCTCGAGCGCGTGGACGAGCGGCTGCGCGAGTAGGCTCGGCTCGTGGTCGTCGCGGCCGTCTTCGAGGAGCGCTACTGGTATCCCGACGACGGCGGGCAGGTGTGGATCGCCGGCTACACGCCGACGCACGAAGGCCGCTATCTCGGCCGCGACGCCCCCGAGCTCGCGGCGCGGGGCATCCGCATCGCGGCAGTGGCCGGAGCGGCGCGCCACCACGCCGAGGCGCTCGCGACGGGCTTCGCCGCGCTCGGCAGACCGCTCACGCTGCGCCGCGATCCCGACAACCCGCACGACCCGAACGCGATCGAGGTGCTCGCCGGCGGCCACCAGATCGGCTGGGTCCCACGCGAGCTGGCCGCCGAGCTGGCGCCCGAGATCGACGCCGGCCGGCCGTGGGCGGCCGTCGTCCTGCGCGAGCAGCGCGCGTCGCCGCGCGATCGCCGGTCCGGTCTGACGATGCTGCTGGCCCCCGACGACACGGTCGAGCTGCGCGCCGCGTAGGTATCATTCGTCACATGGCGACCGATGATCTGATCGCTCCGAACGAGACGGCCTTCCGTCTCGAGCTGACGCCCGCGCAGCTGAAGGTGACCCACTCGGCGCTGCGCTCGATGCTCGCCGACTTCGGGCACGACGAGCCCGACGTGCACCGCGTGATCCGCGAGGTGCTGGCGAAGCTGCCCGACGACGCGAGCATCCGCGCGATCGACCTCGCCACCGAGCTGAAACGCTCTACTTGAGCTTGAACGCTCGGACGCGATCGTCGTACTGCGCGGCGTCGCGCGAGTAGACGCCGTACGCGAGCGCCTGGATCAGCGACAGCAGGCCGGCGTGCGAGCGCACGAAGGCGGGCGAGTTCGACGAGTAGTACAGGGTGCGCTCGCTCAGCTTGGAGACCTCGGACAGCGTCGCGTCCACGATCGCCAGCGTCGACGCCTTGCGGTGGCGCGCGATCTTCATCGCCCGCACGACCAGCGGATGCGGCCGCCCCGCGCTCAGCCCGATCACCAGCGTGCCCTCGTCGATCCGCCCGAGCCGCGACAGCGCCTCCTGCGACGGCGACGCGGCGATCTCCGCCCGCACGTCGAGCAGCATCAGCAGATGCCGCAGGTAGGACGCGAAGAACGCCATCTGGTCGGTGCCGGCGATGAGGATCCGGTCGGCGGTGGCGACCGCCTCGATCGCGCCCTCGACCTCCGAGCGCGACACCTTGCGCGCGGTCTCCTCGACGTTGACGTGGTCGGCGGCCACCGCCTGCTCGAACGGCGTCTGGTCGAGCGAGAACAGCGGCGCGGTGCCGTTCATCCCGGCCGAGTCGGCGGCGGTGCGGTGGTGGTGGCGATACTCGTCCCGGGCCGCCTCCTGCAGCTCCGGGAAGCCCTCGAACCCGAGCGCCTGCGAGAACCGCACGACGGTCGACGACGACGTGCTCGCACGCCGGGCAAGCTCCTCGGCGGTGTGGAACGCGACCTCGTCCAGGTGGTCGACCACGTACTGGGCGACGTCCTTCTGGGAGCGGGAGAACTCGTCGAAGCGGGACGAGATGTAGGCGGAAAGTGTCTGGTGGCCGCGCGCGGCGGTGGGCATCGTGGCGGTCCTCGGCATGGCGGACCGTCTTTCGACGGTGCCCTCGTAACCTCCTCCCCGGTCTTATGCAGCGGCTCGAGACAAAACTCGACGGACTCGTCCTGCTGGCGCCGGCGAAGCACGGCGACGAGCGCGGCTTCTTCATGGAGACGTTCCGTGCCGACGCGGCGGCCGAGCACGGCGTCCCCACCGAGTTCGTGCAGGACAACCACTCGCGCTCGCGCCGCGGGACGGTCCGCGGCATCCATTTCCAGACCCGTCCCGGCCAGGGCAAGCTCGTGCGCGTCGCGCGCGGCGCGGTGTTCGACGTCGCCGTCGACCTGCGGCGCGGCTCACCGACGTTCGGCCGCTGGGAGGGCTTCGAGCTCGACGACGACCGCGCGCACCAGCTGTACATCCCGGTCGGCTTCGGGCACGGCTTCTGCGTGACGTCCGAGGTCGCCGACTTCGTCTACAAGTGCACGAACTACTACGACCCCGCCACCGAGGCCGGGTTCCGGTTCGACGACCCGGACGTGGGGATCGAGTGGCCTGACGTCGAGCTGCTGTACTCCAAGCGCGACCGCAGCGCGCCGCGGCTCGCCGAGATCGCCGACGAGCTGCCGTTCCGGGCGTGAGCGCCGACGGCCGCTTCGCGCCGAGCCCGACCGGGACGCTGCACCTCGGCAACCTGCGGACCGCGCTGCTCGCGTGGCTGTTCGCCCGCTCGGCCGGCGCCCGCTACCTCGTGCGGATGGAGGACCTCGACACCGGCCGCGTCAAGCCCGGCGTCGACACCGAGCAGCTCGCGGACCTCGCCGCGATCGGGCTCGACTGGGACGGCGAGGTCGTGTACCAGTCGCAGCGCCTGGATCGCTACGCCGCCGCCCTCGCGCAGCTCCGCGCCGCCGGCCGCGTCTACGAGTGCTTCTGCACGCGCGCCGAGATCCGCGCGGCGGCGTCCGCCCCGCACGGGCCGCTGCCCGAGGGCGCCTACCCGGGCACGTGCCTGCGGCTCACCGAGGCCGAGCTGGCCGAGCGGCGGGCGAGCGGGCGCCCGCCGGCGCTGCGCGTGCGCGCCGACGCCGAGCGCGTCACGTTCACCGACCGCCTGCTCGGCCGGCAGGAGGGCGTCGTCGACGACTTCGTCGTCCAGCGCAACGACGGCACGCCCGCCTACAACCTCGCCGTCGTGGTCGACGACGCGGCGCAGGGCATCGGCGAGGTCGTCCGCGGCGCCGATCTCGTGGACTCCACCCCACGCCAGCTCTACCTGGCCCGGCTGCTCGGATTGTCAGAGCCAAGACATGCCCACGTGCCGCTCGTGCTCGGGCCCGACGGGGCGCGCCTCGCCAAGCGCCATGGCGACGTGACGCTGCGCGAGGTCGATCCGGCAGCGGCCCGCGACTGGATGGCGAGGACGCTCGGACTCGACTCGCTCGACCCTGGCGCGTTCGACCCAGCCACGCTCAATCGCGAGCCCACACGCTGGCCGGGCTGATGTTGACGCCGTCATGACGGCCCCGGTACGTTCGCGCTGCTCGGCGTGAAAGGAGCGCCATAGATGGCCAGCCCGCAGCTCGACTTCATCCGGCGCGCCGCGCCGGGTGCCCAGCGCGGATTCAAGGAATTCGGTGTACCTGCCTCAGTGACGATCGCGCAGGCGATCCTGGAGTCCGGCTGGGGCAAGTCGCACATCGGCAGCGCCAACAACTACTTCGGCATCAAGGCGCAGAGCCCGACCAGCTTCGGGCCGATCGCGATCGGCACGGTCACGGTCCCGACGCGTGAGGTGATCAACGGCCGCTCGATCACCGTCAACGGCCGGTTCCGCAAGTACCGGTCGATGGACGACTCGATGCGCGACCACGGCCGCTTCCTGCGCGACAACCCGCGCTACAAGCCGGCGTTCGCCGTCTCGCACGACGCCAACGCGTTCGCCCAGGCGATCCACCGGGCGGGGTACGCGACCGACCCGAAGTACTCGGGCCTGCTCATCAGCCTGATGAAGCAGTGGAACCTGTACCAGTTCGACCGCGGTGGGCCGAAGGCGAACGGCAAGCACCGCCCGGACAA
Organism: Solirubrobacteraceae bacterium; assembly: GCA_035706585.1. Taxonomy (GTDB): domain Bacteria; phylum Actinomycetota; class Thermoleophilia; order Solirubrobacterales; family Solirubrobacteraceae; genus DASSUW01. The sequence continues at coordinate 3,630 of DASSUW010000255.1, read as the reverse complement.
GCGCAAGCCGGCAAAGCGGGTGGCCAAGGCCAAGCCCGCGGCGACGGCCACCAAGGCGCCGACGAAACCGGCGCCCACGCTCACGCCCGCGCAGGCACGCGCCCGCGCGTTCGTCGCCAACCTCCAGCGCGACCTCAACGACCACCTGCTCGACCTCGGCTCCCCGCGCCGGCTCGCGATCGACGGCAAGTGGGACCCGCACACGCAGGCGGCGTTCGAACAGGTCTGCCGGATCCTGGGCGTCGAGCCGGAGCGCAGCGTCCGCACGTTCCGCCTGGTCGCCGCGACGGCGGCCAAGAACGTCGAGCGCGACAAGGACGAGCTTCACCGCGCGCGCACGAAGGGAGCGGCCTACGCGGAGAGGCTGAAGAAGCACTTCGAGAACACGCGCGGCGTCGGCATCGCGAAGGTCGGCGGCCGGCCCGTCCCCGCCGCCAAGCGCGCGCAGGCGGCGATCATCACGCTGCAGCGCGACCTCAACGCCCACCTGCGGCGGCTCGGCTCGCCGCGCGTGCTCGCCGTCGACGGCACGTGGAACCCGTACACGGACGAGGCGTTCAAGCAGGTGTGCCGGACGCTCGGGATCGCGCCCCAGCGCACCGCCCGCACGTTCCGGCTGATCGCGGGCGCGGCCGCGGTGCCGCGCGCCGACGCCGAGCTGGACCCGGCGGCGCGCACCTTCCGCAAGGACCTCGAGCGCGAGTTCGCCAACGCCCGCCAGGTCCGGCAGGCGGTCGTCGTCGGCGGCACGCCGATGTCCGAGCAGGAGCGCGCGGCCGCCTACATCGCCGGCCTGCAGCGTGACCTCAACACGCAGCTCAAGTGGCTCGGCTCGACGCGGCGCCTGAAGGTGGACGGCACCTGGGACGACCAGACGCAGCGCGCGTTCAACCGGATCTGCCGGGTGCTCGGCATCGAGCCGGTGCGCAACGCGCGCACGTTCCGCGTCGTCGCCGCCGCGACCGTCACGCGCACCCAGGCCGAGCTGCGCCGGGCCAAGGAGGACGGCCAGGCGTTCAAGGCCGACCTCCAGTCGTTCTTCGCGCTCGAGCCGTCCGTGCTCATCACGCAGCACAAGCCCGCGCAGCCCGGCGGCGTGAAGCCCACCGGCGGGGACGGGCAGAAGGCGGCCGGCAAGACCCGGATCTTCCGCGTCAAGTCGCCGGAGATGAAGGGCAACGACATCCGGGCCTTCCAGCGCGTGATCAACGAGCGCTACAAGCGCTGGGGCGTCGACACGCGCATCGAGGTCGACGGCGAATACGGGACGTTCACGCGCCGCGCCGCCCGCCAGATCGCGTTCGGTCTCGGCCTGGCCGAGAAGGACTACAAGCACGGCTTCACGCCCGCGGTGCGCGAGAAGCTGCGCGATCCGGGCACGCGCACGCAAGCGGAGCTGGCCCGCGCCGAGCGCCGTGGCGAGTGGCGCCGCCGGCTCAAGAAACGGCATCGCGGCGGCGGGCCGGCGATGGCGCTCGCGTTCGCGCGCGCGCACATCGGCGTCAAGGAGATCGCGGGCAACAACCGCGGCAAGCTGATCGACCAGTGGAACCAGGCGTCGGGCAGCCCGCTCGGCAGCGCCTGGTGCGGCAACTTCATGAACGCGTGCCTGCGCGCGGCGGGCTTCGAGAACCAGCCGTGGCTGGCCGCCTGCCGCGTGATCGAGAGCCACAGCCGCGCCGGCACCGGCGGCTGGCAGTGGCTGACGAGCAACCCGCGGCCGGGCGACCTCATCCTCTTCACGATCAACGGCGCCGCCAACCACGTCGGGATGGTCGAGTCGGTCAGCAGCACACAGGTCGTCACGATCGAAGGCAACACGCGCGCGGACAGCGAGCCGGTCAACTCGAACCCCGACGCCGTCGAACGGCGCCACCGTCCGCGGTCGTCCGCCCGCGGCTACGCCCGACCCCCGTACGACCGAGATTCGAGGAGCAAGACATGAGCACGCCCGACAACCCGGATCCGGCCGCTCTCGCGCCCGACGATGACGACGCCGCGATCGACGAGGCGCTCGCGGCGCTGACGTCCGGCGTGCCGCTGACGGCGACGGCCGACGAGGACGAGGAGCTCGGCGAGGACACGATCGGCGAGGCCGACGAGGACTTCGACGAGGACGAGGACGACGACGGCACCGACGACGCGGCCGACGACATGATCGGCGCGCTCGAGGTACCGCTCGCGGCGGACGCGCCGATCAACTTCGCGGAGCCCGGCGCGGAGACCGAAGAAGCGATGAGCACGATGCCGATCGCGATCCCCGAGCCGGCGCTCATGAGCGACGAGGACCGCCGGCTCCGCCGGCTGGAGCAGCTCGCAACCGCGCTGATCGACGCCGAGAACACGCGCGAGGGCCAGCGGGTCAAGCGCAAGGTCAAGGCGTCGGCGACCGGCGCGGCCGGTGCCGGACTCGTGCCCGTGGTGCTCATGCTGACCGGCGCGTTCAACCTCGATCCCGAGCTGGCGGCGACGTTGTCGGCGGGCGTGGCCGCGCTCGCCTCGTTCCTGACCGGCTACCTCACGCCCGAGCGCCGTCCCGCGCTCGATCCGGTCGTCGCGCACAAGGTGAAGAAGCCACGCACCGCGCGCCGGTAGTCCCCGCGCGCGGGGATAAGCTCCGCCGATGTTCGTAGGACGCGAACGCGAGCGGGCACGGATCGACCGCTTGCTGCAGGACGCGCGGGCCGGCAGGAGCGGCGCACTGCTGCTGCACGGCGAGGCCGGCATCGGCAAGACCGCGCTGATGCGCTGGGCGATCGGCCAGGCGACCGGGCTGCGCGTGCTGCGCGCCCGCGGGATCGAGACCGAGTCCGACATCCCGTTCGCGGGGCTGGCCGAGCTGGTCACGCCACTGCTCGACCGGCTCGACGACACTCCCGACGTGCAGGCGCGTGCGCTGCGCGGGGCGCTCGCGCTCGGGCCGGCGACGCCGCACGACCGCTTCACGGTCCCGGCCGGCCTGCTCAGCCTGCTCGCCGTCGCGGCCGAGGAGCAGCCGATCCTCGTCGCGATCGACGACGCACAGTGGCTCGACGAACCGTCGCTGGAGGCGTTCCTGTTCGCCGCCCGCCGGCTCGGCGCCGAGGGGATTGCGATGCTCGGCTCCGTGCGCGAGGGCACCGCCGTCGCCGCGCTCGAAGTGCCGTGGCTGGAGCTGCTGTCGGTCAAGCCGCTCGACGACGACGAGGCGCGCGAGCTGCTGACCGCCTCGCAGGCCGACCGGCTGGCGCCCGCGGTCGCCGACCGGCTCGTGCAGACCTCCGCCGGCAACCCGCTCGCGCTGCTGGAGATCCCGCGGCTGCTGTCCGAGGGGCAGCGGGCCGGCCGCGAGCCGCTCGAGGAGCCGCTGCGCCCCGGCACCGGCGTCGAGCGGGCGTTCCGGCGCGCGCTCGACGGGCTCGGCGACGACGAGCGCCGCGCGCTGTTGGTCGCCGCCAGCGCCCACAGCGGCCTGATCCGGGTGATCGAGCCGGCGCTGCGCGAGATCGGGCTCTCGCTCGAGCACCTCGCGGCCGCCGAGAGCGCACGGCTGATCACGATCTCCGACGGCGACCTCGAGTTCCGGCACCCGCTGCTGCGGTCCACCGCCTACCACGCCGCCGGCGCCTCCGAGCGGCGCGCGGCGCATGC
>DASSUW010000254.1:0-4392 GCA_035706585.1 Solirubrobacteraceae bacterium | reverse complement strand
GCTGGTGATGATCACGCGCGTGTCCGCGCCGGGCGGCCGCGCGCGCTCGATCTCGCGCCCCGGCTCGGCGGCCGCGGCCGCCGCCTCCGCGCGTGGCGGTGCCGGAGCGACGAGGTGCTCGTCGAGGGCGCTGAGGAACTGCTCGGTCGTGCGACGGGCCGCCGCCGCCATCAGGCGCTGCCCGACGCCGGCGAGCGGACCCGTGACCGTGGCGTCCGCCTCGTAGACCATCCGGGCGCCGCGCTCGCCGTCGGTCAGCCGCATCTGGGCGACGGTCTCGACCGAGCCGGGGCGCCCGCTCGCGGTCGCGCGCACGGTGCACGCCTCGCCGTCGGCGTCGTCGGTCACGGCGAAGACCCCGTCGTACGTGCCCTTCACGGAGCCCACGCCGACGCTCACCGTGATCGCGTACTCGTTCGCGCCGGTCGGCTCGAGGCGGTGGGCGCCCGGCATCGTGGCCGCCAGCACCTGGGGGTCGTGGAGACCGTTCCAGATGTCGTCGCGGCCGGCGACGAAGTCGTGCTCGCCGGTGATCTTCACGGCGCCACCAGCCGCTTCTTCTGGACCTTGCCCATCTCGTTGCGCGGCAGCCGGTCGACGAAGTGCACGACGCGCGGGCGCTTGTGCGGCGTGAGCATGTCGGCGACGTGGCCGGACAGGTCGTCCTGCGACGGCGACTCGCCGTCGGCGATCACGACCCAGGCGACGATCCGCTCGCCGAGGTCGGGGTCGGGCTCGCCGGTCACGGCCACCTCCTTGACGCCGGGGTGCTCGAGCAGCGCGCCCTCGATCTCGCCGGCGCCGATCTTGAAGCCGCCGCTCTTGATCAGGTCGGTGGCGCGACGGCCGACGATGCGGATGTAGCCGTCGGGCGCGCGGGTCGCGAGATCGCCGGTCCTGAACCAGCCGTCGATCATCGCCTCGGCGGTGGCGTCGGGCCGGTTGAGGTACTCGAGGAACAGGTTCGGGCCGCGGACGTGGATCTCGCCGATCGTCTCGTCGTCGGCCGCCTCGATCGCGTTGGCGTCGTCGTCCACGAGCCGCAGATCGACGCCTGCCAGCGGCGGCCCGACGTACCCGGGGCGCCGCTCGCCGGATGCCCGCACGCCGGTGTTCATCAGCGTCTCGGTCATGCCGTAGCGCTCGGCGATCTTCTGGCCGGTGAGCCGTTCGATCCGTTCGTGCTCGACGGCCGGCAGCGCCGCCGATCCGGAGACCAGCAGCCGGGCGCCGGCGAACCCGCGCGCGATCTCTGCGTCGGCCTCGGCCTCCGCCGCGAGCCGGTGGTACATCGTCGGGACCGCGAACAGCATGGTCGCGCCCTCGCCCAGCGCGGCGGCCGCCGCCGCGGCGCTGAAGCGCCCGAGGTGCCGCACGCCGCCGCCGCGGCGGACCGGTCCGAGCGTGCCGAGAATCAATCCGTGCACGTGGAACAGGGGGAGCGCGTGCGCGACCACGTCGTGCTCGGTCCACTCCCACGCGCCGGCCAGCGCGTCGAGATTGGACGCGATCGCGCGCCGCGGCAGGACGGCCCCCTTCGGCGGGCCGGTCGTGCCGGACGTGTAGACGACGATCGCCGGCGCTTGCTCGTCCGGCTCGGGCGGCAGCGCGCCGCCGCGCGCGTCGAGGTCGACGTCGACGGTGTTCGCGAGCTCCGGCCTGGCGCTCGGTGCGCACAGGACGATGTCCGGAGCGCTGTCGTCGAGGATGTGCTTGAGCTCGCTGGTCCCCGCCTTCGGGTTGATCGGCGTGATCGGGACACCGGCGAGCAGCGAGCCGATCACCGCCACGGCGACCTCCGGCTCGTTCACCGCCCACACCGCCACGCGCTCGTGCCGCCCGACGCGGTCCGCGACGGCGGTCGCGGCGGCGCGCAGCTGCGCGTACGTCAGCGTGCGGTCGCCGAACCGCAGCGCGACGCGGTCTGACGGATCGGCGAGTGCGTCGAACAACACGCGCGGAGCCTAGCCGCTGTGGTTGTCGCGGCGAGCGTCAGCCCCCAGGATCGGCCGCGGGACGCGCCCGGCGAACCTACGGAGCGCCGCCGAACCGCACGCGCACCTGCACCAGGCAGTCGAGCGTGCCGTCCTTGGCCGACAGCGCCACGGCCTCGAGCGTGCCGGTCTGCCGCTTCACGCGCCGGTAGCCGAAGTCGGTCGACCAGCGCCGCCCCGCCGCCGTTTCCGCCCGCTGCTTGTGGATCCGCCCGCCATGCCGCCGCAGCCGCACGACGAGCGAGTGCTCGAACAGGTCGCGCTCGCGGCCCGCGGCCATCACGCGCGTGCGCGTGACCGTGTGGCTGCGGAGCGTGAGGCAGCCGCCGCGGCCGCGGGTGATCTCGGCGGCCGCGGTCGGCGGCCGGCTCTTGTAGAGATCGATCACGAGCCGCTCAGGCGAGTGCTGCGCGAAGTAGCCGACGTACTTGAAGCGGCGATCGTGGCCCGTCAACCGGATCGTGATGCGGCCGGGGCGCGCGCCGATGCGGGCGAAGACGCCCTCGGCCCGCACGGGCATCGCGGTGCTGCGCACGCCCGGATGCGTCATCGGCAGTCGCACGAAGCCGTCGGGGAACGGGTTCGGATCGGTCGCGACGACCTCCCCCGCCTGGACCGTGCCGCCGGTGAACTCGACCACCACGCGGACGTAGCCGGGGTGATCGCCGATGCGGATCGTGGTCGCGGTGAGCGGCGCGGCGGCGGCCGGCTCGGTGAACACCAGAGCGGCAACGGCGGCGCCGAGAACAGCGGCGAACTGTCGCATGGAGCGACTCTACGGGAACTCGGCGTGCATCAGACCGGTCACCGGGGTAACGTTGTTGGCGCGGGCGGATGAACCGCCCAAGCAGGCGACGAAAGGGACGGCCCAGGATTGGCCGAGGTCCGTAGCCAGACCCCTCCAGCAGAACGCACGACGCGCCCCACGCCGTCGTTCGCGACGACAACCGAGACCCCGCGCCGCCCGCGCCCCGCGGCACTCGCGGTCAAGCACATCCTCGATCGGATCCTCGCCGCGTGCGGTCTGCTCGTGACGGCGCCGCTGTTCGCCGGCGTCGCGCTCGCGCTGCACTACCGCGGCGCCGGCCGCGTGCTGCGTCGCGATCAGCGGATCGGCGAGCACGCCCGCTTCATCTACGTCCGCTCGCTCGTCGTCACCGACGAGATGGTCCAGCGCTCGCGCGGCTGGCGGGTCGTCGCCGGCAGCGGGATGACCGCGCTGCCGCAGCTGTGGAGCGTCCTGCGCGGCGAGCTGAGCATCGTCGGCCCGCGCCCGCGCGAGCTCGGCTTCGAGCCGCCGCCGATGCGCCCCGGCCTCACCGGGCTGGCGCAGCTGGAGCAGCTCGAGCGCTGGCTGTCGCTCACGGAGCAGCTCGAGCTCGACGACGAGTACGCGCGCCGGTGGTCGCTCCGGCTCGATGCCCGCATCGCCTGGCGGACGATGTGGTCCGTCCTACGTTGAGCAGTGCCGGCGGCCGAGCACGGCCGCGGCCGTGAGGCCGTGCGGATACGCGAGCTCCGGCGTGCCGGCGACCATCCCGACGCCGAGATCCGAGTAACGGTTCGACACGAGGATGCGCCGGTGGCCGGGACTCTGCATCCACGCACGGACGGTGGCGGCGGCCGTGCTGCGCCCGCCGACGCCCCACGCGAGCACCTCGCCGAGCCGCCACGCGCACGTCCGCTGCGCGTAGCCGGTGCGCCGCGCGCGGTCGGCGACGTCCGCGCCCGCCGGCGAGTAGTGGGAGAAGTAGTGGCGATCGACCATGTCGGCCGCGTGGCGCCTGGCGGCCTTGGCCAATCGGTCGTCGACGTCGAGGCGCCGCAGGTCGCGCCGCGCGCGCAATCGTGCGATCTCGCAGACCAGGGCGTCCCGCGCGAGCTCCGGCGCGGCCTCGAACTCGACGTTGCGGTTCGCGCACGCCTGGCGGCGCGCATCGGCCTCGCCGGTCAGGCCCGGCGCCGTCGCGACCGCGGCCGCGAGGCCGACGCCCACCCCGCGGCGGCCGGCCCGCACGAGGCGACGGCCGGCGTCGTTCTCGTCCGCCCGGGCCGCCGCTCGGCAGACGCTCAGGACAATGAGCGCAGCCAGCAGCCACAGTGCCAGCCCCCCTGCCAGGAGAAGCAACATGACGCCGTGTTAGGTGCCCGGTGTTCACGCCATCGAAACCGCACTCAAGTGCCCTTGAACGGAGAGATGCCGATCGGATGACAGAACGACCCGGCTTTGCCAGCGACAACCACGCCGGCGTGCACCCCGAGGTGATGGAGGCGATCGCCGCCGCCAACGAGGGCCACGCCGCGGCCTACGGCGGCGACCCCTGGACCGCCCGTGCTGTCCAGCGATTTCGCGAGCACTTCGGACCGTCGGCACGAGCGTTCCCGGTGTTCAACGGCA
>DASSUW010000253.1:0-10902 GCA_035706585.1 Solirubrobacteraceae bacterium | reverse complement strand
GGACGACTACGCGCCCGCGTCCGGCACGCTCGTGATCGCCGCGGGCGAGACCGAGGGCGTCGAGGTCGAACCCGCGGATGTCACCGGTCGTCGCGCCGTCGCCGTTCCCCAGCGCGTCGTCCGGCTCGTTGCTCGTCACCGACGCGAGCGTGAACGCGGCCGAACCGGAGCGCCCGTCGGTCACCTTGACCGTGACCGTGATCGGGACGAGCCGGTGGTCGGGCGGCCACAGCGTGCGCGGGTTCGCCGCACACGTGACGGCCGGCGCGGTCTTGTCGAGCTTGACGACGAGCGTGTGCTCGGCCTCGACGTTGCCGGCGTGGTCCGTGGCGTGGTACGTGATCGTGGTCGTGCCCTCGGCCGCGATCGCCACCGTCGCCGACGCGCCGGCGACCGTCTTCGGCGCCGCCGTCTGCGCGCCCGTCAGCCGGTAGGTGATCTCCTTGACGCCCGAGCCCGCGTCGGTGGCGGCGAGGTTCACCGTCACGTCCTGGCGGTGCCAGCCCGCCGCGTTGGGTGCCACGACCGGCGTCGCCGTCGTGTGCGGCGGCGTCGTGTCGGCCGGCGGCGGCGGCTCCTGCTCGCTGTCGTCGTCGACGATCGTCGCGACCGAGCTCTCGCCGCGCAGGACGGTGCGGCCGCCGGTCGCCGAGAGGTTGGAGAGCACGAGCCGGAACGCCTCGTCGCCCTCCTGTTCGGCGTCGTCGGTGACCTGCACCGGCACCTGCTTGTGGGTCTCGCCCGCGGCGAACGTCAGCGTTCCGCTCGCGGGCGCGACGTCGCCGGGCACGTTCGCGGTCACGCCCGCCAGCCGGTAGTCGGCCGAGACGGTCGTGCCGGCCGGAGGTGCGGCGTCGAGCGCGACGGTGAACGCGCCGCCCGCGCCCTCGGGGATCGACGGGCTCGCCACCGACACCGTCAGCGGCTCGTCGTCGGCGATCGTCAGCGTCGCCGACGCGTCGCCGAGCACCGCGTTCTCGGGCTGCGACAGCGCGACCGCCAGCGTCTCGTCGGGCTCGACCAGCCCGTCGCCGCGCACGGCGACGTGGACGACGCCCTCGGTCTCGCCCGCGGCGATCACGAGCGTGCCGGACGCGGGCGCGTAGTCGTCCGGGCTCGTGGCCGAGCCGTCGGCGGTGGCGTACCTGACGCTGACCGGCTTGGCGCTCGGCCGCGACAGCTGCACGTTCACCGGCGCGTCCGTCAGCGTCGTGTTGCCCTCGTCGACACGCGCGGGCTTCACGCTGACCGCCGGCGCCGCGTCGTCGTCCTCGATCGTCACGGTGGCCTGCGGACGCTCGAGCTGGATGCCGTGCGACGCGTCGCGCAGCATGACCGTGAAGCTCTCGGCGTCCTCGTCGAGCGCGTCGTCGAGCACCGGAACGTCGACCGCGGCCGACCGGGCGCCCGCCGGCACGGTCGCCGTGCCGCCGGCGAGCGTCACGTCATCGGCGCCCGCCGTGCCCGCCGCGAGCGACCAGTCCACTGTGACGTCGTACGGCAGCGCGGCGGACAGGCCGATCTGGAAACTGCCACCGCCGGCCTCGGAGACCGTCGCGTCGGCGACCGAGGCGTCGACCCACGTCGCCGGCGCCTCCCAGTCGTCGTCGACCGGGCGGGTGAGCGCGAGCGAGTTCCAGCCGGCGGCCGAGATCCCGAACGTCGCCCGCCCCTGCATGCCGATGAGCGTCGGGGCGGTCACCCCGGACTGCGGACCCGGGCCGTTGCCGACCTGCTCGAAGAAATCGCAGCCGTACCCGAGGACGCTGCCGTCGGCACGCCGCAGGAGCGCGTGGCAGCCGTTGTCCATGTCGACGTCGACCACGGGCGGGCCGGGCGGCAGCGGGACCTGCGTGGGCACCGGCACCGAGGCGGGCCCGCTGTAGCCGAGCACGCCGAGCTCCCAGTTGTTGTTGGCGCCCCACGTCCAGACGCTCCCGTCGGACTTGAGCACGAGCCCGTTCTCACCGCCGGCCGCGATGTCGATGACGCTGCTGCCCGGACCGAGGCCCGTCACCGGCTTGGGGACGTACATATCGTCGGCGGTCACCGGCCTGCCCGCCACGGGCTGCACGTGGCCGCACTCGAGCACGGTCCCGTCCTTGCGCAGCATCAGCGTCATCTTGTCGCCCGAGGCGACCTGGCGGATGTTGCCGCCGGCGAGCGGGAGCGGAACCGCGTAGCGCTCCTGCCGGATCGTCGTGCCGCCGTCGCAGCGGATCTGCCCCCATGCGCGAACGGTCCCGTCGTCCATCACGGCATAGTTCTCGGCGTAGCCGCCCTCGAGCGAGCGCACGCCGGTCAGCGGTGTGTCCGGACCGGTCAGGACCCGCACCGGATACAGGCGATAGGTGACCGTCGATCCGTCACCGACCTCGCCGGCCTGGTTCTCGCCCCAGGCGACGACGGTGCCGTCGCTACGCCGGGCGGCGACGAAGCCGTGCTGGTCGGCCGAGAGCTGCGTGACGCCGGTCAGGCGTCCCGAGCCGCCGCCCACGGCCAGCGGCGAAACCGGCGTCGTGGTGGCGCCGCCGAGCGTCCCGTTGGCGAGCTGGCCGGTCCCGTTGAGGCCCCACGCGCGAACCTCGCCGTTGTCGAGCAGCGCGTAGCCGGCGCGATCGCCGCCCTCGACCTGCACCACATTGTCGTAGCCGGGGATCGGCACCGGCGACGCCACGAGCAGCGGAGAGGAAGAGCCGTTCCCGATCGTCCCGTTGTGGTTGGAGCCCCACGACATCATCGAGCCGGTCAGGCCGCCTGGAGGCGCGTCCGGCGTACCGGTGTCGCAGTCGTCGTCGATGCCGTTGCCGAGCAGCTCGTTCGCCGTGGGATGCACGGCGGGATCCGTCTCGTCGCAGTCCGTGGTCTTCGTCCAGCCGTCCTCGTCGGCGTCGCGGTCGAGCACGATCACGTCCCACTCGTGCCGCGTCGTGTCGCCGGACGCGGACGCCGTGACCTCGATCGTGTGCGCTCCGACCTGCTGCGCCGTCGGCGCGAACGTCAGCGACGCGCCCGATCCGGCGTCGGCGCCGTCGACGGTCCAGGCGGAGGCGATCGGATCGCCGTCGGGATCGCTCGCGGCGACCGACAGGGCGAGCTCGTCGCCGACCCGGACGGTGGCCGAGCGGTTCGCGGGAACGGGCGCGGACAGGACCGGCGCGCGGTTCGCGTCGGCGACCCGCACGACGGCGTACGAGACCGCGTCGCCGGCTCGCAGGCCGATCACGTACGCGCCCGCGCGCGGGAACGTGACGGACGGCTCGAGACCGGTCGCGTCGTCGAACGCGCCGTCGCCGTCGAGATCCCACGCCGCGGCACCGGCGTCACCCGAGCCGTTCAGCGTCACCGCCGCGCGCGCCGTGGCGGTGTACGGGCCGCCCGCGTCGACGCCGGGCGCGTCGTGCCTGGCCTCGATCGCCTTCACGACCTGGTCCCACGCGGCGACGCTGTCGGCGAGCGCCGTGGTCGTCGCGCTGTGCGCGGCCTGCAGCTGGCCGAGCGCCGCGCGTGCGGTCGCGCCGTCCACGCCGCCGGCCTCGCGGTCGATGTCGCGCGTCTGGCTCTCGAGCGCGGCGATCTGCGTGACCGTGAGACCCTGGTTGCGCAGGACGCGACGCTCGTCGCCGGTGAACCCGCCGGCCGCGACGCGGCGCGCGAACGAGCGCCCGGACGCCAGGGCGGCGTCGAGATCGCTGGTGAGCGCGGTCTCGAGGTCGTCGAGCGCGGCGCCGGTCGCCGGTGCGATGCGGCGCAGCGTCTCGCTGAGGTTGCGCGCCTGGCGGGCATGCACGAGCGCCCACTTGGCGTCGCCCGCCGCCTGCGCACCCTGGTAGCGCTCGACCGCGTGCAGCAGCGCGGCGGCGACCGCGGCCTCGCCGGCGATCGGCTGCAGCGCGTCGGCCGTCGCGTTGCCGACCGCCGAGTCGCTGTGATCGCGCGGCACCTCGACCGGCTCGAGCAGGGTCGGCACGCCGAAGTGCTTGTCCGGCGGGTCCTCGGCTATCGCCAGGTAGTGGTTGCCCTGGCTCAGGAGCAGCTGCAGGAAGCGCTCCTTGACGCCGGTGAACGGGCCCATCTGCCGCGACGCGCAGGCCGGCAGGCTGCTGCCGGTGACGCACTGGGTCTTGAGCGCCCTGTCGGCGAGCAGGAACAGCGCCTTCATCGCGTACCGCGTGTTCCGCCACGACTCGTATTCCGCGCGCGCCTCGGCCTTGATCCTGCCGATCCCGTCGTCGGCGAGCGGGATGACCTCCGGCATCTCGACGGTCACGGCGCCGGGGAAGATCGTGTCGAAGCCGGGGTCGTAGCTGCCGTCCTGACACGTGTCGTAGACGACGTCGTAGGAACCCTCGTCGAGCGTGCCGGCCGGCGGCGTGATGGCGATCACCTCGTCGGCGAACAGGCTCGCGCCGGAGACGATCGTGTTCGGCCGCCCGCCGCTCGCGTCGTGCAGCGTGCCCGTGCCGGTGCCCGCGTCGACGATGTAGACATCGGTCGCGGGATAGAAGAAGTCGTTGATGCCCGGCTTCGGGCAGTCGCTGCGATACGTGATCGAGCCGTCGATCCGGACGACGCCGTTCGGCCCGTACGTGCCGGTCGACCCGTGGTCGCCGAAGCTGATCGTGTCGGCGGCCAGGGCCTGCGCCGTGAAGAACGCCGTGGCCATCGCCACCGCCAGGGCGGCGAGCGCGCGCCTCGTGTGCCTCATCTCGTTGGCCTTTCGTCGGGGAGCGGGGCCGCGGAGCGTTCGGGAGCGCGCTTACAGGCTGCTTACGTGGGCGCTTAAGGCGCGCTCGACCGCGTCGTCGAGCCGCACCAGCCGGCCGGCCGCGTGCGCGTCGGCGTAGCGCCCGCGGCCGAGCGCCTGCTCCAGCTCCGCCGTCACGCGCGCGTGCAGCTCCAGCTCGAGCGGCTCGAGCTCGACCGCGAGCGCGCGCGCAGCCGCGTCGGCGGCGCCGAGCAGCTCGGCGGCCGCGGGAGCGTCGTCGGTGCCGGCGAGCGCCGCGGCGATGCCGAAGACGCCGTAGATCATGCCCTCCATGTAGCCGAGGTCACGGTCGATCTCCAACGCGGCGCGCAGGTCGGTGAGCGCATCGGCCGGCCGGCCCTCGAGCAGGGCGGCGATCCCGAGGTTGCCGAGCATCACCGACTCCCCCGTGCGGTGGCCGATCTCCCGCGAGACGGCGAGGCCGTCCTCGAACAGCGCGCGCGCCTGCTCGTACTGGCCGCGCCGCAGGCGGCAGTAGCCGAGGTTGTTGAGCGCGGACGAGAGCCGCAGGCCGTCGCCGAGCCGGCGCGAGATCGCGGCGTTCTCCTCGTGGCAGACGATGCCGCCGTCGATGTCGCCGAGGTTGCTCAGCGCGATGCCGAGGAAGTTGAGCGCCAGCGCCGTGTGCGGCTCGTCGCCGATCGCCCGGAAGAGCTCCAGGCACGCGTCGGCGGCGTCGCGCATCCGCTCGTAGTCGCCGAGACTGTGCGCGACGCGTGCGACGCCGGCGAGCGCGTTCGCCCGCAGGGGTATCGACGCGGGTGCGTCGGCGGCGCGGCGCAGCGCCTCGTCGAGCCGCGCGCCGCCCTCGCGCAGGTGGTCGCTGGTCGCCCAGAAGTAGGCGAGGCCGCCGACGATCCGCAGCTCCAGCTCGAGCGCGCCGGCGTCGCGGCTCCAGTCGAGCGCGGCGCGGAAGTTGTCGTGCTCGGCCTCGAGGTCCCTCCAGGCGGCACCCGAGCGGCTCGCCGGGTGCTCGCCCTCGACCGCCTCGGCGATCGCGGCGTAGTGCTCGGCGTGGCGGCGGCGCCACGTCCCCGCGTCGTCGCCGAGCAGCTCGAGCGCGTACTCGCGGACGGTCTCGAGCATGAAGCCGCGCACGGCGCCGCCGGGGCCGGCACGCTCGTGCACCAGGCTGGCGGCGACGAGCGCGGACAGGCTCGCGCGGTCCGCCCCGCAGACGGCGGCGGCATCCGCGGCGGTGAAGCCGCCGGCGAACACCGCCAACCGCGTGAACAGCGCCTGCTCGTCGGGGGCGAGCAGCCGGTGGCTCCAGTCGATCGTGGCGCGCAGCGTGCGCTGGCGTGACGGGAGGTCGCGTGCCCCCTCCCCCGCGAGCGCGAGCGAGCCCGGCACCGAGGCGAGCAGCTCGCCGGGCGCGTAGTCGCGCGTCCGTGCGGCCGACAGCTCGATCGCCAGCGGCAGGCAGTCGAGCCGCAGGCACAGCTGCGCGACGTCGTCGGCGTCCTCGGCCGGGCGGCGGAAGGTCGGGGCGACCGCGCGGGCGCGCGCCGCGAACAGGCGGACGGCGTCCGGCAGCGGCAGCGGCTCGACGCGGTACTGGTGCTCGCCGGACAGCCGCAGCGGTGCGCGGCTCGTCGCGAGCACGACGAGCGCGGGGGCCGCGCGCAGCAGCTCGCTCACCAGCGGCGCGGCCGCGTCGACGACCTCGAAGTTGTCGAGCAGCAGGAGCGCGTGGCGGGACGCCAGGAACGCCTGGACGGCAGCGGCGGGCGGCTCGTCGCGCTGGGTGCCGAGCTCGAGCACGCCGGCGATCGCGTCGGGCACGAGCTGCGGGTCGCTCAGGTGCGACAGGTCGACGAAGTAGACGCCGTCGGCGAACGCGTCCGCGAGGTCGTGGCCCGTCTGGAGCGCGAGCCGCGTCTTGCCGATGCCGCCGGCTCCGGTCAACGTGATCAGGCGGGTGCCGCCGTGCAGCAGCTCGCGGAGCTCGGCCAGCTCGGCCGCGCGCCCGACGAGCGGCGTCTCGGGCGCCGGCAGCCGCGGCCGCGCGCGTGGTTCCGGCGCCTCGGGCGCGAGCGCCGGGTCCTGTCGCAGGACCGCCTGCTGGAGCTCCTGCAGCTGCGGACCCGGGTCGAGCCCGAGCTCGTCGCGCATCGTCCGCCGCGCGTGCTGGAAGACGTCGAGCGCCGCGGTCTGGCGGCCGCTGCGATAGAGCGCGAGCATCAGCTGCCCGCACAGGCGCTCGCGCCCGTGATGCTCGGCGACGAGCCCTTCGAGCTCGGACACGAGCTCCCGGTGCCGGCCGAGCGCCAGGTCCGCCTCGATCCGGTCTTCGAGCACGGCGAGCCGCAGCTCCTGCAGCCGCGCGACCTCCGCCTGCGCGAACGCCTCGTACCGCACGTCCTCGTACGCCGGCCCGCGCCACAGCTCGAGCGCCGCGCGCAGCGTCGCCGCCGCTTCCGGCCGCCCGCCGGCGAGCTCCTCCCGCCCGCGCGCCGCGAGCTGCTCGAACCGCTCGAGATCGAGCTCACCCGGTTCCCGGCACAGCCGGTACCCGACTCCCTCGCGCGCGATCCGCTCCGCCCCCAGCCGCTTGCGCAGCGCGTGCACCTGCACCTGCAGTGCGTTGGTGGCCGTCGGCGGTGGCGCCTCGCCCCACAGCGCATCGATCAACCGGTCGCGCGACACCAGCTCGTCCCGCGCGATCAGCAGACACGCGAGCAGCGCGACCTGGCGGCCGGACGCCAGCTCGACCGGACCCGACCCGGCGACGACCTGCACGGGACCGAGTACGCGGAAGTCCATGGCGGCGTGAATCTACGGCCCCGGTCGACCCTCCGCTAGCCCTGGGGACACACGAGTCCTCGGCGGCCGCCGGGCGCGGTCGGCGCGGCTCGTGTCGGCCACGACACGACCGAGACTAGCGGCGCGACGTGGCGACGAGGGCGGCGAAGCCCTCGACCGCGCGCGCCGGGCCCTCGACGAGCGCCAGGCGGCCGCGCGCGGGCCGCTGCAGGCTCATCATCCAGCGGGCGCAGAACCGCTCCAGCTCGGGCAGCGCGCTCTCGGCCACGGTCACCGCCGCCGTCGCGCGGCGGTCCGGCCGGTCGGGCCGGCTGCGCGCGGCGCGGCGCTCCAGCCAGCCCAGGAGCATCGCGTCGAGCTGCTCGGAGAGCGAGAGCGGGAGGGCGGTCGTGCCCGTCATGTTGAGCGAGACGCTCGGCCCCCGCGATGTATTCCCGGCGCTCGCGGGGTAGTTACCGCAACGTGGCCGAGACAGTCAACCGCGCGTGAGCACGTACGCCGTCAATGAGCGCGGGGTCGCGCGCTGCCGCGAACGGATCGAGGCGCGCCAGTACGTCCTTGACAGCGACTGGGGCGACGTGCAGCCGAACGCGGGCGTCGAGAACGCGTTCCTGGAGTCGCACTCCTGGGAGGAGTACGCGGACTGGCACCTCGGGCTCACCGAGGGCGCGCGCGACGGGACGAAGGCCCGCTACGGGTTCGTCTACGGCGACTTCAAGCGCGTGCACCGGACGGCCCTGATCGCGTGCCTGTACCGTGCCGCCGAATGGCGCCACGGGGAGGTCATGCAGGCCGCGTACGACCTCCTGCTGTACCTGGACCGGACCAGCGGCTGACGCAGCATCTCACGATCGGCCAGCGGCTCGACCGGCTGCAGACGCGGATCGCCGAACTGCTCCTGTGGGTCGACCGCGAGTGGGTCGACCGCGGAGGCCGCGCAGTTCGAGGTCGCGCCCACCGCTTCGCCGACCTGTCCGAGCCGGGGTTCGGCGTCGCGTTGCTCAACGACGGCCGCTACGGCCACCACGCGCACGGCGCGGAGCTGGGGATCAGCCTGCTGCGCTCGCCGATCTGGCCCGATCCGCCGGCCGACGCGGGCGAGCAGCCGGCCTCGGCGCGTTGAAGCCGCTCGAGGACGGCGGCGGCCTTCTCCTACGCGTCTACGAGTCGTTCGGGGACCGGGGCCGGGTGGCGGTCGCGCACCACCCGGCTGGGCCCTCGACACTGAAGTGGACCTGCTCGAGCGTCCGGCCGGTGCGCCGCAGACCGAGCTCGGTCCGTTCGCGGTGCGCAGCTGGGCGCCGCGGCCTACTTCGCGATCGTCAGCTTGATCTTCGCGCCGTCGGCGAGCACGGTGCCGGCGGCCTTGCTCTGCTTGAGCACCGTCCTGCGCTTGCGATGCGACCGCTTGCGCTTCACCTTGCCGACCGCGCAGTTGGCCTTCCTGGCCGCCTTGCGCGCCTTCTTGAGCTTGAGGCCCTTGAGCTTCGGGACCACGCACTGCTGCGCCGGCGTCACGACGGTCTTGGCCGGCTTCTTGGTCGTCGTCGTGCCCCCGTTGCCGTTCGCCGGGGGCGCGGGCGGGTCAGCCCGGCGCGTGAACGACGCCGTGAGCGTGAGCGCGTTGCCCGGGAGCGCGACATTCCCGACCACGGGCAGGGGGTCGAAGCCGATCGGAACGCCGCAGTCGAGCACGACGGCGAACGTCGTGTCGGCGAGCGTCGCGGTGCCCCCCGCGACCGTGCCGGGCAGCGTCAGGGCGAACGGCGCGGGCGCGGCCGGCGCCGTCGGCGGCGCGGGCGCGGCGCCCAGGTGGCAGTACAGCGACGTCGCGACCCCGGTGGCGGGCGCGAGGTCGAGGTGCAGGATCCCGTGGGCGGTCGCGGTCGCGGCCACGGCGCCCGTGGCGGGATCGACCGTGCCGGTGACCGGCGAGATGTCGAGGCTGCCCGCGGCCGACCACACGTCGCCCCCGACCGTCTCCGACTTCAGCGGGATCGGCACATGGGTGGCCGGAGCCTTGAACGCGACCGGCGCCGCGCTGCCCGCCGGGATCGTGAACGTGAACGTGTCGCCGTCGGGCACGGCGACGTCGTGCAGATCGCCGTTGCCGAGCGTGAGCGTCCCCCCGGTGATCTTCCCGTCCCAGGTGCCCGCCGTCATGACGTCGGCGCGCGCCGCTGCGGTGACTGTCGCGAATGCTGCGGCCGCCAGTACGGCCACCAGCGTCGTCCGTGAGACTGATGCCCTCATGCATCGAAGGTACGCGGCAATGTCAGAAATACGGCACGACCAAGGTCTAGGTTCCTGAGCGTATGGCCAGTCCATCCGGTTGGGCCTGGGTGAGCCGGTGACCCGCGTCCTCGTCGTAGGGGCAGGGCACAACGGCCTGGTCGCGGCCATCCACCTCGCCGCTGCCGGGCTCGAGGTCACCGTGCTCGAGCAGGCCGCCGCTCCCGGCGGCGCGACCGCGTCCGGCCAGGTCACGCTGCCGGGCTTCGTCCACGACTCCTGCGCCGGATTCGCTCCGATGGCGTTCGTCACCCCCGCGATCTCCGAGCTCGGGCTGAGCGTCGAGTGGGTCGACCCGCCGGTCGTGATGGCGCACCCGTTCGACGACGGGAGCGCGATCGCGCTGCACCGCGACGTCGCGGCCACGGTCGACTCGCTGGGCCCGGCCGGCGCCGGCTGGGCCGCGGCGATGGAGCGGATGCTGCCGCAGGCGGAGCGCCTGGCCCGCGCGATCTTCGCTCCGCTGCCGCCCGGGCGCGACGCGCTCGGGCTCGCGCTGGCGCTGGGCACCGCCACGCCGCGCTGGGCGCGGCGGCTGCTCGCCCCGGTGCAGACGCTGGGCCTGGACCTGTTCGACGGCGACACGCGAGCCACGGCGTGGCTGGCGGCGTCCGCCCAGCACTCGGGGCTGCCGCCGACGACGCCGGGCAGCGGAGCGTTCGGCTTCCTGCTCCAGCTCGTGGGCCAGAGCCACGGCTGGCCGCTGCCGCGCACCGGCATGCAGGCGCTGACCGACGCGCTCGCCGGACGCGCCGCGGCGTACGGCGCCCGCGTGCGCTGCGACGCCTGCGTCGAGCAGGTCCTCGTGCGCGGCGGCCGCGCGGCGGGTGCCCGCCTGCAGAGCGGCGAGGAGATCGCCGCCGACGCCGTTCTCACCACGGTCAGCGCGGGCGTGCTCGCCCGGTTGCTGCCCGCCGGCGCGCTCTCCGGCCGGCTCCACCGCCGGCTCGCGCGCTGGCGCTACGGGACCGGGGCGTTCAAGGTCGACTACGCGCTCTCCGGGCCGGTGCCGTGGACCGCGCCGGCGGCGCGCAGCGCCGGCGTCGTGCACCTCGCGGGCGAGCTGCGCGAGCTCG
>DASSUW010000252.1:0-10078 GCA_035706585.1 Solirubrobacteraceae bacterium | reverse complement strand
GCGCCGGTACAGGCCCAGCGGCGCGCCGAAGCCCTCCCAGACGCCGACCTTGTCGCTGTCCGGATAGACCGCCACCGACGGCAGCCGGCGGGTGGAGATCATCAGCACGCGCACGGTTTCGCTGTCGTGATTGGTGACCTTGTGGGCGCCCTCGGCGCCCTCCGGGAAGCACACCGTGTCGCCGGGGGCGAGCACGTCCTCGCCGCCCGGATGGCGGATCGTCGGCCGGCCGGCGAGGACGATCAGCCATTCCTCGTCGCCGAGCTCGTAGTGGTAGGGGCAGATGCTCTGGCCGGGTGGGATCTCGTACACGCTGCCGCCGATCCGCCGGGCGTTGATGCGGCCGCCGAAGCGGTCCATGCCGGCCCGGTAGCCGTCGGGATCGGTGTCGTCGTACGCGCACTGCGGGTCGAAGATGTTCACGCGGTCCATCAGGCCATTATCCGGGCCGCGACCGCGCGTCCGAGCGCTCTACCGTGCACTGCATGTCCGTGACCGTGATCGGCGAGCACGAAGCGCGGACCGTGCAGCAGCTCGAGCGCTGCGTGCGGGCCGAAGCGGGCGCGGTCGGCGTGCTGTGCGCGGACGGGCACGTCGGCTACAGCCAGCCCGTCGGCGGCGCGGTCGCGTACCGCCGCCACATCTCGGTGTCCGGCGTCGGCTACGACATCGGCTGCGGAAACAAGGCCGTGCGGACCGACCTGCGGCACGCCGACATCGCCGCCGACCTGCCGCGGATCATGGACACGATCGTCGAGCGCGTCTCGTTCGGCGTCGGCCGCCACAACGACGAGCCGGTCGACCACCCGGTCCTGGACGCGATCCGCACCGCCGACGTGCCCGCCCAGCGGGCGCTGCTCGACCTGGCGGCGAAGCAGCTCGGCACCGTCGGGGCCGGCAACCACTACGTCGACCTGTTCGTCGACGACGACGGCGTCGTCTGGGTCGGCGTGCACTTCGGCTCGCGCGGGTTCGGGCACAAGACCGCGACGCGCTATCTCGCGCTGGCGGGCGAACGCGGCGGCGGGATGGACGCACCGCCCGCGCTGCTGCGCCTCGATTCCGAGGCCGGCCGGGAGTACATCGCGGCGATGAACCTGGCGTGCGATTACGCGTACGCCGGCCGCGACGTCGTCGTCGATCGGGTGCTCGACATCCTCGGCGCGTCCGTCACGCACGCGGTGCACAACAACCACAACTTCGCTTCCCGCGAGACGCACGCGGGCGACGAGTGGTGGGTCGTGCGCAAGGGCTGCACACCGGCGTTCCCGGGGCAGCAGGGCTTCGTCGGGTCGACGATGAGCGAGACGAGCGTGATCCTCGAAGGCAACGACACGGACGCCGCGCGCGCCGCGTTCTTCTCCACCGTGCACGGCGCGGGACGCCGGCTGTCGCGCACCCAGGCGCGCGGCAAGAAGGGCCGGCCCGGATTGATCGACTACGACGCGGTGCGCGCCGACCTGCGCGCCCGCGGCATCGAGCTGCGCGGCGGCGCCGCCGACGAGGCGCCGGACGCCTACAAGCGGCTCGACGAGGTCCTGGCCGCGCACGGCGACTCGATCAGCGTGCTGCATCGCCTGACGCCGATCGGCGTCGCCATGGCCGGCCCCGGCGTCCGCGACCCCTACAAGGACTGAGCTCGGTCCCGATGCGCCCGGCGGCCTACGCGGACTGACCCTCCGCCCGCAGCCGCGCTGCTCCGTCGAGGTCGACGTGCGGGAGCAGGCGGTCGAGCCAGCGCGGCAGGCCCCAGGCGCGGTCGCCGAGCCACGTCAGCACCGCGGGGGCGAGCAGCATGCGCACGACCGTCACGTCGACCGCGATGGCGGTCGCGAGGCCGATGCCCATCATCTTCACGATCGAGTCCGCCTCCGTGACGAAGCCGAGGAAGACGGCGGTCATGATCGCGCCGGCGGTCCCGATCACCGCGGCGGTGCGGTCGACCGCGTGGATCACGGCGCCGCGGGCGTCGCCGGTGCGGACGTACTCCTCGCGCACCCGCGAGAGCAGGAACACGTTGTAGTCCATGCTGAGCCCGAACAGGATCGCGAACATGAACATCGGGATGAAGCTGACGATCGGCTGCTCGGCGACCCCCAGCAGCGACGTCCCGGCGTCGGTCTGGAACGCGAGCGTCACGACGCCGTAGGCGGCGCCGATCGAGAGCAGGTTGAAGACGGCCGAGACGAGCGGCACGACGATCGACCGGAACGCCGCCATCAGCAGCAGCAGCGAGAGCCCGACGACCACGCCGATGAACACCGGCAGCCGCTCGCTCACGCGATTGGCCATGTCGTCGAACGTCGCGGTCGCGCCGCCGACGTGCGCACGGGCGCCGGTGCCGGCCGTGGCGGCCGGGACGACGCGCTCGCGCAGCGTGTCGACGAGCGTGGACGTGGCGGCGTCCTGCGGCGAGGTGCGCGGGATGACGGTGATGGTGGCCGCGTCGCCGCGCGGGCTCTTGACCGGGGTCGCCACGGCGGCGACGCCGGGCGCGGCCTTGGCGCCCGCCTCCAGCCTCCTGAGCGCCGCGTCGGCCGCGGTCTGGTCGGCGGGCAGCGCGACGGCGATCACGAGCGGGCCGTTGAAGCCGGGGCCGAAGCCGTCGGCGAGCCGGTCGTAGGCGACCCGCTGGGTGGTCGACGCGGCCTTCGTCCCGTCGTCGGGCTGGCCGAGCCGCAGGCCGAGGACCGGCGCCGCGAGCGCGAGCAGGATCGCCACCCCGGCGAGCGCGGAGAGCGCGGGGCGGGCGGAGACGCGCCGCGCCCAGCGCTCCGCGAGGCCGCGGCGCGCGGGGCCGGCGGGGACGGCGGTTCCGCGACGATCGCGGCGGCTCAGCACGCGCCGGCCGGCCATGCCGAGCAGCGCGGGCATCACGGTGATCGCCGCGACGGCCGTGGTCGCGACGACCACGCCGGCGGCGAGGCCCATGCGGCCCACGAACGGGATGCCGACGGCGAGCAGGCCGCTGATCGCCACGACGACGATCGCGCCCGCGGTGAGCACGGCGACGCCGGCGGTCCCGTTGGCCTCGCCGGCAGCGGTCGCCGGGTCCGAGCCGGCGGCAAGCCGCTCGCGGTGGCGGGCGACGAGGAACAGCGCGTAGTCGACGCCCGCGCCGAGCCCGAGCATCATGCCGATCGTCGGGGCGACGGTCGGAATCTCCACGCCCGCGCTCGCGAGCGCGACCAGCGTCATGCCGCCGACCAGCCCGAAGCCGGCGGCAACCAGCGTCAGCGTCATCGCCACGACCGAGCGGAACAGCAGCGTGAGCAGCAGCAGGGCGGCGGCGATGCCGATCAGCTCGCCGACCGGCGCCATCTGGTCGTCGCCGACGTCGATGACCATGCCGCGCATCGAGACCTCGGCCCCGGCTTGCTCGGCCGGCCCCGCCGCGGCCTCGAGCCGGTCGCGCGCCGCCGGCCCGAGATCCTCGGCCGGCTGGTCGTACTGCACGGTCGCGAACGCGACGGTCCCGTCGGGCGACACTTGCAGGTCGCTCACGCCGCTGACGTGTGGCTGGTCGGCGACGGCGGCGAGCGTCGCCTTGACGCCGGCGCCGCTGACCTGCGCACGATCGCCCGCGAAGACGATCTGCGCGTCGCCGCCCGACGCCTGCGGGAAGCGCTGCTCGAGCAGCTCCTGCGCCCTTGTCGAGTCCACGCCCGGCG
Organism: Solirubrobacteraceae bacterium; assembly: GCA_035706585.1. GTDB lineage: Bacteria > Actinomycetota > Thermoleophilia > Solirubrobacterales > Solirubrobacteraceae > DASSUW01. The sequence goes on along the minus strand of DASSUW010000252.1, from coordinate 6,407 downwards.
TCCGGTAGTTGTCGACGAAGCCGGCGCCCAGCGCGCTGCCGAGCGTGGCGATGCCGGCGATCAGGACGATCGCGATCAGGATCGTGCGGCGCCAGTGGCGGGCGGCGCCGGTGCCGAGGCGGGAGAGGAAGGCGGACATGTGAGGGGAGCTCCGAGAAGGGGAACGGTCGTTCTCAGTCATCGGCAGGAAACCACAATGACTGCAATTTTGCAACCGTCGCAGATTTGCACATAGCGCAAATCGCTACAATTGCGGCCGCAATGTCCAGCGGCCTGCGGGAGCGAAAGAAGCAGCAGACGCGCCAGGCGATCCACGAAGCGGCGATGAAGCTGTTCGCCGAGCGCGGGTTCGACGCGACGACGATCGCCGACATCGCCGAGGCGGCCGACGTCGCGCCGCGGACGTTCTTCGCCTACTTCCCGTCCAAGGAGGACGCCGTCTTCCCCAAGTACGAGACGGCGATCGCCGAGTTCGACCGCGTGCTGCGCGACCGCGCACCCGGGACGACCGCGCTCGAGGCGCTCCGGACATGGGTCGAGAGCGCGGCGCGGGAGTACATGCCGACGCCCGGGAAGATGCTGCTCGAGGCGAAGCTGCGCCGGGAGTCGCCGGCGGTCGCGGCCTGTGACCTGCGCCATACGCGCGAGTTCGAGCGCCGGCTCGCGGAAGCCGTCGGCGAGGACCTCGGCGAGCCGGCCGACGCCCTCCGGCCGCGGCTCGTGGCCGCGGCGGCGACCGCCGCGCTCACGGCCTCCAGCGACAGCGCCGAGGCCGTCCTGGAGGCCGACCCGAAGGTGGCCGAGGCGATGCTGGCCGACCCGATGGCGTTCATCGACGACGCGCTGCGGTTCCTCGAGGCCGGCCTCGCCGCGCTGCGGTCCTGATGCGCGTCCTCGCGCTCGCCGACAAGCGCCCGCCGGTCGATCCGGCGTTGCTGGCACGCCAGAAGGGCGTGGACGCCGTGTTCTGCCTGGGCGATCTCGACCGCGCCTGGATCGAGCCGCTGATGACGCTCGACGTGCCGCGCTTCGGCGTCCACGGCAACCACGACCCCGAGGATCTGCTGCGCGAACTGGAGATCGAGGACCTGCACCTGCGCCGCACCCAGCTCGGCGGCGACCTGACGGTCGCGGGCTTCGAGGGCTGCGTGCGCTACCAGCGCGGCGCCACGCACCAGTACACGCAGCGCGAAGCCAACAAGCTCGTCAAGCGCCTGCCGGGCGCCGACGTGCTGCTGTGCCACTGCCCGCCCCTCGGCATCAACGACGACCTCGAAGACCCGGCGCACATCGGCTTCGAGGCGCTGCGCAACTGGGTCGACCGCCACGCGCCGCGCCACCTCCTGCACGGCCACACGCATCCGCTGCCGGGACGCGCGCTGACCCGCTACGGCGAGACGCACGTGCACTGGATCTCGGGCGCGCAGGTGCTCGAGCTGCGGTAACGCCGGCGAACGTCGACCGGCGCGTCGAGGCGGCGCGCGGAGTGTGCGAGCGCGCTCCCCGTCAATGCCGCAGTTCACTGGAGACCGCGGCTCGGTCCACGAGACCGCGCGCGGTGTGGCTCAGTCCACCAGCCCGCGTGCGGCACGATCGAGGCCGTGGCGCACGCACAGGTCGGCCAGCGCGGTGCGCGCGCCGGCCGGGTTCTCCGGCAGCGCCTCGAACGCGAGCAGCCCCGCCCGCAGATCCTCGATCCGGATCGTCGGGACCTCCAGGCTCATCCGCGCGAGCCAGCGCACCGCCGCGCGCTCATAGCGCTCGGAGTCTTGCTCGGAGATCAGCAGGCAGATCGAGAGCGCATCGTCGAGGTCGATCCGCGGAAGCTCGGCCGCGGCCGCGCGCACGAGCGAGAGGCGGCCGATGCGCAGCGCGCGCTGGAACCTGGCGTAGGGACTGCCGTCGCTTGTCATGCGAACGTACGTTCGCACACAAACCGGACGGATGGGCGCCACGTCGCGGGTTTCGCCCCCTGGGCGAAACCCGCAAGGGAGCCCGCCACTACTAGCGGGTTTCGCCCCCCGGGCGAACACCCGCAAGGGAACCCGGCCCCCCGGGCCGGTGTTCCCCAGCCAGCGTTCCCCGCGCGCGTTCGGGCGTCAGGCTCGTGTGCAGGTCGTCGACGACCCGCCGGAGCGCGACGACCTCGCGCTCGGCCCGGCGGCGCTGGAGGAACTGCGCCAGGTGTGCGCCGATCGTCTGCAGCAGCCGCGCCAGCGCGGGATCGGGCTCGCGCTCCTCGCGCGAGAAGAACAGGATCGTCGCGAGCACGTCGCGGCCGCGCGACACCGGGAGCGCCAGCGCCGACCGCACGCCGGCCGCCGCCGCGGCCTCGCCGCGCCGGAACAGCGGGTCCTCCTGCAGGCCGGTCGCCCAGATCGGGGCCCGGCGCGCCCACGCCTGGCCCTGCAGGCCGTCGCCGATCTCGACCGCCTCCCCCGCACGCGCGGCCTCCAGCACCTCCAGCCCTTCGCGCCGCTCGCCCCACGCGTCGGTGCAGACGAGCAGCTCGCGCGACGGGTCCAGCGACCACAGCTCGGCAAGGTCCCAGTCGAGGTGCCGGCACAGCACCTCGAGCAGCGCGATCACGCCGTGCTCGATGTCCACCGCGTCGGCGAGCAGGTCGACGACGGCGTGCTCGGCCGCCTCGTACTGCTTCGTGCGGTGGCGCTCGGTGACGTCCTCGATCACGCCCGCGATGCCGTGCGGGCGCCCGGCGCTGTCGCGCGCCAACGTCGCGCGGACCTCGGCCCAGCGCGTCACGCCGTCGGCGGTCAGGTAGCGGTGGCGCAGCCGCACGCCGTCGACCTCGCCGGCGACGAGCGGCGCGAACGTGCGCGCGTGGACGGCACGATCGCCGGGATGGACGAGCTCGTGGGCGGAGCGGCCGATGCCGTCCTGCACCGGGATCCCGCTCCAGCGCGCCCAGCTCTCGTTCAGGAACGTCCAGCGGCCCTTGAGATCCGTCTGGAAGACGATGTCCTCGACGCTCTCGACGACCGAGCGGTAGCGCTCCTCGCTCGCCCGCAGGCGACTCTCGGTCTCGCGCCGGTCGGTCACGTCGATGCCGGTGGCGACCGCACCGACGGTGCGGCCGTCGGCGTCGAGCACCGGTCGCGCCGAGGCCAGCAGCTGCCGCACGGGCCGGCCGGGCAGCGCTACCGTCAGCTCGGCGTCGGTGATGACGTCGCCCTGCAGCGCGCGGAACAGCGGCACGTCGGCGGCCGGCACGGGCGTGCGGCCGTCGGGCCCGCGCAGCTTGAAGTACTCCGGCCAGTCCAGCGGCCCCATGTCCGGGTCGACGGGCCCGAGCACCGTCTCGTCGACGACGACCAGGCGGCCGTCGGCGTCGCACGCCACGACGTGGTCGGTCAGCTGGTCCAGCACGCCCGACAGGAACGCCTGCTGCGCCTCGACGGCCTGCTGCAGCGCATCGGCGTCGGTCACGTCGCGAACCACCATCATGCCGCCGACCACCGCACCGCGCGCGTCGCGCAGCGGCACGTGGACGTTGCGGTAGCGGCGCGCGGCGTCGCGCACGCTCACCCAGTCGTGGGTGGACGACTCGCCGCGCAGCGCGACGCGGCAGTGCTCGAGCAGCTCGTCGCGCCGCGCGGCCGGGATCACGTCGGCGATCGGGCGGCCCTCGATGTCCTCGCGGCGCCAGCCCTGCGACGGCATCGCCGCCCCTTCGAGCAGCGTGAAGCGCAGGTCGCGGTCGTACAGCAGGACCGAGACGTCGGGCAGGTGAGCGGCAAGCGCCTCATAGCGCGCGGCCGCGCCCGCCACGGCGGCGAGCCGGCCGCGCAGGCGTCGCGCGTACAGACCGGCGCCCACCAGGGCCAGCGCGAGGATCACGAGCGCCACGGCCATCACGCCACCGTCAGCTCGCGCCGCAGCGCCGCCTCGGTCGACAGGAACGCGTCGTCGAGCTGAGCGAGTGTGGCGGCCGCGTCGACCTCGTCGCGCTCGAGCGCGAGACACAGCGTGGCCATGAACGTTGCGCCGATGTTCTGGCAGCTGCCCTTGAGCTTGTGGGCGGCGCGCCTGCGCTCCTCGCCGTCGCCGCCGTCGACCGCCGCGCGCAGCTCGTCGAGCAGCTCCGGCGTGCTGTCCACGAACAGCTGGAGCAGCTGCTCGACGATGTCCGGGTAGTCCTCGCGGAATGTGCGCATGCGCGCCGCGTCGATCAGCGCGTCGATCGCCTCGTAGGAGTCCTCCACCTCGGCGCCCGCGCCCTCGCCGATCGTGATCCCGAGCCAGCGCTCGAGCACGTCGTCGAGCAGCTCCGGGCGCAGCGGCTTGGACAGGTAGTCGTCCATGCCCGCGGCCAGGCAGCGCTCACGATCGCCCGCCATCGCGTGCGCGGTCATGGCGATCACGGGCAGCCGCTCCTCGCCGCGCTCCTGGGCGCGGATGCGGGCGGTCGCCTCGTAGCCGTCCACGTTCGGCATCTGGCAGTCCATGAACACCGCGGCGTAGCGGCCGTGGGCGAGCTTGGCCAGCGCCTCGGCGCCGTCGCCGGCGATGTCGACCGTGAAGCCGCGCTTGAAGAGCATCGTCTCGATCACGAGCTGGTTGACCGGGTTGTCCTCGGCGACGAGCACGCGCAGGCCCTCCGGGGCGGTCGCGAGCGCCGGCGCGACGGGCGCGGGGTCGGACGCCTGGTCGGCGACGGTCGCGAGCAGCCGCCCGCGGCGCACCGGCTTGGTCAGGTACGCCTCGATGCCGAGCTCGCGCGCGCGGCTGCGGTGATCGCCCGTCGAGGTCAGCATCACCAGCCGCGCGCTGCGCAGGCTCGGCGCCTGCCCGATCGCGGCAGCGAGATCGAGCCCGTCCATCTCGGGCATGTGGGCGTCGAGCACCACGACCTCGAACGGCGCCCCGCCGCGCGCCGCCGCGTGCATCAGCGTGAGCGCCTCGGCGCCGGAGACCGCCTGCTCGCAGCGGGCGCCGGAGGACGCGAGGTACGCCTCGACGATCGCGCGGTTGGTCGCGTTGTCGTCGACCACGAGGACCTTCAGGCCCTCCGGGACCTCGACGGCGCCGCGGCGGGCGATCGGCAGGCCCTCCGGGAAGCGCACGGTGAACGAGAACGTGCTGCCGCCGCCGGGGACGGACGTGACGGCGATGTCGCCGCCCATCAGCTGCACGAGCTGCCGCGAGATCGCCAGGCCGAGGCCGGTGCCGCCGTAGCGCCGCGTCGTCGACGTGTCGGCCTGTGAGAACGACTCGAACAGCGTGCCGAGCTTCGCCGGCTCGATCCCGATGCCGCTGTCGGCGACCTCGAAGCGCAGCGTCGACTCCCCGGCCCCGCGCTCGACGAGCTCCACGCGCACGGAGACGTCGCCGCGATGCGTGAACTTGACCGCGTTGGCGACCAGGTTGGTGACGATCTGGCGCAGGCGTCCGCGGTCGCCCGAGACGCTGGCGGGGACGTCGTCGCCGATGAACGCGGTCAGCTCCAGACCCTTGCCGTGCGCCTGCGGCGCGAGCATCTCGCACACGTCCTCGACCGCCTCGCGGAGGTCGAACTCGTGCGCGTCGAGCTCGAGCTTGCCGGCCTCGATCTTGGAGAAGTCGAGGATGTCGTTGATGACGCCGAGCAGCGCCTCGCCGGACGAGGCGGCCGTCTGCGCGTACTCGCGCTGCTCGGGCGCGAGGTCGGTCTGCAGCAGCAGCTCGGTCATCCCGATCACGCCGTTGAGCGGCGTGCGGATCTCGTGGCTCATGTTGGCCAGGAACTCGGACTTCGAGCGCGAGGCCTCGACCGCCTCGGCGAGCGCGCGATTGCGCTCGGAGACGTCGGTGGCCATGGTGGCGACGGCGTAGACGTCGCCGGCCGCGTCCTTGAGCGGGAACTTGACGGTGAGGTAGGAGCGCGTGCCGTCGGCGGTGATCGCCTCGCGCTCGTACTCGAGCAGCTCGCCGGTGCGGATGACCTGCAGGTCGGCGGCGCGCGACGGCGCGGCGTGCCGGCCCGGCAGGAGCTCGGCGTCGGTGCGGCCGAGCACGTCGGCGGCGCTCAGGCCCGTCTCCGCCTGCCAGCGGCGGCCGACGAGCAGGTAGCGGCCGTCGACGTCCTTGACGGAGATCAGCGCGGTCGCGTGGTCGAGGATGCCGTCGAGCCGGTCGCTCGCCACACGCAGGTCCTCCTCGCGCGCGGTCAGTGCGTCCGCCATGCCGTTGAAGGACTCGGCGAGCAGCGCCACCTCGCCGCGGCCGCCGGGCGGCACGCGGGCGTCACGGCGCCCGTCGGCGAGCCGCCGGGCGGCGACCGCGACGCGGCGGACGGGCGCGAGGATCCAGCGCTGGAGGTAGAGCGCGAGCAGGAGCAGCACGAGCGCGCTGCCGGTGGCGCCGGCCGCGGCGAGCAGGACCGAGCGGCGGCTGCCGGCGGCCGTGCG
>DASSUW010000251.1:0-2274 GCA_035706585.1 Solirubrobacteraceae bacterium | reverse complement strand
GCAGCGGCGCCGCGGTGCGGCGCGTCACGTGCGGCGCGGCCGCCGGGGCCGCCCTGATCGTCCTCGCGCCGGCCCGCGCCTTCGCGGTCCCGCCTGGGCCCCCGGAGTCCCTTGTCGCGCCCGGCGGGGTGCGGGAGGCGCGCGACTACGCCCGCGGTCGCGCCGGCACGGTCGGCTTCGCGGTCGTCGAGCCCGGCGGCAGGCTGCGCGGCCTGCGCGTCAACCGCTGGTTCTACTCGGCCAGCGTCGTCAAGGCGATGCTCGCGCTCGAGGTGGTCCGCGAGGCCCGCCACCGCCGGCTCACGGCGACCGAGCGGGCGCTCCTGCGCCCGATGATCACGGTGTCCGACAACGCGGCGGCGAGTGCGGTCTACCGGCGCGTCGGCGGCGCCGGCCTGTACCGGGTCGCGCGCGCGGCGCACATGACCCGCTTCACCGACGTCGGCCACTGGTCCGACGCCCACATCACGCCGGCCGACCAGGCGCGGCTGTTCCTGCGCATCGACACGCTCGCGCCCAGGCGGCACCGCAGCTACCTGCGCGGTCTGCTCGGCTCGATCGTCCCGTCGCAGCGCTGGGGGATCGCTCCGGTCGCCGCCGACCTCGACTTCCGGATCATGTTCAAGGGCGGCTGGCGCACCGGCCTCTCGCACCAGGTTGCGCTGCTCGAGCGCGACGGCCGGCGGATCGCGCTGGCCGTCCTCACCCGCGGCGCCGCCGACCGCTACGGCCGGCGGACCGAGACCGGCGTCGCGCGCCGGATCCTCGCGGCACGTCCGTCGCGCTCGCGATAAGACAAACGTTTGGCACTTGTCGTCGTCCGTGCCATGCCGCCATGGCCACCTCCCCGGAGCGACCCAGAGCCGAGTACCGGCGCTCGCGGGGGCCAGCGAGGAGATCGCCGCTCTCATCCGCCGCTGGCTGGAGGAGCAGAAGCTCCAGCCCGGCGAGCGGATCGGCACCGAGCAGGATCTCGCCGAAACGCGGCCGACGGCCGCTTCCACCAGATCCTCGCCGAGGCGGCGGGCAACGACCTGCTGCGCGCGCTGACGGCGTGGATCCTCGAGGTGCTCAGCCGACGCTCGTCGCTCACATCTCCGTCAAGGTCGAGGCCGACGCGATCCTGTCCCAGCACCGCGCGATCCTGCGCGCCGTGCGGCGGCACCAGCGCATGGCGGCCGAGCGCGCCATGCAGGCGCACATCGAGTACCTCGCCGGCGTCCTACGGGAGCTCGCGGAACGCTGACCCAGGGGTCGGGTTCCCTTGCGGGTGTTCGCCCGGAAGGCGAACCCGCCGGCGACGATCGCGATCCCCGCGGGCATCTCAGGAATCTCTCAGGATCCTCACAGGGAGCTACAACAGTCCGTGCCGAAACTCGAACGCATGATGAGCGAAGCCCCTCCGCACCGCGTCCTGGTCGTCGACGACGAGCCGAACATCGTGGATGTCGTCACGATGGCGCTGCGCTTCCAGCGGTTCGACGTGGAGTCGGCGACCACCGGGGCCGAGGCCATCGCCGCCGTGTCGAGCTTCCGGCCCGACCTCATCGTGCTCGACGTCATGCTGCCGGACATGGAGGGCTTCGACGTCGCGCAGCGCCTCGGCGCCCAGAACAGCCGCGTGCCGATCATCTACCTCACCGCGCGCGACGCCACCGAGGACAAGATCCGCGGCCTCACGCTCGGCGGCGACGACTACATGACCAAGCCGTTCAGCCTCGAGGAGCTGGTCGCCCGCATACGCTCGATCCTGCGCCGCGCGGGCCTCGCGGCGCCGGAGTCGAGCCGGCTGACGTTCGAGGATGTCGAGCTGGACGAGGAGACGCACGAGGTCACGCGCGCCGGCGCGCCGGTCGATCTGACCGCGACCGAATACCGCCTGCTGCGCTACCTGCTCCTCAACCCACGCCGCGTGCTCACCCGCGCGCAGCTGCTCGAGCACGTCTGGGACTACGACTTCGGCGGTGACGCGCGCGTGCTCGAGACGTACGTCAGCTACCTGCGCAAGAAGCTCGACGTGCACGGGCCGTCGCTGATCCAGACGGTCCGCGGCGTCGGCTACGCATTGCGAGCGCCGCGCGCGTGATGGCGTCGCTGCGGGCCCGGCTGCTGGTCGCGCTGCTGGCGCTGACCGCGCTCGGCCTGCTGCTGCTGGGCGGCATCACCTACGTCGAGCAGCGCTCGTTCGAGCTCGGCCGGCTCGACGACCAGGTCCGCGGCGCGCTGCCGCTCGTCGCCGGCGCGGTGGGCGAGCAGGGCGTCAACGCGGAGCCG
>DASSUW010000250.1:0-5915 GCA_035706585.1 Solirubrobacteraceae bacterium | reverse complement strand
GCAGTTCGGCGGCCTGACCGCGGTCAGCGACGTCACCTTCAGCGTGCCCGACAAGTCGATCGTGTCGATCATCGGGCCCAACGGCGCCGGCAAGACGACGTTCTTCAACATGCTCACCGGCTTCTACAAGCCGACGATCGGGCGGATCACGTTCTCGGGGAGCAACATCACCGGCAAGCGTCCGGATCTGATCATGAAGGCGGGCATGGCGCGGACGTTCCAGAACATCCGCCTGTTCGCGACGATGACCGCGGTCGAGAACTGCATGGTCGGCCAGAACTCGCGCATGGGCGCGGGCCTGTTCGGATCGATCCTGCGGACCCCCGGGGTGCGCAAGGAGGAGAAGCGCGTGCGCGAGAAGGCGCACGAGGAGCTCAGCTACGTCGGCCTGCCCAAGCGCGTGCACGAGCAGCTCGCCATCAACCTCGCGTACGGTGACCAGCGGCGGGTGGAGATCGCCCGCGCGCTGGCGTCGGACCCGCAGCTGCTGCTGCTCGACGAGCCGACGGCGGGCATGAACCCCCAGGAGTCCGACGAGCTCACCGCGTTCATGCGCAGGCTGCGTGACGAGCGCGGCATCACGATCGTGCTGATCGAGCACGACATGAAGGTCGTCATGGGCGTCTCCGAGTACATCACCGTGCTCGACCACGGCGAGAAGATCGCCGAGGGCGAGCCCGCGGAGGTGCGCTCGAACCCGCGGGTCATCGAGGCGTACCTGGGCAAGGCCGCGGCCGAGGAGGGGAAGTAGGAATGGCGTTCCTGGAAGTCGAGGACATCCGGACCTACTACGGGAACATCCAGGCGCTGAAGGGCGTCTCGCTCGAGGTCAACGAGGGCGAGTGCGTGACGCTGATCGGCTCCAACGGCGCCGGCAAGTCCACGACGCTGCGCTCGATCTCGGGGCTCACGCCTCCGCGCACCGGCGCGATCCGGCTCGACGGCCAGGACATCTCGTTGCTGCCGGCACAGGAGATCGTCCGGCTCGGGATCTGCCAGTCACCGGAGGGGCGCCGCTGCTTCTCGCGCATGACCGTGCGCGAGAACCTCGAGCTCGGCGCGTTCCTGCGCCGCGACTCGGCGAGCATCGTCGAGGACATGGACCGCGTGTTCGAGCTGTTCCCGCGCCTGAAGGAACGCGAGACGCAGAAGGCCGGGACGATGTCCGGCGGCGAGCAGCAGATGCTGGCGATCGGCCGCGCGCTGATGGGCCGGCCGAAGCTGCTGCTGCTCGACGAGCCGTCGATGGGCATCGCGCCGATCCTCGTCGAGCGCATCTACGAGACGATCGCCGAGATCAACAAGCAGGGCACGACGATCCTGCTCGTCGAGCAGAACGCGAACTTCGCGCTCGACGTCTCCCAGCGCGGCTACGTGCTGGAGACGGGCAAGGTCGTGATGTCCGATCAGTCCTCCGCGCTGCGGACCAACCCCGAAGTGCAGAAGGCGTACCTGGGAACATGAACCTCTTCGCAGAGATGGGCGTGCTGGCGCTGTGGCTGCTCTACGCGTGGCTGGCGTCGGCGATCCTCGCGTCATACCTTTCCAACCGCAAGGGCTACGGTGAGAAGCTGGGCCTGGCGTTCGGCCTCATCCTCAGCTTCGTGGGCGCGCTGATCTGGCTGTTCTGGCCGGCGAAGCCCGACTCCAAGTGGAAGGTCATCGGCCCGTTCGGCCGCGTCAAGGAAGCGGACTACCAGGACGTTCAGCGCCAGGCGTAGGACCGGTGCAGGATCATCGGCCCGTCGCAGTCGGGCAGGATGAAGGTCCTGCCCGGCGAGTCCTCGCAGCCGATCTGCTCGACGCCCGCGCCGACGAGGTTCGCGTGGCCGAGATCGCGCATGCCCGAGCCGAGCGGGCCCGGGGTCAGCACGGCGAACGCGAGCGCGCCGGTCACGGCGGCGAGCGTCACGCGCCGGCGGCGCTCGGCACGGCGCCGACGGGCGGCCAGCGTGCTGCCGGCTGCGCCCGCGAGCTGCTGACCGAGCCGATCGAGGTCGGGAGGCAGGGTCGCCACTGCCTCCCCTATATGGCCGCTGGGCCGCGGACGTGTCAGGCGTCGCCGCCGCACGCGACCGGCACCTTCACGCGCAGCTCGCGCCTCAGGGATCCCTCGCCGGGACGGCCGCTGATCTTGCAGAACGTGTACGTCCCCGCGCGGAAGTCGACGCGGGCGCGGTAGGGGTAGCCGATGCTGCTGGCGCGCGCCGCCTCGGTCCCGGGCACGTCCGCCGTGACCGCGAGGCACGAGTAGCGGCCGACGGGGTTCGCGAGGTCGGTCGCCGGGTCCTCGCCGCGCGCGCCACGGGGGAAGCGCTCGCACTCGACACGGTCGATCGAGCGGTCCAGCTCGCCCGTCCGGACCCGCCTGTGCGCGTCCTCCTGCACGGCGGCGCTGAGCTCGCTCACGAGCGCGCGGCGGGCCGTGATCGCCGCGCTGCCGTCGAGCCCACGGGCGGACGTGCCGGTGCCGTCGATCAGCCGCTGCTCGGCGCGCAGCCGCGCGACGAGCGCGGCCTCGCGCTGCCGGTCGGCGCGCCGCTCGGCGGCGGCGTGCTCCTGCTTGCTGTCGGTGATCGCCGGGATCGCGACATACAGGCCGGCGGCGACGGCGACCGCCGCCAGCGCGGCGACGACGCCGAAGATGCGCCGCCCGCGCCGCGACAGCTTGCGGAGCAGGAAGGCGGGGATCTCGGTGAGCCCGGGAAGGGGGTCGTAGCGGTCGTTCATGTCTCGCGAAGCGCCGACTGCAGCGCTTCGTCGAGATCAGGATGCCGGAACTCGTAGCCGAGCTCGAGCGCGCGGCGGGGCAGCGCGCACTGCCCCTCGACGACGAGCTTGGCCATGCCGCCGTAGAGGAGCCGCAGCGCGAACGCCGGCACCGGCGTGATCGCCGGGCGCTTGAGCGCGCGCCCGAGCGCCTTGGAGAACTCCCGGTTGGTCGCCGGAGTCGGTGCCGTGGCGTTGATCGGGCCGCTGTAGCGGTCGTCGTCGATCGCCTGGAGGTAGATGCCGACGACGTCGTCGAGGTGGATCCAGGGCAGCGGCTGGTGGCCACCGGCGACCGGGCCGCCGACGCCGAGCCGGAACGGCAGCAGCATCTTCTGCAGCGCGCCGCCGTGGCGGTCGAGGACGACGCCGGTCCGGATGCGCGCGACCCGCAGGCCGAGATCGGCGGCCCTGGCCGCCTCGCGCTCCCAGACGGCGCAGATGTCGGCGAGGACGTCGTCGCCGGGCGGCGCGTCCTCGTCGACCGGGTCGTGGCGGTTGCCGTAGTAGCCGACCGCGGCGGCGCTGACCAGCGCCTTCGGCCGCGGGTCGGCCGCGGCGATGCCTTGGACGAGGTTGCGCGTCCCGATCTCGCGCGACTCGCGGATGCGGCGCAGCGCCTCGTCGTTCCAGCGCTGCGCGATGTCCTCGCCGGCGAGGTGCACGATCGCGTCGCGCCCGTCGAGGGCCTCGGTGGGCGCGGGCCCGGCGCTCGGGTCCCACGCGAGCGCCTCCACGCCGGGGAGGCGCTCGCGCGCCTTCTGGGCGTTCCGGCTCAGCACCGTGAGCTCGTCACCGCGCTCCTGCAGCGCCGCGACGATCAGCCCGCCGAGCCGGCCGGTGGCGCCGGTGATCGTGATCCTCATGGAAGGGGTACGGGGCCGGCGTCTGCGAGGGTCACGGCCGGATGGCTCCGAACTCCTGCGTGTCCCCGGGGGCGTAGCCGCGGGTGCCGGGATCGGCCTCGGCGGACCCTTCGCGCTTGGCCTGCTCGGCGACGGCGGCGGCGACGGCCTGCGGCACGTCGCGGTTGAAGGGCGACGGGATGATGTGGTCCTCGCGCAGCTCCTCGTCCTTGACGACCGCGGCGATGCCGCGCGCGGCGGCCATCTTCATGTCCTCGGTGATCTCGCGGGCGCGGACGTCCAGCGCGCCGCGGAAGATCCCCGGGAAGCAGAGGACGTTGTTGATCTGGTTCGGGTAGTCCGAGCGGCCCGTGGCGATGATGCGCGCGTACGGCTCGGCCTCCTCGGGCGTGACCTCCGGCGTCGGGTTGGCCATCGCGAACACCATCGCGTCGTCGGCCATCCGCTGGAGCGCCTCGGCGGGCATGACCTTGGCGCCGGACAGGCCGATGAACAGGTCGGCGCCCTCGATCACGTCGGCGGGGCCGCCCGTGCGCCGCTCCCGGTTCGTGGTCTCGGCGAACCAGCGCTTGATCGCCGGCATCGTCCCGTCCTGGTAGTCGGGGCGGTCGGTCGAGAGCGCGCCCTTGGAGTCGCAGCCGACGATGTGGTCCACGCCGGCGGCGAGCAGGATCTTCGCGACCGCGATCCCGGCGGCGCCGAGGCCGACGATCAGCACGTCGAGCTCCTCCATGCGCTTGCCGGTGATCTTGAGCGCGTTGAGCAGCGCCGCGAGCACGACGACCGCGGTGCCGTGCTGGTCGTCGTGGAAGACCGGGATGTCGAGCGATCGCTTGAGGCGGTCCTCGATCTCGAAGCAGCGGGGCGCGCTGATGTCCTCGAGGTTGATGCCGCCGAACGTGGGGGCGATGTGCTCGACGGTCGCCACGATCTCGTCCGGGTCCTGGGTGCTCAGGCACAGAGGAAACGCGTCGACCCCGCCGAACTCCTTGAACAGCATTGCCTTCCCCTCCATGACCGGCATCGCCGCCTCGGGCCCGATGTCACCGAGCCCGAGGACGGCGCTGCCGTCGGAGACGACGGCGACCGTGTTGCGCTTGATCGTGTACTGGAACGCCTTGTCGCGGTCCTCGGCGATCGCCTCGCACACGCGGGCCACGCCGGGCGTGTAAGCCATGCTGAGGTCGTCGCGAGTTCTCAGCGGGTGCTTGTTGTGCTGCTCGATCTTGCCGCCGACGTGCATCAGGAACGTGCGGTCGGTGGCGTCCAGGACCTCGGCGCCGTCCGTGGCGTTCACCGCGGCGACGATCGCGTTGGCGTGCTCGGTCCCGCCCGCGTCGACCGTCATGTCGCGCAGCGTGTGCGCGTCGTCGATCGCGACCAGGTCGATCGAGCCGATCGTCCCGCCGGCCTGGCCGATCGCGGTGGCGACGCGTCCGAGCATGCCGGGCCGGTGGTCGATCCGGACGCGCAGGACGAACGAGAACTGGGCGGACGTGGGCAGCGGCACCGCCGTGCAATCTAGAACGTAGGCGTCGTGGAACACCTGCTTCTCATCGTGGCCGGCGTCGTGCAGCTGGCGCTGGCGTGGATGTGCTGGAGCGGCCGCTGGCGGGCGTGGACCGACATGGCCGTCCTCCCGCTGGCACCGATCACCGTGCTGCCGGCCGTGGGGCTGCTGTTCGTGGCGATGGGCGCCGGCCCGCTGCTGCCCTCGGCGGGCGAGGGCGCGCTGTACGCGGTCACGTTCGTCGCGCTGGCTGCCGCCGTCGTGCTGTGGCTGTGGGCGCCTGGCTGGTACGGGCCGGCGTGGTACCGCGCACAGCGGCCACGCCCGGAGCACAACGGCCGCCCACCCGGCTAGCGAGTCCCGCCTCCGCGACGTGGCCCTCGTCGCGGCCGCTCGGCGCCGCAACTCGCGCGGCGACGTCGCGGTCCGCTGTCGCGGCCGGCGACCCCGTCGCGGCCGGCGACCTCGCGGTTCGGCGAATCTCGCGGCGTCTCGCCGGGGCGTCAGTACCCGAGCTTGGCGAGGCGCTCGGCCTCGGCCTGGCGCTTGGCTTCGCGGTCGGCGCGGCGCTCGTCCTCGCGGTCGCGGCGCTGGCCGTCGCTGTCGACGTGCACGATGCGCACGGATGAGCGGAACGATCCGTCGCGGCCGTGCTCCTCGAGCTCCTCGCGACGCGCTGGCCGGCCGCTGTCGCGGTCGCCGCGGTAGCCGCCGCCACCGCCGCCGCGGTAGCCGCCGCCGCCCCCGCCGCCTCCTCCGCCGCGGTAGCC
>DASSUW010000249.1:0-8567 GCA_035706585.1 Solirubrobacteraceae bacterium | reverse complement strand
GCCGAACACGATCGTCAGCGGGAGCGCCAGACCGTCCACTACCGGCGCGAGCTCGCGCAGCAGGCCCTCGTTGCCGCTGCTCTGGATCGCCATGATCGACGGGTCGCGGATGTCCGGCAGCCGCCGCCAGCCCGGCAGCGCCGCGAGCTCGCGCTGCAGGTCGGCGCCGGAGCGCGGCACGCGCAGCGCCGCCTCCGCGTCGGCATCCGTGAACAGGACCTGGTGCAGGCGGACGACCGCCGTCCAGTACGCGCCGCGGAACTCGTCGCTGACGATCAGCCGGCCGGCCGCGTCCTCGATCGGATCCTCGACGCCCGCGAACGCCGGCTCGTCCTGCACCACGCGCATCGCGATGCGGGCGGCGACCTCCTCGCGGACCTCGTCGGAGTCGAGCGTGCTCGCGGCGCGGTCGGCGAACGCGAACTCGTCGAGCACCGCGTAGGCGCCGTAGGCGCCGACGCCGGCCAGCACGAGCGAGACCGCTGCCGCGGCAAGGATGGCTGCGATGCCGCGGCGCTGCCCCATGGCAGGGAGGCTAAGCATCCGCGGCAGGGCGCCACCTAGCCCATAGTTCTGATCTTTGGTGCCTCTATCCTCGACGGGCCGATGCTGCGCGTGCTCCTCACCAACGACGACGGGATCCACGTCGAAGGGCTGCAGTCGCTGCGGCGCGCGCTGGTGGCGCTCGAGGACGTGGAGCTGGCCGTGATCGCGCCCGACGCGAACATGTCGGCGACCGCGCGCTCGATCACCACGCGGCGGCCGCTGTGGGTGACCGAGGTCCCGTTCGACGACGGCACGCGCGGCTACTCGTGCGACGGCACGCCGGTCGACTGCGTGCGGCTGGCGTCGCTCGGCCTGGTCGAGGGCTTCGAGCCCGACCTCGTCGTCGCCGGCATCAACCACGGCTCCAACCTCGGCGACGACATCACGTACTCGGGCACCGTCGCGGCGGCACTCGAGGGCATCGTGCTCGGCGTCCCGGCGCTGGCGATCTCCCAGCAGTCGCAGGCGCGCGAGATGGACTTCCGGCTCGGCGACGAGTTCTCGTTCGACGTCGCGGCCGCGTTCGCCGCGCGGGTGGTCGACCGGCTCGACGACGTCCCGCTGCCCGACGGCACGCTGCTCAACATCAACGTGCCGGCCGGTCGCGCCGACGCCGTCGAGGTGTGCCGGCTGGGCAAGCGCATCTACCGCGACGCGCTGCGGCTGCTCGACACCGAGGGCGACAACCGGCGCCGCTTCCGCGTGTACGGCGACGCGCCGATCCACCAGGACGAGGAGGGCACGGACCTGGCCGCGGTCTCCGCCGGCCGGATCGCCGTGACGCCGCTGCACTTCGACCTCACGGCCGAGCACGGGCTCGAGGAGCTGCGGGCGTACGATCTCGCGCGGCTGCTCGCGCCGGCCGCGGAGGAGCTCGCCGAGTGACCGCACCCGCAGACGCCGCGGCGCGCGCCGCGGAGCTGCGCGAGCAGGTCTCCTACCACAGCTACCGCTACCACGTCCTCGACGACCCCGAGATCGGCGACGACGTCTATGACGCGCAGTTCGCCGAGCTCAAGGCGCTCGAGACCGAGTACCCGGACCTCGTCCGGCCCGACTCGCCGACCCAGCGCGTCGGCGAGGAGCCGGTCTCGGCGCTGCGGAAGGTCACGCACCTGGCGCCGATGCTCTCGCTCGCCAACGCACGCTCGGAGGAGGAGCTGCGGGCATGGGTCGCGCGCATGCGCTCGCACCTCGCGCGCGAGGGGATCGAGGATCCGCGGTTCCGCTTCGTCGCCGAGCCGAAGATCGACGGGCTGGCGATCTCGCTGATCTACCGCGACGGCGTGCTCGAGCGCGGCGCCACGCGCGGCAACGGCGAGGTCGGCGAGGACGTCACGCACAACCTGCGCACGATCGGGGCGATCCCGCTGCGCGTGGAGGGCGCGCCGCCGCTGCTCGAGGTCCGCGGCGAGGTCTACATGTCGCTGCCCGACTTCACGGCGCTGAACGAGCGCCGCGCCGAGGCGGGCCTGTCGACGTTCATGAACCCGCGCAACTCCGCCGCCGGGACGATCCGCCAGCTCGACCCCCAGCTTGCGGCCGAGCGCCCGCTGTCGATGTGGTGCTACGCGATCGGCGTCACCGACGGCCTGCAGCTCGGCTCGCACTGGGAGGCGCTCGAGTGGCTGCGCGAGCACGGCTTCCGCGTGAACGGGGACGTCAAGCGGCTCGACGGCGAGGACGACGTCGTGGCGCAGTGCCTGGCCTGGCAGGAGCGACGCGGCGCGCTCGAGTTCGAGATCGACGGCGTGGTCGTGAAGGTCGACGACTTCGAGCTCCAGCGGCGGCTCGGCGTGGTCGGGCGCGATCCGCGCTGGGCGATCGCCTGGAAGTTCCCGCCGACGACCGCGGTCACGCTGCTGAAGGCGATCGAGTGGAACGTCGGCAAGTTCGGCGACCTGTACCCGTTCGCGATGCTCGAGCCCGTCCACGTCAGCGGCGTCACCGTCAAAGTCGCGACGCTGCACAACGAGGAGGATCTGGCGCGCAAGGACGTACGGGTCGGCGACGAGGTGATCGTGCTGCGCGCCGGCGACGTGATCCCGCAGGTGCTCTCGCCCGCGCCGCACGCGGTCGAGCGCGCCGATCGCGGGCCGGCGCCGAGGCCGCCGGAGCGCTGCCCGCGCTGCAACACGCCGACCGTGAAGGGCCCGAGCGTATTCACGCGCTGCCCGAACCTCGTGTGCCCGGGCCGCCAGTGGCAGATCCTGAAGGCGTTCGCCGGGATCATGGACATCGACGGGCTGGGGGAGAAGCAGGTCGCCGCGCTGCAGGAGGCCGGCCTGGTGAGGACGGCGGCGGACTTCTACCGCCTGACGGCCGAGCAGATCGCCGCTCTGCCCGGCCATGGAGAGGTCAGCGCCGGCAAGCTCGTCGCGGCGATCGCCGCCTCGAAGGAGCAGCCGTTCGGGATCGTGCTGTTCGCGCTCGGGATCGAGGGCGTGGGCTACGTCACGGGCCGCAGCCTTGCGGCCCAGTTCCGGACGGTCGACGCGCTGCTCGACGCGTCGCCCGAGGGGATCGCCGAGACGCCGGGCGTGGGGCCGGTCGTGGCCGCGCTCATCCACGACCAGCTGGCCGACGCGAAGATGCGCGCGCTGATCGCCGACCTGCGGTCGCTCGGCCTGCGCTTCGAGCAGGAGGGCCCGCCGCCGGGCGAGGGACCGCTGCGCGACCAGACGTTCGTGCTCACGGGCACGCTGCCGGATCTCACGCGCGAGCAGGCCACCGAGCGGATCCTGGCAGCCGGCGGCAAGGTCACCGGATCGGTGTCGAGGAAGACGTCGTACGTGGTGGCCGGGGCCTCGCCGGGATCGAAGCTGGCGAAGGCCGAGAAGCTCGGCGTGCCGATCATCGACGAGGCCGGTCTGCGCGCGCTCCTCGACGAATCCGCGTGAGGGGGTATTTTGCGCGCATGAGCGACCAGGAGAACTGGGGTCAGGGCAGCCTCGGCGACTTCCAGTCGTCGAACCCTCCCGACGATCCCGACATGATCGAGCCCGACGCGGATCCGCTGGACACCGACGTCGAGGACGCGGACCTGTTCCTCGGCCTCGAGGACGACGACGGGTACGCGGACGACGACGACTTCTAGGTCAGCAGAACCGATGGACGCGCCGGTCGCGCCGGTGCGTGCGGCAGGCGCGGCCGACGGTCGGCAGCGCGAGCCGGATGCCCGAGAACGTGATCGTCGCGGCGCCGCGGACCGGACCGTAGACCTGGCTGCCCCCGATCACCTGCAGGTGGTAGCGGCGGCCGGGGGCGAGCGAAGCGGCGACCCCCTCGAGCCGGCGCGACACCGTGTGCCTGGTTCCGTCGAGCGTCACCGGGATCGGCGTCACGAGGTTGCCGAGCACGACGTTGCGCCGCTCGTCGACGATCTGCGCGAACACGTGGGTCACCGTCCCGGTGCCGGAGTAGGTGAGCCGCAGCCGCGGCCGGCCCGCGACCTGCGCGGTCGCGGCCGGGATCGGCACGTTGACGGCGTTGGCGGCGGGGGCGGCGGCCAGCGGGCTGCCCGAGACCGTGTCGGCGGGGCTGAGCAGCAGCGTGCCGTTGCCGGTCGCGGCGATCGGCCTGCCGGCGGGCGGCGGCCAGCGCCGGGAGCTGCGCCACCTGGCGTCGTCGGCCAGCCACTCGAAGCCCGGGCCGGTCTTGACCTTCCGGGCCCGGCTCACGTACCGCCGCAGCCAGGCGATGACGGCCTTCTCGAAGTGCCCGTCCGGGCCCGTGCCGGTCAGGCACGTGCCGTGGCCGCCGCAGAACCACATCATCTTCACCGGCACGTGGTGGCGGCGCAGGATCCCGTAGTTGCGGATCGCCTCGCTGGTGGTGAACAGCGTGTCGGCCGTCCCCTGCAGCAGCATCGTTGGCACGCGGATGCGCCTCACGAGCGCGTCGCCCGGACCGCGCGACCGGAACCAGGCGCGATCCTCGGCTGACAGCGTGCCGGTCGTCGTGCCGCTCGCGAACGCCGAGGCGATGTGCGGGTCCAGCCGGCCGGTCTGCCCGGCGGCGAACAGCAGCGACGCCCAGCCGCCCTTGACGGTCTCCGCCTTGTACAGGCTCGTGAGCAGGGAGTTCCAGGCGATCGTCGGCACGATCGCGTCGATCCGCTTGTCGATCGCGGCGGCGACGAGCTCGATGCCGCCGGCGTAGGAGACGCCGTGCATGCCCACGCGCGGGTCGCCGCGGCGGTCGAGTCGCGCCTCGGGCTGCTCGGCCAGCCAGTCGAGCAGCGCCTGCACGTCGCGGCCCTCGAAGTCCTTGCTGTCGACCTCGACCGTGCCGCCGGACTCGCCGAAGCCGCGCGAGTCCCACGTCAGGACGTTGAAGCCGGCCTTGCGCAGCGGGCCGGTGCCGACGTTGCCGGTGGCGGTGGAGGAGGGGCTGTTCGGACTGCGGTCGCGCCGCTGGCCCCAGCCGTGCGTCTGCAGGATCGTCGGGGCGCGGTGGCCGGCCTTCAGTCCGGCGGCCGGGTGGAAGCTGACGTGGAGCGCCACCCCGTCGAACGACGTGACGACGGCCTCGCGCGCGGCGGCGGGCGCCGCGAGCGCGAACGTCAGCGCCACCGCGAGGCCGAGGGCGCGCTTCACGGCCGGTACCGCGCCAGCGACGAGGCCATGCGGTCCTGCAGCCGGTGGCCGGTCCAGGTGCTCACGCCGCTCATCAGGAACGCGAACGCCAGCCGGGCGCCGGATCTCGCGTTGCAGTACCCGGCGAGGTTGGAGACGCCGCTGAGCGTGCCGGTCTTGGCGCGGCAGCGGCCCTTGGCGGCGGTCCGGCGCATCCGGTCGTAGAGCGTCCCCGACTTGCCGGCGACCGACAGCGAGAGCCGCATCGGCCTGGCGATCGCGCTCGCGTCGAGTCCTTGCAGGAGGCGAACGACGTCACGCGGCGTCGTCCGGTTCTGGCGGCTCAGGCCCGAGCCGTCGACGATCGTCGGCTGCGCCCCGTACCGCGCCGCCTGGCGCTGCGCGACGGTCGCTCCGGCGGCGGTCGTCCCGTCGGCGCCGAAGTCCGCGCCGAGGTCCTTGAGCAGCGTCTCGGCGAAGTAGTTGTCGGACGGGCGGTTGGTGTGCCGGGCGATCACCGCCATGCGGTTCGACGCCCACTCGCCGAGCGTCTGCGCCCGGGCGGGGGCGACGCCGGCGCGCGCGCGGCGGCGTACGCGCACCCCGGCGCGCTCGAGCTCGCGCGTGAAGATCTTGGCGGCGTAGTACGGGGGATTGCGCTGGAACCGTGCGCGCCGGGCGAGCGTGACGCCGTGGTTGAACGACAGCGCGCTCAACGGGCCGACCCACTCGGAGACCCGGTAGGCGGAATCCGGGCCGCCGCGCAGCCGGTCGAAACGCGACTCGTCGCCGATCACGCGGTTGGTGATCCTCGTCAGACCGCTGGCGGCGAGGATGCGCGCGAGCCGGCGGGCCTCGGAGCGGCTGAACTCGGGATCGCCGCCGCCGCGCAGGTACACGTTGCCGGCCACCACGCCGTCCGCGTCGGGCTGGGCGTCGCCGAGGACCTCGGTCGTCAGCGTCCCCTCCTTGCCGTAGAGCGCGATCGCCGCCGAGGTCGTGTAGAGCTTGTTGACCGAGGCCGGGATGCGCGGCACGTCGGCGCGGCGGGCGTACAGCGTGGCGCCGCTGTCGAGGTCCACGACCAGCGCGCTCGAGCCGGTCCCGGCTTGGCTCATCTGGCGGTCGAGCGCGCGCACGGTCGCCGCCGGACCGGCCGCGTGCGCGGCGGGCGCGAGCAGCACGACGAGCAGCGCGGCGAGACAGGCGATCCGGGCCATCGGCGGTAGGAAACCCTAATAGGCGCAGAAGTCGCGCCAGTTCCTTTCGTACACTGTGTCAACAAGGAATGGGCACTGTCGTAGAGCTCGAAGGCTCCGGGCGACGTCGCCGGCGGCGCAAGCCGTCGAAGACGGCGCTGGTGCTGGGCGGCGGCGGCTTCACCGGCGGGGTGTACGAGATCGGGGCGCTGCGGGCGCTCGATCTGCTGGCCGTCGACCGCACCGTCAACCAGTTCGACGTCTATGTCGGCACGAGCGCCGGTGCGCTGATCGCCGCGCTGGCGGCCAACGGGGTCACGCCCGAGCAGATGATGCGGGTGGTCAACGACCAGGTGCCGCAGCCATTCTCGGAGGTGTCGCTGGACTCGCTGCTGCGCCCGAACTACCGCGAGTTCCTGGGGCGTGGGCTGCGGCTGCCGCTGGCGCTGATCGGCCTGGCGCGGGAGGTCGGGCGCACGCTGCCGCGGCTGTCGCCGGTCGACCTGGCGATCGCGCTGGCCGACCTGCTGCCGTCCGGGCTGTACTCCGGGTCGGGCATCGAGGAGTACCTGCGGTCGGCCCTGTCAGACCCCGACCGGACCGACGACTTCCGCGAGCTCGGCTGCGAGCTGTACCTCGCCGCGACCGACCTGGACACGTGCGAGCGGATCGTCCTCGGCGGCGCCGGCTGGGACGACGTGCCGATCTCCGCCGCCGTGCGCGCCTCGGCGGCGCTGCCGATGGTCTACGCGCCGACGCGCCTGAAGGACCGCGAGCTCGTCGACGGCGGGATCGTCTCGACCACCAACCTGGACATCGCGGTCGAGGCGGGGGCGAAGCTGATCGTCGTGGTGAACCCGCTGGTGCCGTACGTCAACGACTTCACGAAGGAGATCCCGACGCTGTTCGGCACCCGCACCCGCCGGGTCTCGGACATGGGGTTCCCGAAGATCGGCTACCAGACGTTCAAGCTGCTCGCCTACCAGCGCCTGCACGAGGTCGCCCGCGGGTGGCGCGAGCGCTACCCGGGCGTCGACATCGTCCTGATCGAGCCCGACACCGACGACGAGCTGATGTTCCAGACGAACGTCCTCGACTACCGGTCTCGTCTGGAGGTCGCCCGCCACGGCTTCCAGTCGGTGACGGTCAAGCTGGCGGCCGACTACGAGGAGTGGCGCGAAGTGCTGGCGCGCCACGGGATCGAGATCTCGGCGACGCGCGTGCGCAAGGTCGTCCGTCACTTCCAGGCCGAGAAGGCCGGCAACGCCCCGGCCTGGCGCCGGATCCTCGAGCAGACCACCAGCGCCCTGCTGCGCCAGTCGGCCGGCGACTGAGTCCGGGCGAGCGCTGACGCCCCGCCGCAGTTGTCGGCGCGACGCCGGCGCCGCATAGTTTTCGCAGCGCCGACCTACCAGGGTCATGCGCCCGCTCCTCACCCTCGCGCTCGCCCTGCTGCTCGCCGCGCCCGCACGCGCGGGCACGTACGAGCACTACACGCTGTCCCCGTCGTCGCCCGGCCTCGACGGCTGGTCGCCGTACGTGTCGGCGCCGGGTGGGTTCGCGGGCACGTCGGCGCCAGCGGACGGGCTCGTCGCGCACTTCTGGGCGCGCTCCCAGTTCGCGCCCGGTGAGCGCGCCGGCTGGATCTACACGCCGCCGCAGGACACGACGGTCGCGAGCTGGGACATCGAGCGGATGGTGGCGGGGATCGGCGGCGGGCACTGGAACACGGTGCTCAGCGCGACGGTCGACGGTCGCAGCCGCCTCGTGTGGACCGACGTGCCGTCGCAGAACCGGCCGTGGGCGCGCGTCGGCGGTACCGGCCTCGGCGCGTCCGAGCTGCTCGCGGGCCTCTACTGCGGCGGCCCGAGCCCGTGCATACCGGCGGGCACCGCCCAGCTGCAGCTGCGCGGCTCGCGCGTGGTCCTGCACGATCCGTACGCTCCCGAGGTCGAGGCCGTGCAGGGCGACCTCGCCGCCGCACAGGTGCTGCGCGGGACGATGGCGCTGTCGCTGCGCGCGACCGACCGCGGCGGCGGCGTCTACCGCGTGCTCGCCGAGGTCGACGGCCGCGCCGGGCCGCCCGTGGAGCTCGGCGACAGCCGCTGTCGCGACGTGCTGCCGGGCGGCGACCCATACCAGTTCGCGTTCCGGCAGCCGTGCCCGCCCGCCGCCGGGGCGACCGTCGCGCTCGACACCACGACCCTGCCCGACGGCCGGCACACGATCGCCGTCGAGGTCGTCG
>DASSUW010000248.1:0-11549 GCA_035706585.1 Solirubrobacteraceae bacterium | reverse complement strand
CGCGCCGTCGCCGCGCATCGCCGCGCTGCCGCCACGAGCCGCGGGGCCGTCTCCGCCCGCCACCGACCGCGCGCCGTCCGGCGCGGCGAGCGTGCCGCGTCCGGCCGCGACCGTGAGATTCGCGACGCGAACGTCGGCCGGGCTCGACAGCGCGTCCTGGGGGTACCGGCGGAGGCCACCGGTCGGATCTCCGGCCGGTACGTCCGACCGCACGGCCGTGCCCGGCGCGGGTCGCGGGACGACCGCGTGCCAGCCGACGCGCCCGGGGAACGTGTCGTCGCGCAGCACCACGCGCGCGGGCGCCGGCACCGTCGCCCGCAGCGCCAGCTCGAGTCGCGTCGTGTGCAGGCCGCCGGCGCCGTCGGGATGCGACAGCACGGGCGCGCCCGCCACGTGCAGCGGCACCCGCCGCCCGTCGACGGTGAGCACGAGCCGCTTCGCCACCTCGGCGCGCTTGCGCGCGAGCACCGCGGCGTCGGACAGGTCGCGCTCCTGGAACGTCGGGATCTCGGCCTGGTCGAGCACGTAGCGCACGTCGACCCGGTCCGGCGAGACCGAGACCTCGGCGAGGTGGTTGACCGAGAAGTTCCCGAGCGGGTGCGCGCCCGCCGCCATCGGCGCGACCAGACACGCCATGAAGGCGGCCGCGAGAACCGCGATCACGCGCGGCGCGAACCTGTGGGTCATCGCAGGGCCTCCCGCGCCCGGGCGAGATGCAGCGGCTGCGTCGCCAGCCCGTGGGCGATCGCGAGGCGCAGCTGCCGGCGCCCTTCATCGGCCCGGCCGGCGGCCAGCGCCGCGATGCCCGCGTGATAGCGCAGCGACGGATCGAGGGTTCCGAGCCGCAGCGCCCGGTGTGCCCAGCGCAGCCCGGCCCG
The DNA here is from genome assembly GCA_035706585.1 of Solirubrobacteraceae bacterium. Lineage (GTDB taxonomy): Bacteria > Actinomycetota > Thermoleophilia > Solirubrobacterales > Solirubrobacteraceae > DASSUW01. The sequence continues at coordinate 10,671 of DASSUW010000248.1, read as the reverse complement.
CGGGCTCCCCGCGCGCGTCAGCGCCCAGCCGACCGCGTCGGCCGACCGGATGCTCGGCGCGCTGAGCCACGCCGCCCGCGCGAGCCGCACGCCGCGCGTGCGCGACCCGTGGTCGGCTTCGAAGATCGCCAGCTCGACGTCGGTGTTGACGCCCGCGCCGGCCAGCAGGGCCTGCTGCGCGTGTACGAGCTCGAGGTCGCGCAGCCCGGCGGCGCGGCGGCCGGCGGCCAGCTCCGCCTCGCCGAGCCCGATCACGTACTCGGGCAGCGGCAGGCGCTCGACGACACGGCGCCAGCGTCTGATCGCGTCCGGGAGGTCGCCCTCCGCGGCCGCGAGCCGCGCCCGCCCGGCGGCGGCCGGCGCGTACGACGGCATCGCCGCGAGCGCCGCGTCGTACGCGTGGCGGGCAGCGCCCAGCCGGCCGCGGGCGAGCTCGAGCCCGCCGAGCAGCGACTGCACGTACGCGACGTTCTCGGGCACCGGCCCGCCGGCGCTGACCGCGCGCCGGATCGCGTCGACGGCGCCCGGCAGGTCGCCGTAGAGCTCGCGGACATAGGAGATGCGCGCGTACGCGGTCAGATTCGGCTTGAGGTCGACCAGCCGCTGGAGCGTCCGCTCGGCGGCGCCGTAGCGGCCCAGCTCCACGAGCGAGTCGACGAGGATCGGCAACGGCCCCAGCGTGCCGGGCTGGGCGGCCCGGGCCCGGCGCGCCAGCGCCAGAGCGCCGCGGAAGTCGTGCCGCGCGGCCGCCAGCGTGGCGGCCTCGACGAGCGCATCGGCGTCGAACCGGTCGCGCGCCAGCGCGCCGTCGAGCAGCGTCTCGGCGCGCGTGTAGAAGCTTGCGTCGCCGGTCTCGCGCACCTTCTGCAGGTACGCGTCGGCGAGCGCGACGGTCGCGGCGGTGCGGCCGGCGCGTACGTCGCGCTGCAGGGCGGCGATGCGGGTGTCGGTGTCCGCCGACGGGCGGACGTCGGAGAAACCGCCCCCAGTGGGCGGACCCGCCGCCGCCCGCTCGTCGCCCCGCGTTGCCGAGAACACGGCAACCGCAACGGCGAACGAGAGGACGACGGCGAACAGGCGGCGGGCTCGCATGCGGATCAGCCCTACGGGGTGGTCATCGGAGCCGTGGGCGGCTGCGGGACCGGCGCGTGCGCCGGCTCCGTCCGCTTCACGATGCCGCTGAGCCCGTCCGTGGGGGTGGCGACGTAGGGGAACGCCGCGCGGAACGGCTTGTCGTTCCGGTCGACGCCGTCGCCCAGCGGCAGCTGCTTGCCACCCTGGCCGGCGGGCAGCAGGGCCCCGCCGATGACCCGCAGCTCGATGTCGGTCACGTCATCGGCCAGCCGGCGGCCGTTGGGGAAGCCGGCGAGGTCGTTGGCGAGGACACCGAAGCGGTTCTCGGTCGCGCTCGGCGCGACGCCGAGGTTGATCTTGAGCGTGTCCGCGGCAGCCGGGTTCGACCCGATCTGCGTGAGGCCGGGGACGCCGGTGAGCAGCGCCTGGACGATGTCCGTCCGGCCCGACTCCTTGACGCCGAGGTTGAACAGGGCGTTCAGGAGCTTCGCCGGCTCCGGGTTGAGGGCGTACGTCCCGAAGTTCGCCGCATCGTCCGCCGGGGACGTGCGGTTGAACTTGTCCTTCTGGCCGATCGGGATGACGACCTCGTTGATGAGCGGGTTGCCCAGTCGCGAGACCTGCACCCAGTGGCGCTTGACGTGGCGGTGGCCGTGGCGGCGGCGCACATTGATGCGCCGGCGTTCCGTCGACGCCCACACGCCGACGACGGCGTTCGCGGACTTCATGTCCTTGACCGACTTGCCGTCACGGGTGACCTGGGACTCGGGCACCTGCAGGACGAACGAGTGCGTGTTGTAGCTCGACACATCGTCCTTGCCGCCGCCCTGGTTTCCGAGGCCGATGTTCGGGCGGCCCGGCTTGTCGATGTTGATGCCGTCGAAGACGGCGCCGAGGTCGACGAAGAACGGGTCGTCGGCCGGGCCGACGAACGTCTTGCCGCCGCCCCTGACCGGCGCGATCGCGCCGAGCCACACGGGCTCGTAGTTCGGGATCGTCTTGGGGCCGACGTTGTCCGGGGCGACCGGGACGTCGTCGGCGATCCGCCGCGAGCTCCTGCGATGCCCGTTCTTGTACTCCTCGCGGTACAGGTCGTACGTCTGGACGAAGTTGATGTCCGGGTCGTCGACCGACGTCACCGTCGGGGCCGCGTACAGGAACGAGTTCGGGTTGCGGAACGTGTTGCGGAACTTCCAGCGGTAGGCGACGTCCTCGACGCCGTCACCGGTGTTGTCGATCTTCACGTAGTACCGCGCGCGAGGATCGAGCTTGCCGAAGTAGGGACCGCCGGCCGGCTCCTCGAGCGGGACCCAGTTGGCGACCACGGTCAGGCTGCCTGGGGCGTCCTTCGCCGTGAAGGCGTAGACGTCGGTGTTGTCCGCGGACGGGTCGAGCATGATCCTGGGCGCCTCGCGGTGCGAGGAGCCGAAGACCATGGACGCGACCAGAGCCGCGGCGGCCAGCGCGGCCATGATCGCCACGCCGAGGACACGGGTTCTGCGCATGCAGGACTCCTTGGGGTCGGGGTGCCCGCTTCTACGAGCGCCCCGGCGCGGCGGTTGTAATTCTTGCTGCGACCCGTTCGCGGCAGATCATCCGTTCGGTGGAGGCGGATCACCAGGGCGGTGGATGGCGCGCGGCCGGCGCGTTGAGAGCATCGCGCCGTGCTGGCCCTCCCGGACGTCTACGGCGCCGCCCTCGCCGCCGCCGCCGGGCCGGCGGACGCCGCTGCCGTCACCCGGCACGTGATGGTCGCGGCCGCGCGCGACGCCGCCGACACGCGCACGCTCGTCGCCCGCGCGGTGCTGCGCGCGATGCGCACGGCCCCGCACGCGGCGTTCGCCCGGATGGCGCCGCCGGAGCGCGAGGTCGTCGCGCTCGCCCGCCTCGCGGACTACACGGTGCCGGAGATCGCCGCGACGCTCGGGATCGAGCCCGCCGAGGCCCGAACCCGCATGACCCGGGCGCTCCGGGCGGCCGCGGTCACTTGAGATGCCGTGCCGCGAAGGCCGCTGCCTCGGCGCGGTTGCGGAAGCGCAGCTTCTCCAGCACGTGCCGCACGTGCGTCTTCACGGTCGCCTCGCCGATCACGAGCCGGTCGGCGATCTCGCGGTTGCGCAGGCCCTCGGCCAGCAGCTCGAGCACGTCGCGCTCGCGCGCGCTCAGCGTGTCCAGCGGATCCGGCTCAGCAGCCGGCGGACGGCCGAGGTCGACGAGCATGCGGCTCGCCATCGCCGGCGCGATCCGCGGCTCGCCGCGGGCGACCGCGAGCACGGCCTCGATCAGCTCGGCCGGCGGCATGTCCTTCGTCAGGTAGCCGGCCGCGCCCACGCGCAGCGCGGCGTACAGGTCCGGCTCCTCGTCGGACACGGTCAGGACGAGCACCTCCGGGCCGTCCTGCGCGCGCAGCCGCGCGCACGCCTCCAGCCCGCCGACCTGCGGCATGTTGAGGTCGAGCAGCACGACGTCGGGCTTGCGGCGGGCGGCGAGCGCGATCGCCTCGCGGCCGTCGCGCGCGAGCCCGACGACCTCGATCCGCTCGTCGGCGCCCAGCAGCGCCGCGGTGCCCTCGCGCATGAGCTGGTGGTCGTCAGCCACGATCACCCGTACCGGCATCGCGATCGCGACGGTACCGCAGCGCGGTCAGGCGCGGCTGCGCCCGGCCTGACCCGGCAGCGTGAACGCCATCCGCGTGCCGCCCTCGGGCCGTGGCTCGGCCCAGATGCGCCCGCCGTGGTGCTCGACGACCTTGCGGGCGATCGCGAGGCCGATGCCGGTGCCGGGGTAGCTCTCGCGCGGGTGCAGGCGCTGGAACATCCCGAAGATGCGCTCGGCGTGCCGCGGGTCGATCCCGATGCCGTTGTCGTCGACCGTGAACAGCCACTCCGACGACTCGCGGATCGCGGCGACGTGGACGCGCGGCACCGTGCCCGCCCCGACGAACTTGACCGCGTTGGTGATCAGGTTCTGCATCAGCTGCAGCAGCTGGCGCTCCTCGCCGGAGACGATCGGCAGGCCGCCCCACTCGATCTCCGGCGCGGGCTCGGCGGTGACGGTCGCGGCGACCGCCGCGACCACGCGCTCCATGTCGACCGGCTCGAGCGGGCGCTCGGAGCGGCCGGCGCGCGAGTACGCGAGCACGTCGTCGATCAGCGCGCGCAGCCGGTCGGCGCTGGCGATCGCGGCGAGCACGTACTCGTCCGCCTCACCGCTCAGCTCGTCACCGAAGCGGCGCCGCAGCAGCTGCAGGTACCCGGTGATCGTGCGCAGCGGCTCGGACAGGTCGTGCGAGGCGACGTAGGCGAACTCGGCCAGCTCGCCGTTGGAGCGCTCGAGCTCGCGTGCGCGCTCCTCGAGCGAACGGCGCGCGTCGCGCAGCGCGCTGACGTCACGCCCGACCGCGACCGCGCCGATCGTGCGGGCGTCCTCGCCGCGCAGCGGCGCGACGTGCACCTCGTAGCACCCGGCCGGAATGTCGAGCTCGAACGAGCGCTCCTCGCCGGCGAGCGCGCCCTCCACGTGCGGCGCGATCAGGTCGGCGTACTCGGGCGGCACGGCCTCCCCGAGCGTCCGGCCGACGAACTCCTCGCTGCGCAGCCCCTGCTGCGCCATGTTGCCGCCCTCCAGGAGCAGCAGCCGCTCCTCGGTGTCGTAGAGCGCGACGATGACGTTCGGCAGGTTCGCGACGACCGCGTGGTAGCGGGCATGCGAGAGCTCGAGCGCGAGCAGCGTCGCGTTACGCTCGGCGACGTCGCGCATGATCCCGGTGAACGCGCGGCGGTCGCCGGCCGCCCACCAGCCGAGCGACGCCTCCATCGGGAACTCCTCGCCGCTCTTGCGCGCGCCGAGCACCTCGATCGTGCGCCCGAGCAGCGTCGCCTCGCCCGTGCTCAGGAAGTGCTCGAGCCGCTGCTGCCAGCCTGCGCGGAAGCGCTCGGGCAGGAAGATCGTGAACGGCTGCCCGAGAAGCTCGTCGAGCGACCAGCCGAAGACCTTCGTCGCCGCCCGGTTGGCGAACGTGATCCGGCCGCGCCCATCGGCGACCGCGATGGCGTCCGAGGTGGCTTCCGTGATCGCCCGGAAGCGGTCGTCGGCCACTCGGAGCTCCCGCTCGAGCTCGCGCGTACGCACGCAGCGACCCTACCGGCCGCGCCGCTAAAGATCGCGAAAAGTGGCGAGAACGGCTTCCACCACCTGCGGCTCGTGCGGGTAGGCGATCTGCTCGAGCGGCTTGGAGTACGGCATCGGCAGGTCGGCGCCGGTGACGCGCGCGACCGGCGCGTCGAGGTGGTCGAACGCCTGCTCCTGGATCAGCGCGGCGAGGTTCGCGCCGACGCCGCCGTGCGGCCATCCCTCCTCGACGATCACCGCGCGATTCGTCTTGCGCACCGACTCCAGGATGGTGTCGAGGTCGAGCGGCCGCAGCGTTCGCGGATCGATCACCTCGGCCTCGATCTCGTGCTCCTTGGCGAGGATGTCGGCGGCCTTGAGGGCGGTCACCGCCATCCGCGAGATGCCGACGATCGTGACGTCGTCGCCGTCACGGGTGATCGCCGCCTGGCCGAAGTCGAGCACGTGATCGTCGTCATCCGGCACGTCTCCGCGCTGACCGTAGAGGTACTCGTGCTCGATGAAGACGACCGGGTTGTCGTCGCGGATCGCCGCCTTGAGCAGGCCCTTGGCGTCGGCCGCCGTGGACGGCACGGCGAGCAGCATCCCGGGCACGTGCAGGTACAGCGCCTCGAGGCAGTGCGAGTGCGTCGGCCCGAGCTGGTGGCCGGCGCCCTGCGGCATGCGGACGACCATCGGCACCTTCGCCTGGCCGCCGAACATGTAGTGGATCGTCGCCATGTGGTTGACGATCTGGTCCATCGCCAGCAGCGAGAAGTTGATCGTCATCAGCTCCACGACCGGGCGCAGGCCGGTCATCGCGGCGCCGACGCCCATGCCGACGATCGTGTTCTCGGAGATCGGCGTGTCGCGCACGCGCTTCTCGCCGAACTCCTCGAGCAGGCCGGCCGTGACCTTGAACGCGCCGTTGAAGACGCCGATGTCCTCGCCCATGAGGAAGACGCGCTCGTCGCGCTGCATCTCCTCGCGCAGCGCCTGGTTGAGCGCCTCGCGGTAGCGCATCACCGCCACTAGCGCTCGTGCTCCTCGCCCTGCGCCTGGTCGGCGGGCTTGACGTCCTCCTTGCCGGCCGCCTCGACCGCGCGGTGGTACTCGCCCTCGGGCCCGCGCTGCGCCTCGGCGAGCGAGCGCTCGTCCTCGCCCTTGTGCACCCCCGCGGAGCGCTCGTCGACCGAGTACCAGCCCCGCACCTGGTCGCCGAGCACGTAGATGTGGTCGTACAGCGACTCCGGGGGCGGGAACCTGGCGCTGTCGGCGAACTGCACCGCGTCGTCGACGCGGGCGATCGCGGCGTCGTCGAGCTGCTTGGCGTCGTCCTCGCCGAGCCCGATCCGGTCGGCGAAGTTCGTGATCGGGTCGCGCTTGCGCCACTCCGCGACCTGCTCCTTGCTCCGGTACTCCTCGGGGTCGGCCATCGAGTGCCCGCGGAAGCGGTAGGTGATCGCCTCGACGAGGATCGGCTGGCGGTCCTCGCGGGCGCGGCGGATCGCCTCGCGCATGACCCCGTAGGTCTCCACCACGTCCATGCCGTCGCAGCGCAGGCCGGGCACGCCGAACCCCTCGCCGCGCCGGTGCAGGTCGGTCTGGGCGGTGTGACGCTCGAGCGCCGTCCCCATGCCGAACTGGTTGTTGGTGACCATGAACACGACCGGCAGCTTCCACAGGGCGGCGAGGTTCAGGGTCTCGCCGAACGTGCCCTGGTTGGCCGCGCCGTCGCCGAACACGCAGACGGTCACCTCGTCGAGCCCCTGGTAGTCGGAGGCGAGCGCCATGCCGGCGGCCAGCGGGAGGTTGCCGCCGACGATCCCGTAGCCGCCCATGAAGCGGTTGTCGAGGTCGAACATGTGCATCGAGCCGCCGCGGCCGTGGGAGACGCCCTCCTCGCGCCCGAACAGCTCGGCCATCACGCGGTTCGGGTCGCTGCCGCGGGCGAGCGCGTGGCCGTGCGAGCGGTAGGTCGAGATCAGGTAGTCCTCGTCGCGCATCGCGCGGCAGGCGCCGACGATCGTCGCCTCCTCGCCGATCGCGAGGTGCAGGAACCCGCCGACCTTCGCCTTCGCGTACATCTCGCCCGCGCGCTCCTCAAAGCGGCGGATGAGCATCATCGTCTCGAGCCACTCGCGGGCCGTGTCGGCGTCGGGTACGCCTGCGCCCGTGTGTTCCTCTGTGACGTCCGCCACGCGGCGGACAGTAGCGCCTATGTCCGGCCGAGGCGCGTGTCGGCGCGCCGGGCGTCCTCGACGCGGGCGCGCCCGGGTCGAGGCTCAGCGCACCTCGTAGCGGCGCCAGCGCGCGAGGAACTCGCCGGCGTCGAGCTGCGCCAGGTCGCCCTTGAGCGCGCGCGCCAGCCGCCCGGTCTGCGACGGCGTCGTGTCCCAGAACAGCACGACCTCGCCCGAGTCGATCTCCACGACCTCGATGTGGTCGACCCGGTCCGGCGACGCGAGCAGCCCGGGCGCTCGTCCGCCGCGGCGGACGAGCAGCTCGTAGGCGCGGTTGGCCTTCATGCGCGCGAGCCCTCGCCGCGCGCGAGCGGCACCTCGATCACCGCGCCGGCGGCCGTCACCACGGCCGGCACCTCGCGCACGCCCGCCGCGGCCGCCTCGGCCTCCGCCGCCTCCAGGCGCTCGCGCGTGCCGCGCAGCTCGGCGCCCTTGATCACCGCGGCCGGGTGCATCTCGCACGCTGCCGCCGCGAGCAGCACCGTGTCGCGCTCGCCGAGGTCGCGGCCGGCGGCGAACGCCTGCCGGAACGCCGCGAGGCTGAACGCCACGGCGCGGCCGATCTGCTTCGCGTAGGTCGCCGCCAGCATCGCCCAGTCGCTGTCGGCGGGGAACGGCTCGGGCCAGCGCAGCGCCTGCACGCCCTGCGCCGCCGCCGCCCGCTCGATGTCCTCGCGGTAGGCGGCGATCTCCTCGGCACAGCGGAACGGGCCCGGCTCACTGCGGATCGGCACCCACTCGGGCACCGCGCCGAGCACGTGGTTGACCCGCTCGGCGGCGAGGTACGCCCGCGGTGATGCGAGGTCGAAGAAGAACCTCGCCCGGCCGTCGCCGCCCGCAGGGCGCGTCACGTGGCTCTGCGGTGCGCCGACACCCACTATCCGTGGATGAGCCAGCCGTCGGCCGCCCGCGCGGCCTCCATGATCGCCTCGGAGAGCGTCGGGTGGCCGTGGATGATCCGGGCGACCTCGGGATAGCCGCCCTCGAGGCCCTTCGCGTTCACGAGCTCCTGGATCAGCTCGGTCGCGCGCGAGCCGACGATGTGGCCGCCGACCATCTCGCCGTACTTCTTGTCGCCGATGATCTTCACGACGCCGCTGCGGTCGCCGTAGACGGTGCCGCCGCCGACGGCGCCGTACTGGACCTTGCCGACCGTGACGTCCATGCCCTGTTCGCGCGCCTGCTCCTCGGTCAGCCCGAACGAGCCGACGTTGGGCGTGCAGAACGTCGCGCGCGGGATGTCGACGTACTCGATCGGGTGCGTCTGGAGCCCCGCGGCGTCCTCGACCGCGATCACGCCCTCGTCGGATGCCTTGTGGGCGAGCGCGGGACCGTGCACGAGGTCGCCGATCGCGTACACGTGCTCCTTCGACGTGCGCATCGCGCCGTCGACGTCGATCAGGCCCTTGTCGTCGAGCTTGACGCCGGCGGCCTCCAGGCCGAGGCCCTCGACGTCGGGCCCGCGGCCGGCGGCGATGATGAACCACTCGACCTCGGCGCTCTGGTCGCCGAACGTGAACGACACCTTGTCGTCGGCGCCCTGCACGTTCTCGACGAGCGTGCCGGTGTTGACCGTGATGTTCTGCTTGGCCAGCGCGCGGCCGACGACCTTGGAGATGTCGGCGTCCTCGGTCGGGAGCACGCGATCGAGCGCCTCGAACAGCAGCACCTCGGTCCCCATGCGCCCGTACGCCGACGCGATCTCGGCGCCCGACGCGCCGGCGCCGACGACGGCGATCTTCCGCGGCAGCTCCGTGAGCGCCCACGCCTCCTCGGTGCCGATCACGCGGCCGCCGAACTCGGTGCCGGGCAGCGGCTTGGCGATCGAGCCGGTCGCGAGCACGACCGTGCCGGCCTCGATCACGTTGCCGTCGAAGTCGCCGCCGACCTTGACGTTGCCGTCGTCGGTCAGCGAGCCGAAGCCCTCGATCAGGTCGATCTTGTTCTTCTTGAACAGTCCGCCGACGCCGCCGACGAGCGTCGAGATCACCTTCTCGCGCCGCTCGTAGACCTTGCCGAACTCGACGGACCGGCCGTCGACCTTGATCCCGAAGTCGCCCGCCTCGTCGATCTCCGACAGCAGATCGGCCGCGCGCAGCACCGCCTTCGCGGGGATGCAGGCGTAGTTCAGGCAGCGGCCGCCGACCTTGTCCTTCTCCACCACGGCGGTCTTCATCCCGAGCTGTGCGGCGCGGATCGCCGTCACGTAGCCGCCGGGGCCGGAGCCGATGACGATGCAGTCGTACTTGGATTCGGGCATGGGAGCGGTGAGGCTAGCGGACGAGCTTTATCCCAAGCCCGGCGAACGGTCCTCGGTGCCGCTTACGCCTCGCCACGAGCGGAGGTCGCCAGACGCGCCTTCAGTCCCGCGGGCAGCGCCGCCGTCGCGGCGGTCTCGTAGTCGTAGCCGACCAGCACGCCGTAGCCCTCGGCGAGCAGCCGCTCCCCGACGCGCATGTCGAACTCGAGCTTGAGCGACTTCGTGCCGATCTCCGCCGGGCGCACGCGGATCGCGACCTCCTCGTCGAAGTGCCCGGGCGACCGGTAGTCGATGTGGCACGACGCGAAGATGAAGCCGAACCCGCCGTCGCGGTTGACCGGGTCGTGATCGTCCGACAGCGAGTTGAGGTAGTTGATCCGCGCGGTCTCGAAGTAGCGCAGGAAGACCACGTTGTTGAGGTGGCGCATGGCGTCGAGGTCCCCGAAGCGGATGCGCTCCGTGTGCGTGTAGGCCCAGCTCACTTGCGCGCGGGCATCTGGATGCGGGCCATCTGACGGATCAGCAGATAGAACAGCGGGCCGCTGAGCGCCATCACGATCACGGCGAGGATCGCCCCCCAGGCGTTGCTCGCGCGCAGCAGCGACAGCAGCGCGCCGATGAACGTCACGCCGAGCAGGACCTCCCACCCGAGCACCGCCCAGTACTTGAGCCGCCACATCCCGACCGCGGCGAGCAGCATCACGGCGGCGAAGACGAGCGGCCCGGCGACCGACGAGTCGCCGTCCCAGCCGACCAGGACGAGCACGACGTTGCCGGTGGCGAACAGGGCGGCGAGGATCGCCGAGACGACGATCGGCCACGGCCGCTCCCCCGGCGCCAGCGGCACCAGCGCCTCGCGCGCGGCGTCGTCCTTCTCGCGCGCCCGGGCGTAGCCGCGCGCCATCGTGGCGCGCGGAGAGGCCGCGTCGTTGCCGTGCGCCCGGCGCCCGTTCGCGGCAGGCGGCGGTGGTCCCGCGGCATGCG
>DASSUW010000247.1:0-3764 GCA_035706585.1 Solirubrobacteraceae bacterium | reverse complement strand
CGACCAGGTGCGCACCGCGCTGCCCGCGGTCGCGGGCGCGATGCCCGGGCGCGGCGCCCAGCCGGGACCGCCGCGCGGCGGCCCGCCGCCGGGGGGAGCGCCGGGCAGCGGTCTGCCGCCGGGGAGCTACGGCGAGCTGCGCGACGCCGACGGCGACGTCATCGCCGCCCACGTCTTCTCCTACGGCCAGGACATCACGGCCGACCCGAAGCTGCCGCGCGACATCCCGCTCGGGCGCGTGTTCACGGTCAAGGGCGAGAACGGCGACAAGAACAGCTATCGCGTGTTCGCCGAGCGCGACCGGTTCGGCGGCGGGGTCACCGTCGCGGCGGCGCCGCTCGGCGAGATCAACGACCGGCTCAACCGGCTGCTGGCGGTCGAGTCGCTGGTGATCGTCGCGGTGCTGCTCGTGCTGGGTGCCGTCGCGTGGGCGGTCGTGCGCGTGGGCCTGCTGCCGCTCGACCGTATGGGCCACACGGCCGGCGCGATCGCCGGCGGCGACCTGTCGCACCGGGTCGAGTCCACCGACCCGCGCACCGAGGTCGGCCGGCTCGGGATCGCCCTGAATGCGATGCTCGACCGGCTCGAGCACGCGTTCTCGCAGCGCGAGGCGTCCGAGCACCGGCTGCGGCGCTTCCTGGCCGACGCGTCGCACGAGCTGCGCACCCCGCTCGCGTCGATCCGCGGCTACGCCGAGCTGTTCCGCATGGGCGCGGCGCGCGATCCCGCCGAGGCCGAACGGGCGATGCGGCGGATCGAGGACGAGGCCGCGCGCATGGGCGTGCTGGTCGAGGATCTGCTGACGCTGGCGCGGCTGGACGAGATCGCCGAGGCGCCGCACCGGTCGGTCGACCTCGGCGCGCTCGCCGAGGACGCCGTGTCGGACGCGCGCGTCACCGCGCCCGACCGCAGGATCACGCTCGCGGCCGGCCCGGGGACGACGGTGCTGGGCGACGCGCACCAGCTCCGGCAGGTGCTGGCGAACCTGATGCGCAACGCGCTCGTCCACACGCCAGCGGGCACCGGGATCGACGTCTCGGTGGCGAACGGCGACGGGAACGTGCGGCTCGTCGTGCGCGACCACGGCCCGGGCCTGCCGACCGAGGACCCCGGCGCGCTGTTCGAGCGCTTCTGGCGGGCCGAGGGCGGCCGGGAACGGGGGCGCGCCGGCGCCGGGCTCGGGCTGGCGATCGTCGCCGCCATCGTCGACGCCCACGGCGGTTCCGTGGGCGCCGCGAACGCGGCCGACGGCGGCGCGGTGTTCTCGGTCGAGCTACCGGTACACGCCGGCTAGCTGTAAGTCCCGAGCAGGTTGTTCAGGCGGGTGATCGGGGTTTGTCGGCCGAGGGCTGAGTGTCGTCGGTGATGGTTGTAGCGCCAGAGCCAGCCGTCAAGGGCTGCGGTGCGTTCTGCGCTTGAGGCGTAGATCGCGCCGTAGGCCCAGCCGCTGAGCATGGTGCGGATGAACCGTTCTGCTTTGCCGTTGGTCTGCGGGCGGCGGGGGCGGGTGCGCAGGTGGCGGATGCCCATGACGCGGCAGGCGATGGCGTGGACGCTTGAGATGTAGGCGGCGCCGTTGTCGGTGATCAGTTCCTCGACGGTCATGCCGTGGCGTTGGTAGAACGCGACGGCGCGGCGTAGGAAGCCGATCGCGGTGCTGGCTTTCTCGTCGGGCAGCACTTCGGCGTAGGCCAGGCGGGTCGCGTCGTCGATCGCGATGTGCACGCATTCCCAGCCCGCCTTGCCGCGCCGGGTGCCAGTCGCGTCGGTGTAGGAGCCGGTGTAGTGGTTGCCGCCGCCGCGCACGCGTTTGCCGGCGCCGCCGACGATCCGTCCCAGCTTTTTGACGTCGACGTGGATCAGCTCGCCTGGCCGCTGGCGCTCATAACGGTTGGCGGGCTCCATGCCGAGTCGGCCGAGCTTGCCCATCCCGATCCGCGTCAGGATCCCCGAGACAGTCGACAGCGGCCGATCGAGCAGCTCGGCGATCTCCGGACCGGTGAACCTGAGCCGGCGCAACGCGGCGATCACCTGGACGGTCTGCTCGGCGGTGCGATTGGCGACCACGCGCGGCGCCGACGAGCGATCCACCAGGCCCGCCAGGCCCTCGGCGCGGTAACGAGCGACCCACTTCGAGCACGTGCGCTCGCTGACTTCGGCCGCCGCGGCGGCCTGCGTCAGCGACCACCCGAGCTCGACCACACGACGAGCCATCCGCTCACGCTGTCTCAATGACAACGCCGCGTTAGCGTGCAACTTCATCCGGTGTCCCCCTTGGAGCTGGCGGCCTCGAGAACCACCAGCCTCCAAGGAGGCCCGGATGAACAACGTGCTCAGGAACTACAGCTAGCCAGGCGCGCCAGGCGTCTCCGGCCGCGTCGGGGTCGACGCCGTCGCCGAAGTGGTGGACGCTCGCGCCGACCGGCAGGCCCCACGCGTTGCGGCCGAAGAAGCGGTACAGCGCGGTGTCGGTGCGGATGCCGAGGAACTTGTCGTTGACGTAGTCGACGATCCCCTCGCCGCCGCCGTTGGGCACGGTCACGCGGTCGCCCGGCGCGGAGGCGCCGAGCGTGCGCTTGAGGGTCTCGAACGCGTCCGGGGTCGTGGACTGCTCGGGGCCGTTGATGCCGTCGGGCCCGCCGCCGACGTAGGTCGCGGTGCGGGGCGAGAAGTGCTCGAGGTACTGCGCGAGCGTGTGCAGGTAGAAGTCCGTGTGCGTGCTGGCCGCGTCGTACTGGGCATCCCAGCCGTCGTCGTCGAGGACGCCGCTGTGGACGTAGCGCAGGACCGCGCTGCCGCCGTCCCGTGCCTCGATCACGAACTCGAGCGCGTTGAAGGCACCGCCCTCGCCCTCGGTGCGGACGGCGAACTTGCGCGGCCGGTCGGACTCGACGATGTCGTCGGGATCGGTCGACTCCGGGAACAGCCACGACGCGGTGCCGGGGCCGGTGGCGACGGCCTCCCAGACCTCCTCGGGGGTCGCCGGCAGCTCCACCTCGCGGCGGATCTCGAACTCCTTGCCCATCGTGACTACTCCTCGGTCGGGGGGTGGGTGATGCTCGGGTGCAGGGCGAGCACGACGCGGTGCTCGCGGCCGTCCGGCGCCGTCTGGTCGTGGTACTTGGCGACCAGGTCGGCCACGGCGTCGCCGAGCTCGCGCGCGAACGCCGCCCGGTCGGCCGCTGTGGCGAACCGGACCTCGGTGTCGATCGCGAACGTGGCCAGCGGCTGGCGCGCCGCCGTCGAGCGCGTGATCAGCTCACCGACCTCGCGCACCAGCCGGGCGGCCAGCGCGAGCATCCAGCGAGCCGACGCCTGATCCGGCGCGCGGTCGGGATCGGGCGCGACCGCGGACAGCGCGGTCGGCGAGATCACGTACGACGCGGCGGTCGCCCGCATCAGGCGCTCGGTGCAGTTGCCCTTGCGGCGCTCCTCCACGAGCTCCACGAGCCCGTGGCGCTCGAGCGCCCGCAGGTGGTAGTTGGCCTGCTGGCGGCTCAGCCCCACGTGGGTGGCGAGCTGCGCCGCGGAAGCGGGCCGCGCGAGCGCGGCCAGCAGCCGCGCCCGGATCGGGTCGAGCGAGGCCTCGGCGGCCTCGGCGTTGTCGATGACGGCGACGTCGAGCACGGCATTCAGAGTGCCACCGAACGCTGACGTTGTCAAGACAAAAAAAGTTGTCGGCAGTCGTGCGGCGTGGTTGGCCCTGCGAACTGCGGCCGGGTGGGGGGTGGGGACGCGGCCGGGCGGTCCGGTCTCGGCCGCGC
>DASSUW010000246.1:0-13366 GCA_035706585.1 Solirubrobacteraceae bacterium | reverse complement strand
GAGGCGGCGATGTGTCGGGGTCACGTCTCCCATGGGGTCGGGCGACTCGGCGCGAACCTGCCCGCCGAGCCGCCTCCGCAATCCCGATTCGGCGCCCCGCCGCCCATACCTGCCAGCCGCCGTCCCTGCGATCCTCTCCGGGCACATGGAAAGCGACGCCCTCTACGCCTTCCTGGTTGCCTTCGCCGCCGCGGCGCTCCTGACACCGCCGGTGGCCCGCCTGGCTCGGCGTATCGGCGCGGTCGACTCGCTGAAGGCCAGGGGCCTGGCGAGCGAGGCGACCCCCCTGCTCGGCGGCCTGGCCATCTTCGCCGGGGTGCTGATCGCTGCGATCCTCTTCATGCCCGACAGCGAGCGGGTGCGCTGGATCCTGATCGCCGCCGCGTTCATCACGCTCGTGGGCGCGTGGGACGACTGGCGCGAGCTTCCGCCCGCCGCCAAGCTCGTGGGCCAGCTGATCGCCGCGCTGATGCTCGTGAACGCGGACGTCGTCGTCCACAACATCACGTTCCCGTTCCTCGGAGCGATCGACTTCGGCGACCTCGGCGGCCCGCTGACCGTGCTGGGCCTCGTCGCGATCATGAACGTCGTCAACTTCTCAGACGGGGTGGACGGCCTCGCCGCCGGCGTGTGCGCGATCTCGGCGATCGCATTCGCGATCATCGCGTTCGACCTCGGGCGCGACGCCGCCGGCGTGCTCGCGGCGATCACGGCGGGCGCCGCGCTCGGGTTCCTCGTCTACAACTTCCACCCGGCCTCGGTCTTCATGGGCGACTGCGGCTCCAACCTGCTCGGGTTGCTGCTCGGCGCGGTGATCGTCGAGGGCTCGCTGAAGACCAACGCCCTGGTCGCGCTCGTCGGTCCGCTCGTGATCCTCGCCGTGCCGTTCCTCGACACCGGGTTCGTGGTCGCCAAGCGGATCAAGTACCGCCGGCCCGTCTACCGCGGCGACTCCAACCACTTCCACCATCGCTTCCACCGGATCGGCTTCTCGCAGCGGCGGACCGTCCTGTACCTGTACGCGTGGACGATCACGATGGCGGGCCTGGCCGTCGCCCTGCGCTTCATCCCGTACTCGGACGACAGCGGCCATTTCAAGCCCGGCTGGAGCGCCCTGATGATCGTCTGCTTCGCGATCGCGGTGGCCGCCAGCGTCTATCTCGTCTACGTGCTCGAGATCCTCAAGCTCCGGCGGCTGCGCGCGTGGCAGCTGCGCCGCACCGATCCGCAGACGTCCGAGCACCAGATCGACGAAGAGGTCGAGCGCCAGCTCGAGACCGGCGAGTTCACCGCGCTCGGGTCCTGACGGATTCGAACCCGCTAGTAGGGCTAGCCGCACTTGTGGCTACGCGCGGGTCACCTGTATCGTCCTGTCTCCGACCCGACCGCTTCACAGAGAGGGAGGTGAGCAGGACTGATGCAGAGCACGCGCCACACGTTCAACTGGGCCATCGCGCCCATGGGCGCCGGCGTGCTCCGGCGTCCGCTCCTGCTCGCGCGTCACTGATCTCTCAGGTCCGCGGGCAGCACCACTCGCCGCCCGTGACCTCACATCGGTCCTGTCCAACGTAAGGGCACGGGCGGCTCCCCGTCCATTCAACACAGGGAGTCATCCCAGATGCATTCGCTGAACCAGCAGGCCCTGGCGTACGACGTCGTCGCAGAGCGCGTCAAGGCCGCCAAGCGTGCGTCAAGTCACGCGCGTCTGCAGCACCCCCCGCCGGTACGCAGCCGGGTGGCGTACGCCGCCGCCCGCGTCGCCAGCCGGCTGGATCCGAAGGCGGCCCGCAGGGCCGTCGCCTGAGCCGCGGCACGCTTCCCCTTCGTGACCAAGGCTCAATCATGCGGCGCCTCCGGCCGGTCTCGCGGCCGGAGGCGCTTCACCCGCGTCGTCTACCCTGTCGAGCGCCTCGTGCAGACCGTCCGTCTGGAAGAACGAGAGCCGTTCGTCACCGCGGACGGCTCGACCATCCGAGAGCTCGCTGGCGTGCCGTCGGGCAACGCCGTCAACCAGTCGCTCGCCGAGGCGACGGTGCCGGTCGGCGGCGAGACGTTCGAGCATTTCCACCGCGCCTCGGAGGAGATCTACCACTTCACCGGCGGTGCCGGCCGGATGCGGCTGGGCGGCCAGGAGGCCGACGTGCGCGAGGGTGACACGGTCGTCATCGCGCCCGGCGTGCCCCACAAGCTGTGGAACACGGGCGACGAGCCGCTGGTGCTGCTCTGCTGCTGCTCGCCGCCGTACTCCCACGAGGACACCGTCCTGCTCGAGGGATGATCCGGCGCCTCGCCGCGCTGGCGGCGGTCGCCGCGCTCGCCGGCTGTGGATCGGACCGCAGCACGATCGAACGCGGCGGCCGCGTCGTCGGGCCCAACCTGACGATCTACTCGTCGGTGCCAAGGCCGGGCGAGGGGCTGGGGCGCGACCTCGTCGACGCCGAGAAGCTCGCGATCGCGCAGGCCGGCGGGCGCGCCGGCGACTTCGCGATCAACTTCGTCTCGATCAGCGAGGGGCCGCTCGGGCGCGACGCGCCGGTGAAGGTCGCGGCGGCCGCGGCCGAGCAGGTCATCCGCGACCCGCAGGCGATCGCGGTGATCGGCACGCTGCGATCCGACACGGCGATGACCACGGTGCCGCTGCTCAACGCGGCCGGGGTCCTGCAGGTCAGCCTCGGCGCCGGCTATCCGGGATTCACGCGTCCGATCGCGCCCGGCGAGCCCGAGCACTGGTTCCCGTCCGGCCATCCGACGTTCGCGCGCGAGGTCGGAGACGACGTCGACCAGGCGGGCACGCTCGTCCGCGCCGCGGGCAAGCGGGTGGCGATCGAGACCGAGGCGGGCAAGGTGCCGGAGGCGCTGGCCGACGCGGTGCGCACCGCAGCGGGCGACCGGCTCGTCGGCGACCCGGCGCGCGCGGACGGCATCGTCTACGCGGGCACCGACGTGCGGTCGGCGATCGGCGTCGCCGAGGCGCTCGCGCGCGAGCACCCGCGCGCGCGCATCGTGTTCCCGGACGAGCTCACGCGCGCCGGGATCGCGTCACGCCTGCCGCGCGCGGTGCGGCGGCGCTCGGTGTTCGTCACGAGCGCGCCGCCGCCGGACCGCACGTTCGCGGACGCCTTCGCGGCGCAGTTCGGTCGCCGGCCCGACCCGTACGCCGTCCTCGCCTACCGGGCGATGCGACGCGTGTTCGAGGCGATCGAGGCCGGTGGCGGGCGGGCACGGCTGCGGCACGTGACGATCGAGCGCTTCCTCGCGCTGCCCGCGCCGCCGACGGACTTCACCGCGCGCGGCTGACGCCGCCGCTGCGGTCCGCGCGCGGTGACGCCCCCGCGCGGTTCACGCGCGCGGCTGACGCCACCCGCGCGAGGGCCTGCAACCGCCGCGTCGCGGGTAGGGAGCGAGCATGGCGAGCCCCCTCAAGCCCGCCATCACGCGGACGATGCTGCTGTTCTTCATCGTCGGCGACATCCTCGGCGGCGGGATCTACGCGCTGGTCGGTGAGGTCGGCGACAAGGTCGGCGGCGCGATCTGGACGGCGTTCCTGGCCGCCGGCGTGGTGGCCGCGTTCACTGCCGCGTCCTACGCCGAGCTGGTGTCCAAGCTGCCGCACGCCGGCGGTGCGGCGCTGTTCGTGCACCGGGCGTTCCGGCGCCCGCTGTTCACGTTCCTGATCGCGTTCGCGGTCATGAGCTCCGGCGTCGCGTCGGCGGCCACGCTGGCGACCGCGTTCGGCGGCGACTATCTGTCCGAGTTCGTCGACCTGCCCACCGTGCTGGTCGGCGTCGCGGTGATCGCGGTGCTCGGGCTCATCAACTTCCGCGGCATCAAGGAGTCGGTCTCGTTCAACCTCGGGTGCACGTTGATCGAGCTGTCGGGCCTGCTGCTCGTCGCCGTCATCGGCATCGCGCTGCTGCTCGACGGCGGCGGCGATCCCGGTCGCGCGCTGGAGTTCAAGGAGGGCGACACGCCGCTGCTGCTGGTGATCTCCGGGGCCTCGCTCGCGTTCTACGCGCTGATCGGGTTCGAGGATTCCGTGAACGTCGCCGAGGAGACGCGCGACGCCCCGCGCGCGTTCCCGCGCACGCTGTTCGTCGGCCTCGGCATCGCGGGGTCGGTGTACATGCTCGTGACCGTCGTCGCTTCGATGGCCGTCCCGACCAACGCGCTCGCCGCGTCGGACGGGCCGCTGCTGGAGGTCGTGCAGCGCGGGCCGCTCGCGATCGACACGAAGGTGTTCTCGGCGATCGCGCTGTTCGCGCTCGTCAACGGCGCGCTGATCAACATGGTCATGGCCTCGCGGCTGCTGTACGGCATGGCGCAGCAGGGCGTCATCCCGCGCTGGTTCGGGCACGTGCACCGGACCCGCCAGACGCCGTGGGCCGGCGTGCTGATGACCGCCGCCATCGCGGCCGTGCTCGTGATCGTCGGCGACCTCGAGACGCTCGCCGACACGACCGTGCTGCTCCTGCTGTTCGCGTTCGTCGCGGTCAACGTCGCCGTGCTCGTCCTGCGCCGCACGCCGTCGGACGAGCCGCACTTCCGCGCCTGGACCGCGTTCCCCGTGCTCGGCGTCGCTTCGTGCCTGGCGCTGATCGTCCAGAAGCTCGTCGAGGACGCGGTGATCTTCGCCTACGCCGGCGGCCTGCTGGCGTTCGGTCTCGTGCTGTGGGCGATCGCGCGGGCGGTCACCGGGCCGACCGAGGAGATCGACCCGGCCGCGCTCGCGGACGCCTGATCAGCTCTCCAGCGTCGCCTCGACCGTGATGTTCCCGACGCCGGCGAGCGCGCGCGAGATGATGCACTGCTCGCGGGCCGCCTGAGCGGTCTGCTGGAACGTCTCGTCGTCGAGGCCCGGGACCCGGGCGCGCGTGCTGAGGTCGATCTGCGCGATCGTCGGGTTGCCGTCGACGTTGCGCAGCTGCACCTTCGCCTGCGTCTCGACGGAGTCGGGCACGTGGCCGGCCTCCGAGAGCGCCGCCGCCAGCTGCATCGAGAAGCAGGCGGCCTCGGCGGCGCCGATCAGCTCCTCCGGGTTCGTGCCGTTGCCGTCCTCGAAGCGGGTCTTGAAGCTGAACGGGCCTTCCCAGACGCCGGAGCCGAGTGCCATCGTCCCGTCGCCTTCCTTGAGGTTGCCCCGCCAGGTCGCGCTCGCGTTGCGTGTCGCCATATCAGCCTCCTGATTCGCGGTTGCTCGCTGGAGCTTGCCAGCATGTGGACATCCGCCGCGCCCTGCTCCTCCTCGCCGCCGCCCTCGCGCTCGCCGACGCCTCGATCGTCACGCTGGCGCTGCCGCCGATCATCGACGAGCTCGACGCCTCGGTCGAGGGTGCGGCCGCCGTACTGGGCGTCTACACGCTCGTGCTGGCGGTGGCGCTGCCGTTCGTGCCGCGCCTGCGGGTGCCGCCGCGCCGGCTCGCCGCCGGCGGTCTCGGCCTCTTCGCGGCCGCGTCGTTGGGTTGCGGTCTCGCCGGCTCTCTGGAGCTTCTGCTGGTGCTCCGGGCACTGCAGGCAGGTGGGGCGGCGGTGGTGCTGGTCGCGGTCTTCTCGCTCGTCGACGGCGGCGGCGCGGGGCGGCGCGCGTGGCACGCCGCGGCGGTGTTCGGGTTCGCGGCCGGCCCGGCGCTCGGCGGAGCGCTGACCCAGGCGCTCGACTGGCGCGCGATCTTCCTCGCCCAGGTCCCGATCGCCCTCGCCGCGGCGACGGTTGTCGAGTTGACGGCGCATACCGCCGTCAAGTCGACAACCGAGGCCACACGGCCCGCCTCCCTCAATGCCCGGGGTTCTGTAGAGATCGGCAGCGCGGCCACGCTCGCGCTGGTCTCCGCGGCGCTCACCGGCGTGCTGTTCCTGCTCGTGCTGCTGCTGGTGACCGGCTGGTCGACCACGCCGCTCGCCGCCGCCGCCACCGTCACGGTGCTGCCGGTCGCGGCGATCCTCGCCGCGCGGATCCGAGGCCCGGCGACGACGCGAGCCGCCGCCGGCGCCCTCCTGATCGCCGGCGGCGTCGGCGCGCTGGCATCAACCCCCGAGGCCAATGTGCTGTGGACGATCCCGCCGCAGGTCATGGCCGGCGTCGGCATGGGCCTCGCGCTGCCGGCGCTCGCGACCGAACGCACCGCCGCCCAGGCCGCCAACCTGCTCGCGGCGCGGCACGCGGGCATCACGATCGCGCTCGCGATGCTCGCCCCGATCGCCGCCACGCGCATCGACGGCGCCGTCGCGTCGGTCCGCGAGCAGGGCACCGCGCTCGTGCTCGACGCCCGCCTGCCGCCGCTCGAGAAGATCCAGCTCGCGGGCGCGATCGTCGGCGACATCGACCCCGTGGACCCGCGCGGCGAGCTCCAGCGGTCGCTCGACCGGGCGGCCGGGCGCGTCGACGACGAGGACCGCCCCGCGTACGCCACGCTGTCGCAGCGCGCCGACGACGCGCTGGTCGCCGGTGTCCGCCGCGCGTTCGCGCCGGCGTTCGCGGTCTGCGCCGCGCTCGCGCTCATCGCCGCCCTCTTCCTCGTGCCGCGTGACCGCCGCGTGCTGGTCGCCGGGATCGCCGCGCTCGTGCTCGCCGGCGGCGCCCGCCTCGCGCGGCCCATCTTCGAGCCTGAGCCGGTCGCGATCGCCGATCCGTGCCGGCACCGCGACCTCCCGTCCACCGGCGGCGTCGACGGCGCGATCCAGGATGTCGCGCTCACCGCGCTCGACCGCGCGGCATGCCGCTACGGATCGTCGCGCGAGGAGCTCGCGCTCGCCCTCGTCGACGAGAGCGCCCGCAAGGCCTACGAGCGCGAGTACGGCGTCGACCCGCACGACGTCCTCGGGCTCGTCGGCGCGGCGCTCGGACTGTGACCTCTTACCCTCTACGCCCATGAGCCGGAGCCAGCGCTTCACGTTTCTGGGCATCGCGGCCGTGATCGCCGTCGTCGCCGTCGCCGTCATCCTCCTCGCGGGCGGCGGAGACGACGAGGACAGCGGCACCCAGGCCAGCGCCACCCAGACGGCGACGCCGACGCCGACGGCCGACCAGTCCGAAGCGTCGCCGCAGGCAACCGAGACGCCGACGCCGACGGCGGAGCCCAAGCCGCCGCTGCTCAAGGGCGGCAAGGTCACCCGCCTCGAGTACAAGGAGGGCGACACGGTCAAGTTCCGCGTCGTCTCCGACGTGCCCGAGGAGGTCCACATCCACGGCTACGACATCGCCAAGGACCTCGAGCCCGGCAAGGAGATCACGGTCAGCTTCAAGGCCACGATCGAGGGCATCTTCGAGATCGAGTACGAGCACGCCGGCGAGCAGATCGGGGAGCTTCGCGTCGAGCCCAATTAGGCGTACCGTGACCGCATGTCACGGTCCTACGCCTCGGGAGTCGCAAGCAAGCCGCTGATCGGCGAGACGATCGGCGACAACCTGGAGCGGGCGGTCGCGCGCTTTGCGGAGCGCGAGGCGCTCGTGGTGCGCCATCAGGGCCTCCGGCTCACGTACGCCGAGCTCGACGAGCGCGTGAACGCGCTCGCCCGCGGGCTCCTCGGCGCCGGGCTCGCCAAGGGCGACCGCGTCGGGATCTGGGCGCCGAACTGCGCCGAGTGGGTGTTCGTCCAGTTCGCGACCGCGAAGGCGGGGATCATCCTCGTCAACGTCAACCCGGCGTACCGGACGACCGAGCTCGAGTACGCGCTGCGCCAGTCCGGCTGCCGGATGCTGATCGCCGCGCGCGCGTTCAAGACCAGCGACTACGCCGCGATGATCGAGGAGGTCCGCGGCGACCTGCCGGATCTCGAGCAGGTCGTCCTCTTCGACTCGCCGGAGTGGGACGCCCTGTGCGCCGGCGACGGGCCCGATCCCGACCCGGCCGGGCTCGACTGCGACGACCCGATCAACATCCAGTACACGAGCGGGACGACCGGCTTCCCGAAGGGCGCCACGCTCAGCCATCACAACATCCTCAACAACGGCTACTTCGTCGGCGAGGGCTGCGACTACGACGAGACCGACCGCGTCTGCATCCCGGTCCCCTTCTACCACTGCTTCGGCATGGTCATGGGCAACCTCGGCTGCGTCACCCACGGCGCGACGATGGTGATCCCCGAGGCGGCGTTCGAGCCGGAGGCGGTGCTCGCCACCGTCCAGGAGGAGCGCTGCACGAGCCTCTACGGCGTGCCGACAATGTTCATCGCCGAGCTCAACCACCCGCGCTTCGACGCGTTCGACCTGTCGTCGCTGCGGACCGGGATCATGGCCGGCTCGCCGTGCCCGATCGAGGTGATGAAGCAGGTCATCGACCGCATGCACATGGACGCCGTGACGATCTGCTACGGCATGACCGAGACGTCGCCGGTCTCGACGCAGACGGCGGCGGGCGACAGCCTCGAGAAGCGCACGCAGACCGTGGGCCGCGTGCACCCGCACCTCGAGGTCAAGCTGATCGACCCGGCCACCGGTAGGACGGTCGATCGCGGGGAGCCGGGCGAGCTGTGCACGCGCGGCTACTCGGTCATGGCCGGCTACTGGAACGATCCGGAGAAGACCGCGGAGGCGATCGACGAGCACGGCTGGATGCACACGGGCGACCTCGCGACGATGGACGAGGAGGGCTACCTGAACATCGTCGGGCGCTCGAAGGACATGGTCATCCGCGGCGGCGAGAACGTCTACCCGCGCGAGGTCGAGGAGTTCCTGCACACCCACCCGGCGGTGCTCGAGGCATCGGTGATCGGCGTGCCCGACGAGCGCTACGGCGAGGAGCTGATGGCGTGGATCCGCGTGCGCGAGGGCCAGACGCTGACCGAGGACGAGGTCCGCGACTACTGCAAGGACCGCATCGCGCACTTCAAGCGCCCGCGCTACGTGAAGTTCGCGCCCGAGTTTCCGCTGACGGTCACCGGCAAGGTGCAGAAGTACAAGATGCGCGAGCAGGCGGTCGCCGAGCTCGGCCTCCGCGAGGAGGCAACTGCTTAGCAAGCTAACAATTGTCACGCTACATTGTTCGGCGTGGCAGCGATCGCCGACGTCCAGCAGCGCTTCTCCGCGGGGTGGGAGAGCTTCTTCCGCACCACCCGCCGGCTCCGTGCGCGGGCCGGCCGGTTCCCCGGTGAGCTGACGCTGCCGCAGTACCACCTGCTCGAGGCGCTGCGCGAGACCCCGGAGCTGCCGGTGGGCGAGCTCGCCGACCGCGCCGGAGTCGCGCCGCCGACCGCCACGCGCATGCTCGACTGCCTGGCGCGCGACGGCTTCGTCGAGCGCCGCCACTCCGAGAGCGACCGCCGGTCGGTGCTCGTGAGCCTCACGGCCGGCGGCGAGGCCGCGGTGCAGACCGCGCACGACGTGATCGAGGCCTGGCGCCGCGAGGTGTTCGAGAGCCTCGAGCCGGACGAGCGCGAGCAGGCCGCCCGGCTGCTCACCCGCCTGGCCGCGATCATGGAGCAGCAGCTGTGAGGGAGGACGGCTACCTGCTCCCGCGCCGGCAGACGCTGCTGGCGATGTCCGGCGTGCTGCTCGGCATGCTGCTGGCGGCGCTCAACCAGACGATCGTCGCCACCGCGCTGCCGCGCATCGTCAGTGACCTCGGCGGCGTCGAGCACTACTCGTGGGTGTTCAGCGCGTACATGCTCGGAGCCACGGTCACGACGCCGATCTACGGCCGCCTGTCCGACGTGTACGGCCGCCGCCGCTTCTTCGTCGCCGGCATCCTCATCTTCATGGCGGGCGCCGTCGTCGCCGGGACGGCGACGTCGATGACGCAGCTCGTCGCCGCTCGCGCGATCCAGGGGATCGGCGCCGGCGGCCTGATCCCGCTGGCGATCGCCACGATCGGCGATCTCATCCCACCATCCGAGCGCGGTCGCTGGCAGGGCCTGACCGGCGCCGTGTTCGGCTTCGCCTCGGTGATCGGGCCCACGACCGGCGGCTGGATCTCCGACCACGCGGACTGGCGCTGGGTGTTCTTCGTCTCGCTGCCGGTCGGCGTGATCGCGCTCGTCGTCGTCGCCGCCACGCTGAAGATCCCGCCGCACCCCGAGCGCGGCACGAAGGTCGACTACACCGGCGCCGCGCTGCTCGCGCTCGGGCTGTCCGGCGGCCTGCTGGCGATCGTCCAGGGCGGGCCGATCGAGCTGTACGCCGTCGCGGTCCTCGTGCTCGCGCTGTTCGTGTGGTGGGAGCGCCGCGTCGAGCAGCCGGTCGTGCCGGTCGAGCTGTTCAGCGAGCGCGTCTTCACGGCAACGAACCTGGCCGCGTTCTCGGTCGGCGTCGGCATGTTCGGCGCGATCATGTTCGTGCCGCTGTTCGTGCAGGGCGTGATGGGCGCCTCGGCCACGGCCTCGGGCATCGTCCTGACGCCGCTGATGCTGTCGATGATGGCCACGAGCGTCGGCTCCGGCCAGGTCATCACGCGCACCGGCCGCTACCGCTGGGCGCTGATCGCCGGTCCCGTGGTCATGGGCTTCGGCTTCCTGCTGCTGGCGACGATGGGCGCCGAGTCGAGCCGCGGGCACGCCACGGTGGCGATGATCATCACCGGCTTCGGGCTCGGGCTGCTGATCCAGAACCTCTCGCTCGTCGTCCAGAACGGCGTGCCGTCCCGGCACCTCGGCGCCGCCACCAGCGCGGCGCAGTTCTTCCGCTCGATCGGTGGCACGATCGGCGTGTCGGTGATGGGGGCGATCCTGTCGGCGCGGCTGCCCGCGGGCGGCGACGCGTCGCCCGACCAGCTCGCCGACGCGATCCATCCCGTCTTCGTGGTGGGCGTGCCGCTGATGGCGGTGACGCTCGCGATCGTGCTCCTCATCCCCGAGCTGCCGTTGCGGCGGACCGTGCGCGAGGCGCCGGCGTGACCGTCGCCCGCCAGCACTACGGCCTGACGCTCGTCGTCCTCGCGGCCGCTGGTCTCTCGTTCGCGCTGCTGCAGACGATGGTGGCTCCGGCGCTGCCGGCGATCCAGGCCGAGTACGGCGCCTCGACGCCGGCCGTCACGTGGGTCCTGACCGTCTACCTGCTCACGGCCTCGATCTTCACGCCGATCCTCGGCCGGCTCGGCGATATGTTCGGCAAGGAGCGCCTGCTCGTGATCGTGCTGCTCGTGCTCGGCGCCGGCACGCTGATCAGCGCCCTGTCGACGTCGCTGGAGATGCTGATCGCGGGCCGCGCCGTGCAGGGCGCGGGCGGCGCGATCTTCCCGCTCGCGTTCGGCATCATCCGCGACGAGTTCCCGCGCGACCGGGTCGGCTCCGGCATCGGCCTGATCTCGGCGACGTTCGGGATCGGCGGCGGCGCCGGCCTCGTCCTGAGCGGCATCATCGTCGACAACCTCGACTACACGTGGATCTTCTGGCTGAGCCTGGTCGTCATCGCCGGGGCGGTCATCGCGACGCATCTGTTCGTGCCCGAGTCGCCCGTCAAGACGCCGGCGAAGATCGACTGGGCCGGCGCGGCGCTGATGTCCGTGGGGCTGAGCGCGGTGCTGATCGCGGTCAGCCAGGGCAACACGTGGGGCTGGGGCTCCGCGCGCGTGCTCGGCCTGATCGCGCTGGGCGTGATCGTGCTGATCGTGTGGGCCCGCTTCGAGCTGCGCGTGCCGCAGCCGCTCGTGGACATGCGGATGATGCGGCTGCGCGGCGTGTGGACCACCAACATCACGGCGCTGATGGTCGGCTTCGGCATGTTCGGCTCGTTCCTGCTCGTGCCGCAGCTGGCCGAGATGCCGCCGTCCGCCGGCTTCGGCTTCGGCGCATCGGTCACCGAGGCGGGCCTGTTCCTGCTGCCCTCGTCGTTCGTGATGCTGTTCGCCGGCCCGGCGTCGGGCTGGCTGGGCAACAAGCTCGGCTCCCGCGTCCCGCTGCTGATCGGGATCGCGCTCGTGGCGATCGCGTTCGTCCAGCTCGCATTCCTGCACGACGCGCACTGGCACCTGTACCTCAACAGCGTCCTCACGGGCGCCGGCATCGGCCTCGCGTTCGCCGCGATGGCGACGCTGATCGTCGACGCCGTGCCGCAGACGCAGACCGGCGTGGCGACCGGCATGAACACGATCATGCGCTCGATCGGCGGCGCGCTCGGCGCGCAGATCGCGGCCAGCATCGTCGGCGCCGCGGCCGACGAGACGCACTTCGTGGTCGCGTTCCTCGTCTCCGCCGGCGGCCTCGCGCTGGCGTTCGTCGCCGCGCTGTTCATCCCGCGCCGCGGGCGTGCCCAGCTGCAGCCGATCGCTCCCCGGCTCGGCGAGTCGCGCTCGGCTGCATAGTCAGTTCTTCTGACGGGTACATGCCCGAGCGCAATGAGGAAGGGGGCGCTGCTGGGACTGCTGATCGGCCTGCTGGTCCCCGGTGCCGCGCACGCCGCGTCGCTCGACGCGGTGACGATGTTCAGCGACGGCGAGTGGGTCGGTGGGGGAATCCATCGCCTGTTCACGCCCGCGAACGGCGAGATCACCGTCAGCGGCAGCACCGGCGACGTGTACGTGGGGGTCAGCGGCGGCGCGCAGGGCGACGCGTACTCGCTCGAGTTCGCGGCGCCTCGCGGCGAGACGCTGGCGCCCGGGGTCTACGACAAGGCGCAGCGCGCCCCGTTCCGCGAGGCCGGCCGGCCGGGGATCGACATCAGCGGCGACGGCCGCGGGTGCAACACGGTCAGCGGCCGGTTCGAGGTGAAGGACTTCGCGGTCACGCCCGAAGGCGTCCTCGAGCGCCTGTGGATCGTCTACGAGCACCACTGCGAGGGCGGCACGGCGGCGCTGTTCGGTGAGGTCCGGCTCGGGATCGACGGTGGGCCCGGTCCGGCGGCCGTCGCCTCGTCGCTCGTCCGCTGGCCCGTGCTCGACAACGGGGGCGCCGGCACCACGGTCCCGGTGACGGTGACCGCGGCCGCGCCCGTGCGCATCGGGTCGGTCACGGTCGCCGGCGCGCATCCGATGGACTTCCCGAAGCGCCTGGACGAGTGCTCGGGACGCACGCTCGCCGCGGGCGGCAGCTGTGAGGTGTGGATGCGCTTCGTGCCGACCGTCCCGGGCACGCGCACCGCGCGGCTGCGGATCCCGGCCGGCGACGACGCCCACGACGTCGAGCTCCAGGGCTTCGCCTACGGCGGCCGCACCCGGGTGATCATGCGCTCCGATCCCGGCGACTACATCGGCCAGGGCGAGGACTGGAGCTACAGCCCCGAGAACGCGACGATCTCCGCCGGCGGCTCGCGCCAGCGCGCATCGTTCGGGATCGACGGCGCGAACGGCGACTGGTGGTACGGCGACTTCGTCGCCGGGGGCGGCGACATCCTCGTCCCGGGCGACACGTACCAGGCCACGCGGTATCCGTTCAACGGCTCGGGGCCGGGGATGAGCGTCGACGGCGAGGGCCGCGGCTGCAACGAGCTGAGCGGCACGTT
>DASSUW010000245.1:0-7436 GCA_035706585.1 Solirubrobacteraceae bacterium | reverse complement strand
CGGCGTCGCGCCGCGCGCCGCCAGCGGCCGCCGCCCGACTCGTAGACGGCGCGGCGCACGAGCGGATGCCGGAAGCGGAAGCGGCGCGGGTCCGCGGTCGGGCGCACGAGGTCCGCCGCGAGCACGGCGTCGAGCGCCTCCAGGGCGACGCCATCGTCCAGGCCGGCCGCCGCCGCGGCGACGGCGGGATCGAACGGGTCGCCGGCCACAGCGCCGCCCTGAGCGACGAGCCGCGCCTGCGGCGCCAGTCCCGCGATCTCGTCCGCCAACGCCGCCAGCACGGAGCGCGGCACCGCCGGGACGCCGGCCGGCGGCGTTGTGCCGGGCGTCCGCGCCCCCGCCCGCACGAGCTCCTCCAGGTAGAACGGGTTGCCGCCGCTCTCGTCGTACAGCCGCGCGCGGGCGGTCGACCCGACGCCCGGCATGAGCGCATCGGCGGCATCCCGCGCCAGCGGGCCGACGTCAAGCGCGTCCGCGAGCCGCTGGCGGACCGCCGCCTGCAGGCGTGCCTCCAGGGCCGGCGCGCGGCCCGTCCGCGCCGCGAGCGCCACCAGCACGGCGCCGTCGGGCGGCCGGTGGAGGATGAGCGCGAGCACGTCGGCCGATGCCGGATCGGTCCAGTGCACGTCGTCGAGCAGCAGCGTCAGCGGGCGCGCGGACGCCAGCCGCGCCAGCAGGGCGCGCACCGCGCGTGCGACGCGATGGCGCTCGATGGACGCCGCCGGCGCGACGCCCGTGATGCGCGCCGCCGCCGGCAGCGCCACCGCGAGATCCGCCAGCTCGTCGTCCGCCAGGCCCTGGACCGCACGCTTGTCGAGGTGGCCGTCCAGGGCGTCGACCCACAGAGCGAACGGGACGTCGCGCTCCAGCTCGGCTGCGCGCCCGGCCAGGACGGCGTGGCCGCGCCCGGCCGCGCGGGCCGCGAGCTCGCCGAGCAGCCGCGACTTGCCGATCCCGGGCTCTCCCGTGATGCCGAGCGCACGCGACGCGCCGCCGTCCACCGCGTCCAGCGCGCGATCCAGGACGCGCAGCTCGGCGTCACGGCCGACCAGCAGCGCGGTCGCACTCGTCACAGCACGACCGTACAGCGCGCGGGCGTCAGCGAGCCGGGGCGATGACCGGATGCCGGCGGCGGTCCGCCGCCGGCTTGGTCTCCACCAGCCAGCGCGCCAGCGGAGCGGGGCGGCCGATGTGGAAGCCCTGCACGAAGTCGACCCCGAGCTCGCGCACGAGCGTCATCGTCTCCTCGTCGCCGACCATCTCGGCCACCGTGCGCTTGCCCAGGCCGCGGGCGATATCGACGACCGCCTGGATCACGAGCTGGTCGGTGCGGTCGGCGACGCAGCCGCGCACGAACTCGCCGTCGATCTTCAGGTAGTCGAACGGCAGGTGCTTGAGGTAGTAGAACGAGGCGAAGGCGGCGCCGAAGTCGTCGAGCGCGAAGCGGCAGCCGAGCGCGGCCAGCCGGTGGGCGAACTCCTGCGCGCGCGGGATGTTCGCGACCGCCGTGGTCTCGGTGATCTCGAAGATCACCTGCGCCGGATCGACCTCGTGCGTGCGCAGCTCCCCCTCGATCAGCGCGAGCAGATCGGGGTCGCCGGCGGACCGGCCCGAGATGTTGATCTCGAACGTCAGGCGGCGGCCGCGGCGGTTCTCATCGGCGAGCATCGCGATCGAGCGCGAGACGACCCAGCGGTCGATCGCGCCGATCAGGTCGTAGCGCTCGGCGGCCGGCAGGAACGCCGCCGGGGAGATCAGCTCGCCGAACGGGTCGCGCAGGCGCAGCAGCAGCTCGAACTGGCCGGTGTCGCCGGTGGCGAGGTTCATGATCGGCTGCGCCTGCAGCACGAAGCGGTCCTCGTCGAGCCCGTCGCGGATGATGTCCGGCCACGAGACGCGGCCGTCGAGGCGGCTCGAGGCGTCCGCGGCGGGCCGGTAGGCGACCGCGCGGTCGCGGCCGGCCTCCTTCGCCTCGTACATCGCGAGATCGGCGTTGGCGAGCACGTCGTCGGCCGTGAGGCCGGGCTCGTCGAACCCGGCGACGCCGATGCTGGCGCTGACCGAGCGCAGCCGGCCCGACGGGCTGGCCACCCGCTGGTCGCGGACGATCGTGAGCACCTCGGCGGCGATCGCCTCCGCGTCGCCGTCCGGGATCAGCAGCGCGAGCTCGTCGCCGCCGAGCCGGGCGATCGCGATCCGCTCACCGAGCCGGCCGCGCAGCGTGTCGGCGAGCGCCACGATCAGCTCGTCGCCGGTGCCGTGGCCGAGCGTGTCGTTGATGTTCTTGAAGTGGTCGAGGTCGAGCACCATCGCGGCGCCGCTCGTGCCGTAGCGGCGGACGTGCTCGAGATGCGACTCGAGCTCGCGCCCGAACGCGCGGCGGTTGAGCAGCCCGGTGAGCGGGTCGTGATCGGCCAGGTAGCGCAGCTCGGACTCGTAGCGGCGGCGCTCGGTGACGTCCTGGACCTGGAGCAGCACGTGCTGCGGCACGCCCGCCGCGTCGCGCACCAGCGTGGCGTTCACCGACGCCCAGACGATCTTGCCGGCGGCGTGCAGCCAGCGCCGCTCGCCGCGCGCCGAGGTGCCGCTCCCGCGGGCCAGCCGTGCCAGCGACTCGGCGCCCTCCTCGCGGTCCTCCGGGTGCAGCAGCCGCACGATCGGCGTGCCCTCGAGCTCCTCCTGCTCGCGGCCGGTGATCGCGCACAGCGCGTGGTTGACCTGCAGGAAGCGGCCGTCGATCGAGGCGATCGCCATGCCGATCGGCGCCTCCTCGAACGCGGTGCGGAAGCGGGCCTCGGCGTCGGCCTTGGCGCGCTCGGCCTCGGCGCGCGCGTGGACGTCGCGGATCGTGGCGTGGATCTCGGCGAGCGCGCCGCCCTCGCGGACGGCCAGCAGCTGGGCGTCGGCCCAGCGCCAGCTCCCGTCGGCGCGGCGCAGGCGGACCGTGATCCCCACGCGCTCGTCGTGCAGCGCGAGCCGCTGCAGCGAGCTGACGAGCGTGGTGGCGTCGCCGGGATGGACGAGGTCGGCGCCGCGGGTGCCGGCGACCTCCTCGGGCTCGAGCTCGAGCAGGTCGCGGCAGCCCGCCGAGATCTCCTGGATCACGCCGTCGGGGGTGATCGTGGCGAGCACGTCGCCGCTGTGGTCGGCGAGCTCGCGCGAGCGCGCGTCGGCGGCGCGGCGGGCGGACTCGGCGCGGTCGAGCGCCGCGACCGCGTGGGCGGTCCGCGTCTCGCGCCGGCCGGCGTCGAGCCCCAGGCCGGCGAGCACGATCCCGCACACGACGAGCCA
The DNA here is from genome assembly GCA_035706585.1 of Solirubrobacteraceae bacterium. GTDB lineage: Bacteria > Actinomycetota > Thermoleophilia > Solirubrobacterales > Solirubrobacteraceae > DASSUW01. The sequence continues at coordinate 4,145 of DASSUW010000245.1, read as the reverse complement.
GACGGCGAGCAGCACCGGCGCGCCGGAGCTTGCGAGCAGCGCGACGCCGGCAAGCGCGGTCAACACTCCGAGAGCGCAGGCGGCACGGCTGTGGCGCGGGGTCACCCGTCCTTTGTCGGCTTAATGGCGGTGTTGCTCAAGCGTCGCGCAGCTCGGCCGCCGCCTGCTCGGGAGCGACGATGCACAGGTTCACGCCGGCGCCCAGCTCGAGGCCGGCGAGATGCGTGAGCCGCGGCAGGATGTCGATCCGCCAGCAGAAGTGATCGGCGCCCGAGGGAGCCGTCCGGACCCAAAGGTTCAGCGGCGGGCTGGCGCCGAGCCGGCGCCGCAGGCGGCTCAGCACGTCGTGCAGCAGCGCGGCGCCGAGCGGCCCGTCGTCCTCGAACCGCGCCCGGGCGCGGCGCGGCGCGACCATCAGCTGGAACGGGACGCGCGACGCGTACGGGGCCATCGCGACCGCCTCGTCGTCGATCGCCACGACCCGGCTGCGCTGGCGGACCTCCTCCTGGACGAGATCGGCGAGCAGGTTGCCGCCCATCGTGCGCGTGGCGTAGGCGGCGAAGTGCTCGCGCTCGCGGGCGATCGCGGCCGGCACGAACCGCAGCGCGTACAGCTGCGCGTGCGTGTGCGGGAGCGAGGCGCCCGCCTCGCGGCGCTCGTTGACGATCAGGTGCCGGCAGGCGCAGGCGGCGTGCGCGCGCATGCGCTCGCGCCAGGCGTCCATCGCGAGCTGGACCTGGTCGGGGTCGAGGTCGGTGAGCGAGACGACCGAGTCCGGCGCGTTGACGATCACCTCGTGGTGACCGGCGGCCGGCTGGGCCGTGTAGAGGTCCGGGTTCGCGTGCGGCTCCGGGTCCGGGGCGTCGGTGGTCAGCGCCGGATACAGGTTCGGCACCACCCGGACCGCCCAGCCCGGCGTGTCCGGCCCGCCGCCGTTCGGGCGCACGGCGTAGACCTCCGGTGGCGTCTGGTCCTCGTGGCCGAGCGCGAACGGGTCCTTGTCGGGGTTGATCGGCGGCGGCGGGTCGAGGTCGAAGTGGCCGCCCGGCCGGTCGGCGCGCGCGGCGGCGATGATCGTCTTCAGGCCCGTGAGCGGGTCGACGCGAAGCTCTGACACGTCAGCCGAGGTACTTGTCGATGTCGGCCTGGAGCTGCTCGGTCGAGGTGTACTCGCCTGACTTGATGAACGTCTTGCCGTCGGCGTCGATCATCAGCGTCATCGGGAAGAACTTGGGGATCTTCAGCTGCTGCGCGATCTTCTCGTCCGGGTCCTCGTAGGACGGGTACGGCAGCGGGCGGTCGGCGAGGAACTTCTCGGCGGCGGGCCGCTTGTCGGCGGCGTTGACGCCGATGAACGCGATCTCCTTGCCCCGGTCGGTCGCCACCTGCTGGAAGACCGGGAACTCGGCGCGACACGGCCGGCACCACGACGCCCACTTGTTGATGACGACCGGGCGCCCCTTGAGCTTGTCGAGCTGCTTGTCGAACCCGCTGTCGAGGATCTTGCCCGCCTGCGCGTGCAGCGCGGCGAGCTGCGGCGGGGAGCCCTCCAGGGCGCGCTGCGCGGCGTGCAGGTCGAACGTCGGCGCGGCGGCTTCGGGCTGGTCGGACTTGCTGCCGGCCTGTGTCAGTCCGATGACTAGCACGGCGATGAGGCCGACACCGAGGAGCGGGATGATCAGGCGGCGCATTCCGCATCAGAGTGGCACATCGGCACGGTCGCGCCCCCGTCTGCTTCAATAGGGGGTGCCTCGCGGGGACGACCGATCCGAGGGCCGGCGGGCAGTACACGGTCCCTCTGAACACAGAGCTCCCTGCAGCCGGTGAGCCGCGCGCGCAGTAGAGACGCCGCGGCGCTCTCACACCCAATCCGCCTTTCATGGCTGAAACCACGCCAGTGGCCACGACGGCCACGCCCCTTCCATCAGACGACGCCATCGAGCGGGCGTCCAAGTTCACCCGAGAGCCATTCGTCTCGGAGGGCGACGACCCCGCTTCCACGCTTGCCCTCGGCACCGCACATCGCCGGGCGCTCGACACTGCGCTGGCGGAGATCGAGGCGGGCAACAAGGTGCCGTCGGTCGTCTGGCGGCGGAACTTCTCGTTGCTGCTCGGACTCGAGCGGCTGCTCAGCCAGGACGAGCCGACGCTGGTCGACGGCACCGTCCTGTCCGCCCATCAGGTCGACGCGCTGTCGGGCACGCTGACCGCGCTGCTCGCCGAGGTCCAGCGCAACGGCAACGGCAGCGGGAACGGCCTGGTCCTCGACGACGAGCTCCAGCTCGCGCCGGTCGGCATCCCGGGCGAGGAGGAGCTCGACGAGGACGAGCCGGAAGAGCCGATGGACTGGGACGATCCGTCCGGCGACGAGGACGAGCAGCTGCCCGAGGCTCCCGAGGACCCGAACGCGGGCAAGCGCTTCTGGTTCGAGCACGCGACCGGCGCCGGCAAGACGGTGGCGGCGCTCGGCTTCGTGGAGGCGTCGCGGACCGGCGGCGTGCTGATCCTCACGCACCGACGCAACCTCGTCGACCAGTTCCACGGCGAGCTGCGCGACCGCGGGTACGGCAAGCGGATCGCCCCGGCGCTGATGAAGGGCCAGGACCGCGCCGACGGGCCCGTGACGGTCGAGACCTACCAGTGGTTCGTGCGCAACGCCGGGAACATCTCCGACGCGTACACGATCGTCATCTGCGACGAGGCGCACACGGCGCTCGGCGAGAAGACGTCGACGTCGATCCGGACCTGGAGCGGCCCGATCTTCATCGGCATGACCGCGACGGGCGCGCTGATCGCCCGCCACGTCACCGACCTGTTCCCGACCCAGACGTCGCGCTTCGATCTCGCGCAGGCCGCCCGGCGCGGCGTGATCGCGCCGCTGCGCTGCGTGCGGATCCCGCCCGGCCCGGGCGTGCGCACGATCGCCAAGGTGCCGCTGCGCCGCGGCGAGGTGGACACCGAGTTCGACCAGGAGATGCTGGCCGAGCTGCTGGACCAGCTGCCGTTCAACCTGGCGGTCGCCGACCTGTACAAGACGCGCTTCAACGGCGTCCCCGGCGTGGTCTACGCGGCCGGCGTCCGCCACGCCTACAACGTCGCCGAGGCGTTCCGGGACGTCGGGCTGAAGGCGCAGGGCGTGTCGGGTGAGACGCCCAAGCGCGAGCTGGCCAACATCCTGGCGCGCTACGAGCGCGGCGACATCGACGTGCTGGTGAACGCGCAGCTGCTCGCCGAGGGCTGGAACTCGCCGCGCGCGACGGTCTGCATGCACCTGGCGCCGACCGCCTCCAGGCGCATCTACCAGCAGCGCGTCGGTCGCGTGACGCGCCGCCAGCCGGGCAAGGAGGCGGGCATCGTCGTCGACTTCGTGCATCCGGCGACCAAGCACGACGACCCCGTCGTCACGCTGCATTCGCTGCTGGATCGCGACGTCTATCGCGGCGGCGCGATCGTCGTCGGTCCCGTCCGGCGCGGGCGGGGACGGCGGCTGCGGGTCGAGCGGCGCGTGCTACCGGTGACGGCCGACGAGAACCGGCGGATCGAGGTCTTCGAGCGCGAGCTGTGGCGGATCGCCGTCGAGCACCTGGACTACGGCGAGCAGGTCCAGTGGGCCGCGCTGGCCGGCGCGCGGGTGGCGCCGACGGGCTGGCGCCGGGCGCGGGCGATGCTGCACTTCGACCAGGGCGGAGAGCTCAAGCGCACGTTCCTGACCACCGCGGTCGAGCGCAACAAGAACCCGCAGCTGCGCCTGAAGGCCCTGCAGGAGATCGCCGCGGGGCGCGACGCCGAGGCGTTCGACCGGGCGCTGGACTTCGTCGAGACCTGGCCGCGCGACGACAAGCGCGAGGGCGTCAAGGTCGTGCTGCAGGCGCTCGCCGAGAAGAAGATCGGCCGGCGCGACCAGGCCAACAACTGGATCTGGCGCTGCGCGAACATGACCCGCGAGGTCCATGAGGAGTACGCGGTCCAGCGCTGGCCGGAGACCAAGCGGCTCCTGGGTCTGCTCGTGAACTCGTCGGGCGGGGCGCACGCGCGCAACGCGCGGCGGCTGGTGCACGCGGCGCGTCAGCAGGACCGGCGGCTGGCGGCCGCGCTGCTGGCGGCGGCGCTGCCCCACACCGCCGAGGCCGGCGAGGTCGTCAACG
>DASSUW010000244.1:0-6232 GCA_035706585.1 Solirubrobacteraceae bacterium | reverse complement strand
AATCATCCTGAGCGCCGTCGACTTCCCACACCCCGACGGCCCCACCAAGATCATGAACTCACCATCCCCAATATCCAAATCCATGCTCTTGACCGCCTCAAACCCATCCGGATAGCGCTTGGTGATCTCCTTGAACTGGATCTCGGCCATAGCTCTCCTCCCCTAGTCGCGTGCTCCGGGATGGCCGTCGCCCGGCCATGGTGCCAGCACCAGCAGCAGGCGCGCGTCGCTCGTGGCGCGCACCTCGTGCCGCTCGTGCGGATCGAACACGGCGGCGAATCCCGGTCCGCCGCTCACCGCCTGACCTCCGTCGCTGACCTCGACGTCGCCGTCGACGACCACCAGATACGCGCGTTCGTGCACCTGGTGCTCTTGCAGCGATTCGCCCTCCGGGAGCAGGATCGCGATCGACCTGGCCTCCCCGCGGGCGGAATGCAGGATCCGCGGCTGGTGCGGCTCCACGGCGAGCGTCCGCAGATCCCAGTGCTCCATGGCCGCGATCGTACCCTTCGCGGCCGCAAAGTGGTCACGCGACGTCGCGGTTGTCCTCCGCCGCGTCGCGCAGGCGCGCCACCGCCTGGCGGATCAGGCGCGAGACATGCATCTGCGAAACGCCGACGCGCGCGCCGATTTCCGACTGCGTGAGGTCCTCGGCGAAGCGCAGGCGCAGCACCTCGCGCTCGCGCTCGGTGAGCACGGTCATCAGCCGCTCGACGGTGGCGGCGTCCTCGGCCAGCCCGAAGCCCGGGTCCTCGACGCCGAACGTCTCAGCCATCCCGTCGCCCTCGGCGTCGTCGTCGTCGCGCGGCCGGTCCAGCGAGACGGCGCGGTACGCACCGGCGGCCTCGCGGGCCTCGAGGACGCGCTCCGTCGTGGTTCCGATCTGCTCGGCGATCTCGGCCGGCGTCGGCGCGCGGCCGAGCTCGCGGGCCATCGTCTCCGCGACGCGGTCGACGCGCACGGCCATCTCCTGCAGGTCGCGCGGAACGCGCACCGACCAGCCGCGGTCACGGAAATGCCGCTTGAGCTCGCCGAGGATCGTCGGCACCGCGAACGAGGAGAAGGCGGTCGGGCGGTCCGGCTCGAACCGATCGATCGCCTTCAAGAGGCCGAGAGACGCCACCTGCACGAGATCGTCGAGCGGCTCGCCTCCCCGCTGGTAGCGCCGCGCAAGTTGGCGCGCCAGAGGTAGGAAGCGCTGGACGAGAGCTTCCCGCGCCGCCGGGTCTCCGTGGCGGTGGTAGCGCTCGAGCAGCCGCCGATCCTCACGTGCACGGGCGGCGCGATCCTCACCCCCGGGCGAATATGCTCCGCCCGAGCCCTGTGCCGTCCCATGTTCCGTCGTCTCCACGCCTTCCCCGTTCGCAGTCGTGCCTGCGCCGGGGATAGGGGCGCCGGAAGCTGCGACGGGTGTCTCGGCCGCAGCTCGGTAATTGTAGTAGCCCCATGACGACGCTCACCGAGACCAATCTGCGCGTTCTCATCGCCGACGAGAACGAGGAGGCGCTGCGCGGCCTGCACGAGGTGCTGTCGCGGCTCGGCCACGAGGTCACGCCGTACGCGGTGTCGGTCGTCGAGGCGCTCGACCTGATCGTCAAGGAGGATCCGCAGGTGGCGATCGTCGTCGTCCACAACGACGACGACCATGCGCTCGCGCTGATCGCCGAGGCGGTCGAGTACGCCTCCGGGCCGGTGATCGCGCAGATGCCCGACGCCGATGTGGAGTTCCTGGCGCGCGCCGCCGAGGCCGGCATCGCCGCCTACGCCGAGTCGATGGACCCCGAGTCGGTGCAGGGAGCGATCGAGGTCGCCGTGCGCCGCCACCGCGAGACGATGCGCCTGACCGAGAAGGTCGAGCAGCTCGAGAGCGCGCTCGAGCGGCGGGGCGTGATCGAACGCGCCAAGGGCATCCTCATGGAGCGCCATTCGATCGGCGACCGTGACGCGTTCGAGAAGCTGCGTGACCACGCGCGCACGAGCGGCCGGCGCGTGGTCGACGTGGCCCAGTCGGTGCTCGACGGCCACGCGCTGCTCCCGAAGCGGCCGTGATCGTCGAGGCCGGAGACTTCAAACGCGCGTTCCAGCGCTTCCAGAAGGACGAGATGTCGCAGCGCGCGGCGGCGCTGACGTACTACGCGCTGATGTCGCTGTTCCCGGCGCTGCTGATCGGCGTGGCGGTCCTCGGCTACTTCGGGCAGGCGGGGCTGGTCAGCGACGCCGCCGACTACCTCAAGGACGCGGGCGCGCCGCCGGAGACCGTCGACGCCGTGACCAAGGCGCTCGAGTCCGCCCAGCAGCAGCGCGGTACGGCGCTCGGTGCGCTGATCGTCGGCCTGGCCACGGCGCTGTGGGGCGCGGCCGGCGCGTTCGGATCGGTCGGCGCCGCGCTGAACCAGGTGTTCCGGGTGCAGGAGGGCCGCGGGTTCGTCAAGCACAAGCTCGAGAGCCTGTTCTGGACGTTGCTGCTGATCTTCCTCGCGGCGGTCACGTGCATGCTGCTGTTCCTCGGCGGGGGCCTTGCCGCCGACGTGCTCGGCCTCGTCGGCCTCGGCGACTCGGCCGTGCAGGTCTGGAACATCGTGCGCTGGCCGGGCGCCCTGCTCGTCGCGATGCTCGTCTACGCGGTCGTCTACTACGCCGCGCCGAACGTCGAGATCCGCCACTGGCGCTACATCACGCCGGGTGCCGTGTTCGGCGTCGTCCTGTGGATCGTCGCCTCGGCGGCGTTCTTCCTGTACGTGTCGCGGTTCGCGAGTTACTCGGCCACGTATGGCGCGTTCGCGACTGTCGTGATCCTGCTCATCTGGCTCTATCTCACGAGCGCCGTGCTGCTGCTCGGCGCCGAGCTCAACGCGGTCGTGGACCTGCGGCGATCCCGCCATCTGCCCCAGAACTACGACGGTCCCGTGCTGCCTCCGAAGGCAGCCGCCGAGGCCTGACCCCGGTCAGCCGTTCGGGGGGTTGTGTCGGTAGCCCTTCCACTTACGTCGTCCGTCCGGTAGAAACTCCTGGCGTCCGTGCGCGGGCCACGAACCCCGCGCATCTTCGGAGGGCCAAAAGCCACGTCCGATAGGAGTCGAGGGGTGAACCAGGCGACCACCGGAATCGATCTACCGGTTCCTCGAAGTTGAGCGCGACAGCGCGTCCCGCCCCGTGGTCCGGCATCGCCGGACCCGCTCCTCGGCGCCTGCCACTGGCCCGTCCGTGGCTGCCGTTCGCGGTTCTCGGGAGCGCGGCGCTGCTGGCAACGCTCGCGGTGCCGGTACTGCACCCGGCGCAGTTCGCCTATCCGGCGCCCTCGTTGCGGGTCGCGCTCGACACCGCGGTGGCGGTGATCGGGCTGCTGGCGACCGCGATCGTCGTGCGCGGCTGGCGCGACGGGCCGCGGCTCGACCGGCTCGCGATCGCCGCCGGCCTGGCGGTCATCGCGTCGAAGAGCGCGGTCCTGACCACGCTGCTCGCGGTCGCGCCGGGCGTCGGGCCGCGGACCGAGATCGCGATCACGGGCGGGCTCGTCGGCGCGATGCTGCTGGCAGTCGGCGCGTTCGCTCCCGCGCGCTGTCCGGGCCGCGCCCGGTCCGCGGTCCTCGGGACCGTCGCGATGACGGTTCTCGCGCTCGCGGTGGCGGCGGGGCCCGTCGCGCTCGCCCTCGCCCAGCGCGGCGCCGCGCGGGCGCCGTCGGAGGTCGGGCCGCTGCTCGGCTGGCCGGTCGCCGCGCTGGCGTTCGAGCTGGCGACGGCCGTCGCGTTCGCGCTCGCAGCGATCGGTCTCACGAGCCGTGGCGCGCGGTCGGGCGACGCGTTCGCGCGGCGACTCGGGCTCGCCGTGCTGCTGATCGCGTTCGCCAAGATCAATTACACGCTGCTGCCGCCGGTGGCGCACGACTGGGTCCATCTCGGCGACGTGCTGCGGCTGCTGTTCTGCGTCGTGCTGCTGTGGGCGGCCGTCGTCGAGGTGGCGGGCGAGGTGGCGGCGCGGGCGACCGAGCGCGAGCGGCGCCGGATCGCGCGCGACCTGCACGACGGCGTGGCCCAGGAGCTCGCGTTCATCCAGCGCCGGGCGGCGCGGCTCACGGGGCAACCGGACGCGGCCGACATCGTCGTCGCCGCCGAGCGCGCGCTGCTGGACTCCCGGTGGGCGATCGAGCATCTGGCGCAGGCGCCCGATGAGCCACTCGACCGCGTGCTCGCCCGCCAGGCGGCCGTGATCGCGGCGCGCACGGGCCTCGCGGTGACGTTCGCCGCCGACGCCGGCGCCGCGTCCGCCTCCCCGGAGGTGAGCGAAGCGCTCTCGCGGATCCTCGGCGAGGCGGTCAGCAACGCGCGTCACGGGGGCGCGACGGGCGTGCGCGTCGAGCTGTCGGCCGATCCGCTGCGCCTGCGGGTGACCGATGACGGCGCCGGGTTCGATCCGGCGGCCTGCGCGCCCGGGTTCGGGCTCGGCGGCATGCGCGAGCGCGCCGCGCTGGTGGGGGCCGAGCTGAGTGTCCGGTCGGATCCCGGAGCCGGTACCGAGGTGGCAGTGGAGCTGCGATGACCGCCCGCGCGCGGGTGCTCGTGGCCGACGACCACGGGCCCACACGCGAGGACATCCGTGCCGCCGTCGACGCCGATCCGCGGTTCACGGTCGTCGCCGTGGCCGGCGACGCGTCCGACGCGGTGCAGGCGGCGGTGCGCGAGCGCCCGGACGTTGCGCTGCTCGACATGCGGATGCCCGGCGGCGGCGCCGCGGCCGCCTGGGAGATCACGGCGCGGTTGCCGGGAACGCGGGCGGTGATGCTCACGATCTCCCGCACCGACGAGGACCTGTTCGCCGCGCTGCGCGCGGGCGCGTCGGGCTACCTGCTCAAGGACATGCCGTTCGAGTCGATCGGCGACGAGCTGGCGGGCGTCCTGGACGGCCGTGTCGCGCTGCCGCCCGAGCTGGTCGCCCGCCTGGTCGAGGAGTTCCGCGACAGCGCTCCCCGCCGGCGGGCGCTGCTGGGGCCGAACGCGGCCCAGCTCACGAGCCGCGAGTGGCAGGTCCTCGAGTACCTGCGCCAGGGTCTCGCCACGGGCGAGATCGCGCGCCGGCTGTACGTGTCGCCGGCGACCGTGCGAAGCCATGTCGCGGCGGTGCTGCGCAAGCTCCGCGTGCCCGATCGGGAGTCGGCGGTGCGGTTGTTCGAGGACTCGTAGCTCGGTCTCCGCCGGCGAACGTCATCTGCGGCTGAGGAGGCGGGATCGGCCGCGCCTCGCACCCGGGTGGACGACGTTTGTGAACCAGAGGTTCACTTTCGTAAGCCACCCCTCCGCGCCGCGGTTCACAGCGAGCCGTTGCGGTTGGCCGGGGCCGGCTCGCGCAACGTCATCTCCTCCCCCCACGAACACAGTGCCGCCCGGCCCGGGCAATCCCCGCACAGTTCGCGATGCGGTACGTCCGCCACCGGGTACTCGCCGGCGATCATGCCTCGGGCGAGACCCGTGACGTGCTCCTCGAGCGCCGGGATGTCCGAAGCCGTGAACGCTCGCGTGACCGGCTCGGCCGGGCGCTCGAGGAAGCAGTACGCCACCTCGGCCCGGGGCGCGCCGTCGCGCAGCGCCGCCAGCGCGTACACGACCCGCTGGGTCGCGTAGTCGCGCTCGACCACGTCGGCGGGGTCGGCCTCGAGGTGGTCGGACTTGTAGTCGACGATCAGGATGCCGCCGTCGGGCTCGATCGCCGCGGCGTCGAGGAAGCCGGTGACGAGCGGGCCACCGCCGCCGGGCTCGAGGCCGAACGCGAACGGCGCCTCGCGGCGGGTGCGACGGGCGGCCGCCAGCCGGGCGCAGAGCGGTGAGGCGGCGAACGCGGTCACGAGGTCGCGGATGTCCTGAACCTCGTCGTTCGAGAGCTCGACGTCCCACTGCCCGGCCACCGCCCGCACCGCGTCGGCCGTGGGCGCGGCGGGGTGCGCGAAGTCGAGTTCCTCCAGCAGCGCGTGGACGATCGACCCGCGCGTGGTGGGGGCGAGCGCAGGCGTGGCCTCGGCGTCGGGCCGCGGCGGCGGCTGGACCGCCGGCAGCCGGAGCAGCCGCTGGAGGTAGAAGCGATAGCCGCAACGCCCGTACGCGCCCAGCGAGCTGTACGAGAGCCGCTGCGGCGCGGGCCGCGGCCGCACCGGCGGAGCCGGCAGCACCTTCGGCGCGTCCGGCAGCGCCGTCGGGCGCGCGCCCACCCGCGGCCGCCCCTCCGGGGCGAGCGCCGACCGCG
>DASSUW010000243.1:0-8838 GCA_035706585.1 Solirubrobacteraceae bacterium | reverse complement strand
ATCGAGGACGTGCTGCGCGACCGCGCCGAGGCGCTCGGAGAGGGTGACCGCCGGGCGTTCGTCATGACCGCGGCCCGGGCCCAGCGGCGCGCCGACCGGGCCGCGATCGCCGCCGCGGCCGCCCTGCCGCTGCGCGACGTCGACTTCGACGCCGGGTCGATCGCCGTGCACGGCCGGCGCGCGCGGGCCGAGGTGACGATGCGCTACGGGATCACCGGCGTGCGCGGGACGTTCCAGAGCACGCGCCGGATGGAGTTCGTGAACAGCGGCGGAAGCTGGCAGGTGGCGACCGTGCGCGGCGCGCGCGGCCGGCCGCCGTGGGAGGTCGGCCGGTTCGCGGTGCGGCGGACGCGGCACTTCGTGGTGCTGGCGCCGCGCGGCGCGGCGGCCGGGGACCTGGCCGCGGCGCTGGAGAGCGGCTACCGGGCGATGCGCTCGCGGCTGCCGCTCGGCCGGCTGCGGCGGCGCTATCTCGTGATCGCGGCGGCCGACCCGGGCCAGGCACGCGCGCTGACCAGCCAGATCCGCGGCCTGAGGTCGCTGGCGGCGATCTCGGACGCCACGATCAACGAGCGCGGCCCGGCGCGCGCCGTCAGCTCGGTCGTTTCGCTGCGGCTGCTCGTCGTCTACAGCGCATTCGCGCGGCTCGGCGCCGAGGGGCAGCGACGCACGATCGCGCACGAGCTCACGCACGCTGCGCTCGCGGGATCGACCTCGGGGCGGACGCCCGCCTGGCTCGTCGAGGGCGTCGCGATGTACGTCTCCGGCGATCGACGGCCGCCGCCGCCGGACGCCCACCTCGCGCCGCTGTCGCGGCCGGCGGCGATCGCCAAGCTCAGCGGTCCGGCGCAGGCACGCGCCTACGCCGCGAGCTCCGCGGCCGCCTTCGCGATCGTGGACCGCTTCGGCGCGGGCAAGCTCCTCGCGCTGTTCGACGCCTTCAACGCCCCCGACCTCCGCGGCCCGCCGGGACCCAAGCTCGCCGAGCGGGCGCTGCGACGCGAGCTGGGTGTCGGCCTCGCTGACCTAGAATGAGCTGCGCCCCGCGGTCGCCGGAACCCCACGGCGACCCGCGGCGACGTCACACATGCCAGAGCTCCCCGAGGTCGAGACGATTCGCCGCCACCTCGCGCCGCACGTCGAGCGCCGGACGCTGCGGCGGCTCGAGATCCTCGACGAGCGCTGGTCGCGCCCGCTCGCGGGCGCCGAGCTGAGCGCGGCGCTCGAAGGGCGCGCGATCGAGCGGCTCGGGCGGCGCGGCAAGTACCTCGTGTGGGAGCTCGAGGGCGAGGCCTTCCTGCTCCAGCACCTGCGCATGACCGGCACGCTGCTGCTCGATCCCGAGGGCGCGCCGCCGTATACGCGCGTGTGGTTCCGGCTCGACGACCACGACCTCGCGTACACCGACCCGCGGCGCTTCGGCACCGGTGAGCTGGCGCTCGGCGAGGACGCTCTGGACACGTTCTTCGCCGCCCGGCTGGGTCTGGAGCCGTTCGACGAGGAGTTCACGACCACGCACCTGCACGCGCTGGCGCGGACATCGCGCGCGCCGGTGAAGGCATTCCTGCTCGACCAGAAGCGGATCGCCGGCGTCGGGAACATCTACGCCGACGAGGCGCTGTTCCGGGCCGGGATCCACCCGCTGCGCCCGGCCAACCGGCTGTCGAAGGCGCAGGTCGCGGCGCTCCGCGACGGGGTCATCGCCTCGCTCAGCGCCGGCATCGCCGCCAAGGGCGCGAGCATCGACGACTTCCGCGATCCCTACGGCGTCCAGGGGACGTTCCAGGACCAGTTTCTCGTGCACCTGCGCGAGGGGGAGCCGTGCCCGCGCTGCGGCGGCGCCGTCCGCAAGCTGCGCGCCGCCGGTCGCGGCACGTACGTGTGCGAGAGATGCCAGCCCAAGCCGCGCGGCGCGCGCATCCGGACGTACGGCCCCTGACCGGCCCGCCGGAGCGCGTCGGACTGCGTTACGCCGCGGCCTCGGCCAGCGCCGACAGCCGTCCCGCCCGGTCGGCCTGGACGAGCTCCTGATAGCCGCCGATCGGCTCGTCGTCGATGACGACCTGGGGGAACGTCATCATCCCGGTTATCCGCACGAGCTCCGCGCGCCCCGACGGGTCCTTCGCGAGGTTGACCTCGGTGAAGGGGACGTTGCGCTTGGCGAGTAGAGACTTCGCCACGCGGCAGAACCCACACGGCTCCGTCGTGTAGATCGTGACCCTGCTCAAGACTTCACAAAATATAGCGTGCCTGGCTCGGTAAAGACCGAAGCGATCGTCCTGCGCAGCCTGCGCTACGGCGAGGCCGACCGGATCCTGCATCTCTATACCCCGGATCGCGGTCGAGTGAGCGCGATCGCCAAGGGCGTGCGCAAGACCAAGTCGCGGTTCGGCGGCCGGCTGGAGCCGTTCTTCCGGCTCAACCTCGTGCTCTACGAAGGCAAGAGCGAGCTGCTGACCGTCACGAGCGCCGAGACCGTGGCCGCTCATCCTCGGCTGCGCGAGGACGGCCGCGCGCTCGACAGCGCCGCCCGCGCCTGCGAGGCGGTGGCGCGCGTGTTCGACGACGGCGACCCGCACGCCGGCGTCTACCACCTGCTCGCCAACCAGCTCGCGCTGCTGGACGGCGACCCGGCGCGCGCCGACCGCGCCAACGCGCTCGCGTTCCGCCTCAAGCTGCTGCTCGCCGCCGGCTTCGCGCCGCACCTCGGCGCCTGCGCGTCGTGCGGCGAGCAGGAGCACCTGGTGGGCTTCAGCGGCGCCGCCGGCGGCGTCGTCTGCTCGGCGTGCGAGGCCAGCGCGTTCCCGCTCGACGAGGACGCGCACGAGTTCCTCGTGACCGCGCTGGGCAAGCCGCTCGCCGAGGCGCCCGGGGCCGCGCCGCGCGCGCTGGCGCAGGCCGAGCGCGCGATCCTGGAGACGCTCGAGCACCACGGGCATGTGCGGCTGAGGCCGCTGGGGCGAGGGTAGGATCGCGCGCATGGAGCAGTGGGTCTACGACTTCTCCGAGGGCTCGAAGGACATGCGCGATCTCCTCGGCGGCAAGGGCGCCAACGTCGCTGAGATGACCCGAGTGCTGGGCGAGGATCGCGTCCCGGCGGGCTTCACGATCACGACCGAGGCGTGCGTCGCCTACATGAACGCCGGTCAGGAGGAGCCCGAGGGCATGGCCGAGCAGGTCGCCGCGGCGCTCGAGCGCCTGCAGGAGCGCGCCGGCAAGCGACTCGGCGACGACGAGGACCCGCTGCTGGTCTCCGTCCGGTCCGGCGCTCGCGAGTCGATGCCGGGGATGCTCGACACGGTCCTCAACCTCGGCCTCAACGACACGTCCGTCGAGGGTCTCGCCCGCGCGACCGACAACGAGCGCTTTGCCTGGGACTCCTACCGGCGCTTCCTGCAGATGTTCGGCAACGTCTCGCGCGGCATCCCCGGCGAGCAGTTCGAGGACGCGATCAAGGAGGTCAAGACGTCACGCGGCGTCAAGGACGACACCGAGCTCGACGTCGCCGCGCTGAAGGAGCTCACCGCGAAGTTCAAGGAGCTCTACGAGTTCCCGCAGGACCCGCGGGAGCAGCTCGAGCAGGCGATCCGCGCGGTGTTCGACTCGTGGACCGGCGAGCGCGCCGTCCAGTACCGGCGGCTGAACCGCATCCCCGACGACTGGGGCACGGCGGTCAACGTCCAGCAGATGGTGTTCGGCAACACCGGCGATGAGTCGGCCACCGGGGTCGCGTTCAGCCGCGACGAGGTGACCGGCGCGCCCGAGCCGTCGGGCGACTTCCTCGTCAACGCCCAGGGCGAGGACGTCGTGAGCGGCGTGCGCAACACGCGCGACATCGCCGAGATGAAGGACGTGATGCCGGCGGCGCACGAGCAGCTGATGGAGATCCTGCGCACGCTCGAGAAGCACTACAAGGACATGCAGGACATCGAGTTCACGGTGCAGGACGGGCAGCTGTTCATGCTGCAGACCCGCAACGCCAAGCGGCCGGCGCAGGCCGCCGTGCGGTTCGCGTGCGACGCCGTCGACGAGGAGCTTCTGACCAAGGAGGAGGCGCTCGCGACGATCGACGCCGGGGCGCTCGACGCCCTGCTGCACCCGACGTTCGACCCCAAGGCCGAGTTCGAGGTGCTGGCCAGCGGCGTCAACGCCTCGCCCGGCGCCGCCAAGGGCGAGGTGGTGTTCACGGCCGCGGACGCGGTCGCGGCCGGCAACGAGGGGCGCGACGTGATCCTCGTCCGGCCGTTCACCGAGGCCGACGACGTCGCCGGCTTTCACGCGGCGCGCGGCATCCTGACGAGCGAGGGCGGCAAGGCGTCGCACGCGGCGCTCGTCGCCCGCGGGATGGGCCGGCCCGCGGTCGTCGGCGCGAGCGCGCTGGCGATCGACCTCAAGGCCAGGACGATCACGGTCGACGGCACGAAGATCGAAGAGGGCGACATGATCGCCATCGACGGCACCAAGGGCTGCGTGACGCTCGAGGACGTGCCGCTGGTGGATCCCGAGGTCAACGAGTACTTCGAGCGCGTGCTCGAGTGGGCCGACGAAGTGCGCCGGCTCGGCGTGCGCGCGAACGCCGACACGCCGCAGGACGCGGCGCGTGCCCGCGAGCTCGGCGCCGAGGGGATCGGCCTGTGCCGGACCGAGCACATGTTCATGGCCGAGGACCGCCAGCCGAAGATGCGCGCGATGATCATGGCCGACGACGAGGAGGGGCGGCGCGCGGCGCTCACGGAGCTGCTGCCGTTCCAGCAGGAGGACTTCGAGGGGCTGTTCGAGGCGATGCGGGGGCTGCCGGTGACGATCCGGCTGCTCGACCCGCCGCTGCACGAGTTCCTCAAGAACCTGCCGGACCTGCGGGCGCAGGTCGAGCGGGCGCGGATCGAGGTGGACGACGACCTGCCTCGCCTGGAGCGCGAGCTCGCGCGCGTGGAGGAGATCCACGAGGAGAACCCGATGCTCGGCACGCGCGGGTGCCGGCTGGGGATCCTCTATCCCGAGATCTACGAGATGCAGGTCGAGGCGATCGTGCGCGCGATCGCGAACATGGACGAGGCGCCGCTGGTCGAGATCATGATCCCGCTGATCGACTACGAGCATGAGCTCGAGATCCTGCGCGAGCTGGTCGTCCGGATCGCCGGCGAGCACGGTCTGACCGAGCGCGACGACTACACGGTCGGAACGATGATCGAGCTCCCGCGCGCGTGCTTCATCGCGAACCTGATCGCCAAGCACGCCGACTTCTTCTCGTTCGGCACCAACGACCTGACGCAGACGGCGCTGGGGTTCTCGCGCGACGACGTCGAGTCCAAGTTCGTGCCGGCCTACATGGAGCGCAAGATCATCGACCGCAGCCCGTTCGAGACGATCGACAAGCCCGGAGTGGGGTGGCTGGTCCGGCTCGCCGCCTGGGTCGGGCGCGAGGCGCACCCGGAGCTCAAGCTCGGCATCTGCGGTGAGCACGGCGGCGATCCCGAGTCGATCGACTTCTTCCACATGGCGGGACTGGACTACGTCTCGTGCTCGCCGTTCCGGGTGCCGATCGCCCGCGTGGCCGCCGCACAGGCGCAAATTGCACATTCTTCGTAACGGTTGAGCGCGCCGGCCGCCGGGGCGGTCAGAATGGATGGCGTGCTGGTCGCAGACGACTACGCGGCGCGGATCCAGGCGTTCGAGGAGGCGTATCTGTCGCCGCTGGCCGCGCGCTCGTATCCGGCCCGGCGCGCGCGCCCGGAGGAGGACTGCCGGCTGCGGACGCCGTTCCAGCGCGACCGCGACCGGATCGTCCACTCGAAGGCGTTCCGGCGGCTCAAGCACAAGACGCAGGTGTTCGTCGCGCCGGAGGGCGACCACTACCGGACGCGGCTGACGCACACGCTGGAGGCGACGCAGATCTCGCGGACGGTCGCCCGCGCGCTGCGGCTGAACGAGGATCTCGTCGAGGCGATCGGCCTGGGCCACGACGTCGGGCACCCGCCGTTCGGGCACATCGGCGAGCACGTGCTGGACCGCTGTGGCCGCGAGCGCTTCGGCCGCGGCTTCCGCCACAACGAGCATTCGCTGCGGGTCGTCGAGGAGCTCAATCTCACCGCCGCGGTCCGCGACGGCATCCTGCGCCACTCGAGCGGCGCGGGCGAGCCGGCGACGCTGGAGGGCAAGATCGTCCGGCTGGTCGACCGGATCGCGTACATCAACCACGACATCGACGACGCGGTGCGGGCGGGCGTGCTGGCGGCGTCGGCGCTCCCGGCCGAGGAGATCGCGATCCTGGGGGACACCGGCTCCGCGCGGATCGACCGGCTGGTGCACGATCTCGTGGAGCACTCCGAGCGGGCGGGAGACATCGTGCAGGGAGACGAGGTCGGCGGCGCGATGGTGCGCCTGCGCACCTTCATGTTCGAGAACGTCTACCTCGGGCCGTTGGCGCGCGCCGAGCACGCGAAGATCGAGCGGGTGCTGCGCGGGCTGTTCGAGTGGTACTGCGACCATCCCGAGGCGCTGCCGCCGAGCGCGGATCCGCTCGCCGACCGGGTGATCGACTGGCTGGCGGGGATGACCGATCGCTACGCGATCCGGGCCTGGACGGAGCGGTTCGTGCCGCAGGGCCTGGCGGTCTGAGCTCGTGGCCCGTTACACGCAGGACTCCCGCGAGCGGGTCCGCGACGCGGTCGACTTCGAGGAGCTCGTCGGCGCCCGGACGGAGCTCAAGCGCTCGGGCGCGCGCCGGCTGCAGGGGCTGTGCCCGTTCCACGACGAGCGCACGCCGTCGTTCGGCATCGATCCGGTCGAGAAGCTCTACCACTGCTTCGGCTGCGGCGCGGGCGGCGACGTCTTCTCGTTCGTGATGGAGACGGAGGGGCTCGACTTCGCGGGCGCGCTGGAGACGCTGGCCGATCGCTACGGGGTGCAGCTCGAGCGCGAGGAGGAGGATCCCGCGACCGCGGCGCGGCGCGAGCGCGGGGACCGGTTGCGCGCGCTGCTCGAGCGCACGGCCGCCTACTACGTGCGCGTGCTGTGGGAGAGCGGCGAGGCGTCGGCCGCGCGCTCGTATCTGGCGTCGCGCGGCCTGGAGGAGGCGGCGCTGCGCGAGTTCCGCGTGGGGTTCTCGCCGGGCGCGTTCGACCGGGTTGTCGGCCTGGGGGCGCGCGCCGGCTACAGCGAGGCCGAGCTGCTGGCCTGCGGGCTCGCCTCGCAGCGGCGCGACGGGCGCGGCGTGATCGACCGCTTCCGCGGCCGGATCATGTTCCCGCTGTGCGACGAGCGCGGGCGCGTGCTCGGCTTCGGCGCACGGGCGATCCGCCCCGACGACCGGCCGAAGTACCTGAACTCGTCCGACAACGAGGTCTTCCACAAGAACGGCGTGCTCTACGGGCTCGACCTCGCGCGCGCCGCCGCCGCCCGCTCGGGTCGCGTCGTGCTCGTGGAGGGCTACACGGACGCGGTGGCGCTGCGGCAGGCGGGCGTGGAGGAGGTCGTCGGCTCGATGGGCACGGCGCTCACGGAGCGGCAGGTGACGATGCTGGCCAAGCTGGCCCCGACGGCGCTGTTCTGCCAGGACCCGGACACCGCCGGCCAGGAGGCGGTCCAGCGCAGCATCGATGCCCTGACCCAGGTCAACCGCTCGCGTCCCGGCCGTTCCGTCGAGTTCAAGATCGTCGATCTCCCGGCCGGCCGCGACCCGGCCGACGTGGTGCAGGCGGACGGCGCGGCCGCGATGCAGGCGCTGCTGGAGCGCGCCGTCCCGCTGGCTCGCTGGCAGGTCCAGCGCGCGCTCGACGGTCAGAACCTCGCGACGACCGAGGGCCGCGATCGGGCGCTCGAGCGCGCGGCCGAGGCGATTCGCGCGCTGCCGCCGAGCGTGCTGCGCGAGGAGCTCGTGCAGCTCGTGGCCGGGCGGCTCGGGCTCACCGAGAACCTCGTGGCCTCGGCCCTCGCGGGAGCACGGCGCCCGCTTGCCAGCGGCCCACGGCCACCGCGCGAGAGCAACGGCGCGCGAGCGGTTCTCGACCGCCGCGAGCAGAGCGAACGGGCCTTCCTGGCGTACTGCCTGGCGCTTCCGGACGAGGGCGAGGAGCGCCTGGCGGCCGCCGACCTCGACGAGCTGTTCTCCGCGCCCGAGACCCGGCGCGCCGCCGCGTACCTGCGCGGCCGCCTGCGCTCACCGGCCGGCGAGCTGCCCGCGGGCGACGAGCCGCTGGCCCGGCTCGTGGCCGAGCTCGTCATCCGCGCGGGCCAGCTCGAGGCGACGCCCGCGAAGCTCGAGCTCGAGGCTCTGCAGCTCGACCTGCACAACCTCGACCGCCAAATCGCCACCGCCCGCACCGAGGGCCACGAGCGCATCCGTGACCTCGCCGCCGAGCGCCAGCAGGTCCTTGACGCCATCCGCCATCGCCTGAGCTGAAACACCGTTTCCGTCCGGACCACGAACTAGTGTTCGTGCCATGGAGGCGGCGTGGCTGGCATCGCGATTAGAGGAGGGGCGCTCGATCGAGTCGATCGCCCGCGAGGCCGGCCGCAGCGCCTCCACGGTCGCCTACTGGGTCAACAAGCACGGCCTGGCCTCCAAGCACGCGCGCAAGCACGCCGCCCGCGGCGGCATCGCCCGCGCCGAGCTCGAGGCACTGGTGCAGGCCGGGCTGTCCATCCGGCAGATCGCCGCGGAGGTCGACCTGAGTCCGTCCGCCGTGCGGCACTGGCTCGCGAAGTACGGGCTGCGGACCCAGCCGGCTCGCTACGTCCGCGGTCCGGACAAGCCGGACGTGGTCGTTCGTGAATGCGGGCGGCACGGCTGGACCACGTTTGTCCGGGGCGGAACAGACGGCTATCTTCGCTGTGGGC
>DASSUW010000242.1:0-13257 GCA_035706585.1 Solirubrobacteraceae bacterium | reverse complement strand
CACCGCGCGGCTTGCCGCCGCGCGGCTCGCCACCGCGCGACCGCGCCACCGCGGCGCGACCGCGCGACCGCGCCGCCGCGCCATCGAACTGCGGCATTGGGGGAGGCGACGCCGATGCACCGGTTTCGCGTGGGGCGGTTTGTGCACGCATACGATGCATGCGCAACCCCAGTGGCGCGTTGCCGCTCCACGCCTCCCTACCTGCGCAGTTGACGTTCCGGCCGCCGCAACGCGGCTTGCGGAGATCACGCGCCAGCCGTTAGACTTCTGCAAACGATTGCAACCTCGGGAGTCGGAATGAGCAAGGACAACGGCAGGCGACTCGGCTGGGTTGGGGCCGGCCGCATGGGCCACGCGCTCGCCGCGCGGCTCCTGGCCGCCGGGCACGACGTCGCGGTGTGGAACCGCACGCGCTCCAAGGCCGAATCGCTCGCCGAAGCGGGGGCCACCGTGGTCGACTCGCCGGCGCAGCTCGCCGACCGCGACGTCGTGTTCACGATGGTCGCCGGCCCCGCCGACTTCAAGGAGGTCGTGCTCGGCGCCGACGGCATCCTCGCCGGCGGCCGGCCGTCGGTGATCGTCGACCTGACGACGGTGTCGCCGGAGGCGTCCGCCGAGGTCCGGGACGAGGCCGCACGGCGCGGGACCGCGCTGCTGGCCGCGCCGGTCAGCGGCAACCCCAAGGTCGTCAAGGCCGGCCGGGTCACGCTCGTCGTGTCCGGCCCGCGCGAGGCCTACGACGAGGTCGAGCCGCTGCTGGCGCTGCTCGGCGCCGGCGTCACCTACGTCGGCGACGGCGAGCGCGCGCGGCTGGCGAAGATCTGCCACAACCTGATGCTCGGCGTCGTCGCACAGTGCATGGCGGAGATCGTCGTGCTGGCCGAGAAGGGCGGGATGTCGCGCAACGACTTCCTCGAGTTCCTCAACGGCAGCGTCATGGGATCGATGTTCACCCGCTACAAGACGCCCGCCTACGTGAACCTCGACTTCACGCCGACGTTCACGCCGCTGCTGCTGCGCAAGGACTTCGACCTCGGCATGCAGGCCGCGCGCGAGCTCGACGTGCCGATGCCGGTCGCCGCCGCCGCACAGCAGACCGTCCAGGCGCTGATCGGCTCCGGACACACCGACGAGGACTTCGCGGCGCTGCTCGAGCAGCAGGCCCGCGCGGCCGGGCTCGAGCTCGTGTCCGAGAACGCAGACATCGACGAGGGCCTCGAGGTCCGCGAGCCCGCACCCGCAGGAGGCTGAGATGCCGAACATCCCGTACTTCCCCGTCCAGACGCTCGAGGACCCGGTGCTCAAGGGCTACCTCCAGCACGCCGCCCAGCACGGCACGCCGCGGCCCGAGAGCCAGGCGATCCGCGCCCACGTCCCGGCCGTCCTGCACGCGTTCTCCAACAGCTGGGACAAGATCTTCCGCAACGGCGTCCTCGAGCACCCGGTCAAGGAGCTGTGCCGCGTCTACGTCTCCAAGACGATCGAGTGCCACTACTGAGGGTCCCAACGGTCTCTCCCGGGTGGAGAGCAGGGGCTTGTCGAGGCGGACTACGACGAACTTCTCGAGTTCGAGAAGTCGGATCGGTTCGACGACCGCCAGAAGGCGGCGCTGCGGTACACGAGCATGCTCGTCTGGAACCCGGAGGGTGCGGACGAGGCCGTGTGGGCGGAGCTGCGCCGGCACTTCAGCGAGGAGGAGATCGTCGAGCTCGGTTCGTTCGTGGCGCTCACGTACGGGCAGCAGCGCTGGATCAAGACGCTCGGGATCGGCCACGGCGAGGTGCTCAACCTGACGCGCGCGGGGCTCGCGCCATGACCGGCGGCGACGACATCCGCGGCCGCGTCCCCGACGCGCTGGCCGCCCACCGGCTCACGGTCGAGACCGTGCTCGAGAACGGGATCGTCGAGCGCTCGCTGAAGGAGCTCGTGGCGCGCGCGCTGGCGGGCGAGGACGTCGAGCCGGCCGACGAGCGCGAGCGCGCGGCGCTCGACTGGGCCGAGGCGATCGAGTACGACGGCGACGCACCGTGGGACCGCCTGCATCAGCATTTCAGCGATCCCGAGCTCGTCGAGCTCGGCTACGCGACCGCGTACACGCTCGGTCAGCAACACTGGCTCAGGACATGGAAGGGAGCAGGGTGAGCAGCGACATCGAGGCCGCGCAAGCGGCGACGTCCATCGACCGCCGCTGGCTGGACGCGTACGGGCGGATGCTGCTGATCCGCCACTTCGAGAACGAGATGCAGCGCCTGTTCCTCAAGGGCGAGGTGCACGGCACGACGCACCTCGCCGCCGGACAGGAGGCCGTGCCGGTCGGCGTCTGCCTCGCGCTCGAGCCCGACGACTACATGGCCGGCACGTACCGCGGCCACGGCCACGCGCTCGCCAAGGGCACCGATCCGGCCGCGCTCGCCGCCGAGATGCTCGGCCGGGCCAACGGCGTCTGCGGCGGCCGTGCCGGCTCGATGAACGTGATCGACCTCGAGCACGGCCTGGTCGGCTGCTACGGCATCGTCGGTGGCAGCATCGGCGCGGCCACGGGCGCAGCGCTGACCGCCAAGCGCCAGGGTCGCGTCGCGGTCGCGCTGTTCGGCGACGGCGCGACGAACCAGGCGTACTTCCACGAGTGCCTCAACTTCGCCGTCGTGCACGAGCTGCCGGCGATCTTCGTCTGCGAGAACAACTTCTACGGCGAGTTCACGCCGATGCAGAAGGTCACCGGCGGCCGCGACATCGCCGCGCGCGCGGCGGCGTACGGGATGGAGTCCGCGCTGGTGGACGGCAACGACCTGTGGGCGGTGGAGGAGGCGGCGCGCGCGGCGGTGGGCCGTGCCCGCGGTGAGCACCGGCCGACGCTGCTCGAATGCCAGACGTACCGCCACTACGGGCACTCGAAGTCCGATCCGGCGACCTACCGGCCGAAGGAGGAGGTCGAGCGCTGGCTCGCCCGCGATCCGCTCACGCTCACGCGCGACCGGCTGATCGCGCTCGGCGCGTCGGAGGAGGACGTCGAGGCCGTCGAGCGCGAGGCGCGCGAGACGATGGACCGCGCCGTCGAGGACGCGCTGGCCGGCCCGTATCCCGACCCGGAGACCGACCGCGCGACGGAGTTCGCCGCATGATCGAGTTCCGCGACGCCATCCGCGACGCCATCGCCGAGGAGATCGAGCGCGATCCGGCGGTGGTGTTCTTCGGCGAGGACGTGGCCGCGGCCGGCGGCGTCTTCGCGGTCACGAAGGGCCTGCACGAGCGCTTCGGCGACGAGCGGGTGTTCGACACGCCGATCTCCGAGCTCGCGCTGTCGAGCGCCGCCTACGGGGCGGCCGTCACCGGTCTGCGCCCGATCGTCGAGATCATGTTCGGCGACTTCATGGCGCTGCCGATGGACTCGCTCGTCAATCAGGCCGCGAAGTTCTGGTACATCTCCAACGAGCAGGGGACGGTGCCGCTGGTGGTGCGCGGCGCGGTCGGCGGGGGAGGGCGGTTCGGGGCGATCCACTCGCAGATGCACGGCACGTGGTTCCAGGGGATCCCCGGCCTGAAGATCGTCGCGCCGAGCTCGCCGGCCGAGGCGAAGGGGCTGCTCAAGGCCGCGATCCGCGACGACAACCCGGTGCTGTTCCTCGAGCACAAGCGCCTGTACTCGGTGAAGGGTCCCGACCCGGAGGAGGAGGTCATCCCGCTCGGGCGCGCGCGGGTGGCGCGGGCGGGCAGCGACCTCACCGTCGTCGCGATCTCCAAGGGCGTGCCGGACGCGCTCGCCGCGGCCGAGGAGCTGGCCGGCGAGATCGACGTCGAGGTGGTCGACCTGCGCACGCTGCGCCCGCTCGACGTCGGCACGGTGCTCGAATCGGTCGCCCGCACGAACCGGCTGCTGGCGGTCGAGGAGGGGCCGCGCACGGGCGGCTGGGCCGCCGGGCTGCTCGGCGCCGTGGCGCAGGAAGGGCTCCACGACCTCGACGACGCCTGGATCCTCGCGACCGACGAGACGCCCATCCCCTACAGCCCGACGCTCGAGGACGCGTTCATGCCGAGCCCGGGCGCGATCGCCCGCGCCGTGCGCTCTAGGCTGTCCGTCGCCGCAGCGTGAGCGCGGCGAGCGCGATCGCCACCGCGATCATCCCCGCCAGCACGGCGATCTCGTCGGCCACGCCGGCGAGGTCGGCGCCGTCGACCGACACGGCGTCGAGCGCGTCGAACGCGAACGTGAGCGGCAGGACCGACGCCACCGCATCCAGCCAGTCGGACATCTGCTCGCGCGGGATCAGCAGCCCGCACAGCAGGATCTGCGGCAACACGAACGCGGGCATGAACTGGACGGCCTGGAACTCGGTCGCCGCGAACGCGCTGGCGAGCAGGCCGAGCGACGATCCGAGCACCGCGTCGATCACCGCGAGCAGCACGATCAGGCCGGGCGCGCCCGCCGAGTCGAGGCCCAGGAACGCGAACGCCACGGCGGAGGTCACGAGGCCCTGGATCGCCGCCAGCAGCGCGAACGCGATCCCGTAGCCCGCGAGCAGGTCGATCTTCGCGAGCGGCATCGACATCAGCCGCTCGAGCGTGCCCGACGTGCGCTCGCGCAGCATCGCGATCGACGTCACGAGGAACATCGAGATGAACGGGAAGATCCCGAGCATCGGCGCGCCGAGCCGGTCGAACGCGGGGTCGCCGAGCAGCTCGTGCAGCAGCCACAGCAGCGCGCCCGGGACGACGAGCAGCAGCGCGATCGTCCGCGGGTCGTGGCGGATCTGCTGCAGGACCCGCAGCGTCGTCGCCGCGGTGATGCGCGCGCTCACCGGCTGCGCTCCTCGATCAGCCGCAGGAACGCGGCCTCCATCTCCCGCTCGCCGGTGCGCTCGCGCAGCTCGTCCGGCGTGGTCCGCGCGACCAGCTCGCCCTCGCGCATGAGCAGCAGCAAGTCGCAGCGGGAGGCCTCGTCCATGACGTGGCTGGACACGAGCAGGGTGGCGCCGTCGTCGGCGAGGCGGTGGAACAGCGCCCACAGGTCGCGCCGCAGCACCGGGTCGAGCCCCACGGTCGGCTCGTCGAGCACGAGCACCTCGGGGCCGTTGAGCAGCGCGACGGCGAGCGACACGCGCGAGCGCTGGCCGCCGGACAGCGTGCCGACGAGGCGGCCGCCGGAGCGCGCCAGATCGACCGCGGCGAGGACCTCGTCGACCCGCTCGGCGGGCGCGTCGAGGACGCGCGCGAAATAGCGCAGGTTCTCGTTGATCGTGAGGTCGGCGTAGACCGACGGCGCCTGCGTGACGTAGGCGACCCGCGGTCGCAGCGCCGGCGCGCCCGCGGGCAGCCCGAGCACCGTGACCGCGCCGCCGGCGACCTTCTGGACCCCGACCACCGCCCGCATGAGCGTGGTCTTGCCACACCCGCTCGGCCCGAGCAGCCCCGCGACCTGACCGGTCGGGACCTCGGCCGACAGGCCGCGCAGGACCGGGTTGCCGCCGCGCGAGACGTTCAGCCCCTCGATCGCGATGGCGGAATTCATCGCGTGGTGAATATACCGGCCGCGGTGTAGGTCCGGCCAACTGCGGCTGGGGAGGGAGGCGGCAGGGTCGACCGCGGCGCGTTCGGTCCTGGAGTTTGGTCAGTTCTGGGCATATATCGACCACCGTGGTCACTTTGCCGCTCTATATGCGGCAAACTGACCAAACCCGACGATCCTCGCACCGAGGCCGGCGCCCCTGCCTCCCTGCGCAGCCGCAGTGCGCCGGCGCCACCACGGCCTCGCGAGGCTCACGGCGCCGCCAACCGCGCCAGGTGCGACCGCCACGCCGCCTCGGTATGCCGCGCGGTGCGGCCCCCGAACGCCTCGAACACCCCGTCCGGCCCAGTGCGGACGGCGGCAACGGCGGCCCGCTCGCCCTCTTCGCGCGCGACGAGGTCGAACAGCGTGCCCCCGAGCAGCAGGGCGTCGGCGCGGCCGGGCGGGAACGCCGGCGCCGACCCCTCGCGGAGGCGGCGGGTGACCGCCGGGCGCACGTGCTGCGTCTGGCCCGAGAGCCACTGCGCCGCGCCTTCGAGGAACCATGCCGCGCGCAGCCAGCGCGCCACGCGCCGTGGCCCGAACGGCGGCGGGAAGCCCGGATGGCGCTCCGATACCGCCCGCCGCGCCAGCAGGGCCGACGGTGCCAGCATCAGCATCTCCAGCGACCCCTCCACGTTCGAGGCGCGCTGGGCGAGCAACCGGGGAGAGAGCACGTGCAGCTCGCGCACGCCCGCCCAGCCGACGACGTAGCGCCGCGCCGCCGGGTCGGTCATCCGCCGCTGCAGCGGCAGCCACGGCTGCGCGGCGTCGAGCTGCGCCTGGGTGCCGTGCATGACGACGGCGAGCTCGCCGAGCTCGATCTCCAGCATCCGCTCGAGCCGCGAACGGCGATACTCGAGCTGGGCCAGCACGCGCTCGACGTCCGGCGCGTCCTGCTCGTCGTGCCGGGCGACGAAGGTCTCAGACGACGTCTCTAGCCAGATGCCCCTAGCGTGGCACGGCCCGCTGGATCTCGTTGACCTGCTGGAACGTGGGGCGGTTGATCCAGTGGATCAGCGGCTGCGTGGCGCCGCCGACGGCGCGGAAGTTCACCGCGTCGAAGCACCACTGGTCGGCGTCGGGGCACTTCGGGTCGCCGCCGTACAGCTCGGCGGGCGGGACCTTGACGGCCGCGGCGAGCGATCGCCGCAGCACGCGCCGGCAGCGCTGGAGCGAGCCGTTGCCGCAGTAGCGGCGCGAGTACGGCCCGCGCACCTTGCGCCCGAGCACGGTCATCAGGTCCTTGCGGGAGTAGCCGTACCAGCCGTCCTGATACGCCGAGCCGAGGTGCTGGCCGCCGTTGTTGGGCTCGTTGTCGAAGTCGACCGTGGTCGCGAGGCGCGCGAACGCGCCGCGGCCGAGGACCGGCTGGAACTGGGCGCGCACGAGCCGCGGCCACCAGGCGTCCATGATCTGCACCGCCGCGGCGTGGTCGTACGTGCCGTCGCGATCGGCGTCCCGGCGGTGGCCGCCGGCCCGCCGCCAGGCGCGCAGCGTGTCGACGGCCGCGCGCAGGTCCGGGTCGCGCGGCCGTCCGATGATCTTCAGCGCGAGCGGGAGGACGGCATGCGCCCGCAGGTCGGTGGTGCCGGCGAGCTCCATGAGGTCGATCGCCTTCGGCAGCGTCAGCTTGCGCGCGCCGCGGATGGCCCGCCTGACGCGGTCCTCGAGCAGCACCGACCGGTAGGTCGACGAGTACACGACGGTGTCCGACGCCCGGAAGCCGCGCGCCTGCTTGTTGTTCCAGTTGACCAGGTACCGCTGGTCGATCACCCGCGGGTGGCGCCTGAAGCCCGCGAACCGCGCCAGCCACGTGTCCGGGTTCCATCCGCGCCACTCGTAGCGCGCCCGCACCGGGAAGTCCGGGTCCGTGCGCGCGGCGCGGATCGGGTTGGCGCCGGAGTTCAGGTAGGCGATGTGCTCCGAGTCGGCGTAGAACCAGTTGAACGTGTAGCCGATCTTGTTCGCGGCGCGCTGGAACGTCCGCGGGCCGCGCACGACCTCGGGCGTGTTGAAGTCCATAAATCCCGTCGCCGAGTCGACCTCGTGGAAGTAGGTCGAGCGGAGCTTGGCGAACGCGACCGGCTTGCCGCGGATCGTGCCGCGGCCGGCGATCAGCCCGATCTTCGTGCGCTCGGCGCGCAGCGTCTGCCCGCCCGGCGGCGTCGGGTCGCCGGGCGTCGGCACCCACTGGTTCGTGCGCTCGAGCACCTCGATCGGCAGGCACCGGCCACGGAAGCGGTAGTGCAT
Organism: Solirubrobacteraceae bacterium; assembly: GCA_035706585.1. Classification (GTDB taxonomy): domain Bacteria; phylum Actinomycetota; class Thermoleophilia; order Solirubrobacterales; family Solirubrobacteraceae; genus DASSUW01. The sequence goes on along the minus strand of DASSUW010000242.1, from coordinate 5,462 downwards.
CGAGTCGATCGTCGGCTTGCCGCCGCCGGGCTCGCAGAGCGTGAGCGCGAACGTGTCGATGTTGTCCTGGCCGGCCGACGTCGCGCTCCAGGCGTAGTCGCGCCCGCGGCCGAGCTGGACGTAGAGGTTGATGCCCACGAACGACGCGCCCTGGGCGTCGATGCCCGGCAGGCCCGGCGCGGCCGGCGCGTGGACGTCCTGCTCCATGAGGATCTGCGGGTTGAAGTAGGACACCTGCGGCCCAGCGACCATCAGCGGATGTCCGCTCGCCGACTCGCGGCCGGAGATCAGCACCGCGTTGGAGGCGCTCGGCGGGAACGCCAGCGCGGCGGCCGCCGCGCCCGCCCCGGCGACCTCGTGCGTCCGCAGCGAGCCCGGATCGGGGCGTGCGACGCCGCGCGGCCGCTTCGGCCGGACCTGGTAGGGGAAGCGCCTCTTTCCGAGCACGGTGACCGGCGCGGCGGGGTCCTCGGCGGCGCGGAAGTCACGGAACACGCGCTTGCCGCGGCGCCTGCCGAAGCGGTCCTCGAGCGCGTCGGCGACCTCCGACCACGCGAGCTCGTTCCCGCCGCCGCGGCCGAAGATCCCGCCGACCAGCGAGGCGGTTGCGATCAGGTCGGTCCGCTTCCAGTTCTCCGGCCCCTGCGGACGGCCGACGGCGGCGTACTCGCCGGGCATCAGCGTCGGGTTCAGCCGCGCCTCGGCGATGTAGCGGTTGACGCCCGCGACGTAGTTGTCGACGTCGCGGCGCAGGAGCTCGCCCTGGCGGCCCAGCAGGGCGGGCAGCTGCTCGGCCTGGCGCTCGAGGTCCGCCTCCGTGTACGGGGCGACCTCCCACTGCTCGGCGTCCATCCTCGCGTTCGAGCCGCCGGCGAAGCTCGACAGCTCGCCGCGGCCGGCGTGGCGCAGCACGTCCATGAAGAACAGCCGGTCCTCGGCGCCGACGTAGCCGAGGCCGAACATCGCGCCGTCGCGCGTCGTGCCGTACACGTGCGGGACGCCGAACGTCTTGTCGCGCACGATCGTGACGTCCGGGCGCGGGGAGTAGGTCCGCTCGACGTTGCCGGGCTTGACCCCGAAGCTCGCGTCCTTGAAGTACCTGGGGATGTCGGCGGCGTTCAGCCCCGGCGTCGCGTACACGAGGTCGCGGTACATGCCCAGCTGGTCGCAGCAGTGCGGCACCGTCGTGCCGTTGGCGAGGAACGCCGCGAGCTCGACCGCGTCGTAGCGGCCGCGGGTGCCCGGCGGAAGGATGTCGCGGAATCCGCCCGCGTCGTTGGCCCGGTAGGGCTGCGGCGCCGGGCCTTTACCCGGGAGCGGCGGCAGCTGCGCGCGCGCCGGAGCGGCGAGCGCGAGGAAGACGGCAAGGCACACCGGAATGCGGAGCATCCCGGCGCATCATGCCGTCAGCCGGCGGGCAGCGCGCCGGTTCCTAGGCGAACGCGAGCGCGGCGTCGCCCTGGACGATGCCCGCGATCTCCTCGGAGGCGCGCTCGAACTCCTCGTCCGACAGCACCGGGGTGCCCTCGAACGGCAGGTCGCGCGTGATCTCCAGCCACGACCGGCATCCGCCGTAGTCGTCGCGTACGCGCACGGTGACCGGGCGCGGGATGCGGTAGGTGCGCAGCAGCAGGACGTGCAGCGGATGGCGCCGCTTCCACGCCAGTCGCTTCTCGGCGTAGTCGGGCGTCCACACGTAGAACGGGGCCAGGCCGTCGACCACGCGGCGGTCGGTCACCGTCCACGCGCGGGCCACCTCGGCCCAGGCGCGGATCCGGACGCGATCCGGCTGCGAGATGCCGCCGTCGCGGATCAGCGCGTGCGTCGACGGCTCACCGTCCGCCCAGACGCCCTCCTCGAGCGCCCGGCGCAGTTCCGGACGGTGCGATTCGCGCACCAGGTCGCCGGACTGATGGTCGAACGTCGGATACAGGAAGAAGCGGTCGTGCTCGAGGGCGAAGTGCTTGTCCGGCTCGCGGATACCGCCCTTGCGGAGCGTCACCAGTTGCTCGCCCTCCGCGAGCGCGCGCACGGTAACGGCCCATTCCTTGAAAGCGATCGGCATAGGAAGCTGCTCAGAGACGAGATGTATAGGAGATGCGCCCCGCCAATACCGGCGGTCCAACGCACCCTGCCCTGAAACTGCCGCCGGCTAACAACCCCGTGCCGACGACAGTCACATACTATGCACAAAGTCGCAGAAAGTCATAATTCCCCTGCAAATTCCACTCATCCTGGAGAAGTGGCCTGTGTGACGTCGTCACACACGGATGTCGTTGAGGCTCTCGACGACCTCCAGGACGGCCGCGAAGTCCTGGTCGCCCAGGCCGCGGCCGGTAGCGGCCGCGTAGAGCTCTCCGGCGAGCGCGGCGGCGGGGAAGGCGGCGCCCGCCTCGCGGGCTTCCTGCAGGCACAGCCGCACGTCCTTGAGCATGTGCTCGAGCTTGAACAGGGGGGCGAAGTCATGGGCGAGCATCGGCTCGCCCTTGAGCTGCAGCATCGTCGAGTTGGCCGAGCCCGCGCCCATGACCTTCAGCAGCGCCTCGAGGTTCACGTCGGCCCGGCGCCCGACCGCCAGCGCCTGCGCGAGCGTGGCGCAGTTGACGGCGCTGACCGCATTGGAGAGCACCTTGACCTGCTGGCCCGTGCCGACGGGCCCGACGTGCACGATCAACTCGCCCATCGCCTCCAGCAGCGGCATCGCGCGCGCCATGTCGTCGTCGGCGCCGCCGGCCATGATCGTCAACGTGCCGTCCTCGGCCTTCGGGGCCGAGCCGGTGACGGGAGCGTCGACGAACCGGTGCCCGCGCTGCTCGAGGGCGGCGCCGATCCGCCGTGCGTCGGCCGGGCCGATCGTCGACATGTCGATGAAGAGGGTGCTCTCGTCCGTCCCGTGGACGGCGCCGTCGTCACCGAGCAGCAGCTCCTCGACCTGGGCGCCGTCGACGACCATCGTGATCACGACGCTCGCCCGCTCGGCCACGGCGCGGGGGCTGCCGGCCACCTCGCCACCGTGCTCGGCGGCCCACATCTCGGCCCGCTCGCGCGTGCGGTTGAAGACGGTCAGCTCGAAGCCGGCGCGCCGCAGGCTGGCCGCCTGCCGCGAGCCCATGATGCCCAGGCCGATGAAGCCGATCGCCTCCGCCATGCGGGCCGGAGGCTACAGGCAGTCAGGCCGCGATCGCGATCTCGTCGCGCTCGGCCGCCACCCGGCGTCAGGCCGCGATCGCGATCTCGTCAGGCTCGGCCAGGTGCTGATGCGACGGGCAGTAGCCGTTCGCGGGGAGCGGCGTGCGCTGGCACGGCGTGCCGCGACGGGTTGTCGCGCGGCACTCGATCCGGCGGCCCTCGATGTCGTAGCCGGTCATCGGCATCGACGAGAAGTAGTCCTTCGCGAACGTCATGTAGCGGTCGACCACGCGATAGACCCGCTCCTGCGCCGACATCGGGAAGTAGATCCGGATGTCGTTGAAGAGCGTCTTGGTCGGCTTGGCGAAGTAGTGCCAATCCGTGGCCAGCCGGTACACGCACGCCTCGCAGGCGCGCAGTACGCGCTCGTGGTTGCTGGGCCCCCACTGGCCGGGCCTGTCCTCGAGGATGTCGCGAGCCAGTTCGCGATAGATCGAACGACTGAAGCGGTACATGAACGTTCCCCTTGGGCCGAGAGCCAGGTCCCCCCGGGAACCTGGCGGAAAGACTGATAGCCGTTGACGTTCAATTTGGAACGCAGCGATTGTTGACTTCGCGTTAAGACGCGAACCGGCGTTCGCGTCGCCGACGTACGGCAAAACCGGGCTATTGCCAGTGATCGAGCCGTGGTGCGCCGTCGTCCAGCACCGTGTGACGCTCGTCGAGGGCGGGATCGAGGTCCGGGAAGTCGGCGCGTGCGTGCGCCCCCCGCGTCTCGGCGCGGAACAGCGCCGAGGCGGCGACCAGGCGCGCGAGCGGGTGGGGATCGTCGAGCAGCGGCCGCAGCCCCTCGGCGTCGCGCTCGAGGCCGGCGTGGCGCCACATCGCCTTGCGGGTCTCCCTCGTCGGGGCGGGCGCGACCGGCTGCGCGGGCGCCGGGTCGGGCCGAGCGGACGTCGCCGTGCCGGCGAGCGCGTGCAGGGCGGAGCGGCGACCGAACACGAAGCACTCCGACAGCGAGTTCGAGGCCAGCCGGTTGGCGCCGTGCAGCCCGGTGCAGGCGCACTCGCCGACCGCGTAGAGGCCGGGGACCCCGGACCGGCCGTCGAGGTCGGTCACGATGCCGCCCATCACGTAGTGGCTCGCGGGGGCGACGGGCACGAGCTCCCGCGCCGGGTCCAGTCCGGCATCTCTCAGCGCGGCGACCACGTTGGGGAAGCGGGCCGGGTCGATGTGCCGCATGTCGAGGTCGACCGAGGTGGTCTGCTGGTCCTGCAGCGTGCGCAAGATGGCGCGGGCGACGGCGTCGCGCGGCGCCAGCTCGTCGGTGAAGCGCTCGCCGTGGGCGTCGTGGAGCGTGGCGCCCTCGCCGCGGATCGCCTCGGTGATGAGGAAGCCCTCGCGGCCCTTGACGCCGACCACCGCGGTCGGGTGGAACTGGACGAACTCGAGGTCGGCGAGCGCGGCGCCGGCGGCGCGCGCGAGCAGCAGCCCCGAGCCGAACGAGCCGGGCGGGTTGGTCGTGCGCGACCACAGCGCCGCCGCCCCGCCGGTGGCGAGGATCGTGCCGCGCGCGCCGATCGAGCGGCCGTCCTCGAGGCGGACGCCGGTCGTGCGGCCGTCGGCGGTGATCAGGCTGGCGGCGCGGGCGCCCTCGAGGATGGCGATCCGAGCGTTCTCCGCGACGTCGGCCGAGAGCTGGCGGAGGATGCGGCGGCCGGTCGCGCTCCCGCCCGCGTGCGCGACGCGCCGCCGGCTGTGGCCGCCCTCCAACCCGAGCGCGACGTTGCCGTAGCGGTCGGCGTCGAACCGCACGCCGAGCTGCTCGAGATCGCGAAAGCGGGCCGGGGCCTCGCGCGTGAGCACCTCGGCGGCGCTGCGGCGCACCAGGTTGCGGCCGGCCGTGATCGTGTCCTCGAGATGCTGCTCGGGCGAGTCGTCGACCGTGAGCGCGGCCGCGAGCCCGCCCTGGGCCCAGTAGGAGGCGGTCTCGGCGAGCGGCCGGGCCGACACGAGCGTCACCTGTGCGCCCTCGTCGGCCGCGCACAGACAGGCGAAGAGCCCTGCCGCTCCGGCGCCCACCACCACGAGGTCAGAGCGCTCGGCGTTCACGGAACGCCGTACGGTACTTGCTCGTGGACACCGTCTGGCTTCGTCACGACAGCTCGCTGGCGCACGACATCCCGGGCCACCCGGAGCGGCCCGAGCGGATCCGCGCGCTGGAGGCCGCGATGGCGCGGGCGGACTGGTTCGGCGCGTCGCTGCTGGAGGCGCCGGCCGCGGCGCGCGCGCAGCTGCTCGCCGTGCACCCCGAGTCGTACGTGGCGGGGCGC
>DASSUW010000241.1:0-7266 GCA_035706585.1 Solirubrobacteraceae bacterium | reverse complement strand
GGCGCGCAGCTCCTCCTCGCTCACCGGCTCCGCACCGCGCGGCTCGCGCCGCCCGTACGCCATGCCCTTCTCCCACAGGCCGAGTCCCAGCCGCCGGGCGGTCTGCTCCACGATCGTGTTCCCCGGCAGGATGAACTCGGCGCCCATCTCGACGACGGCGCCGCTCGGCAGCGTGCGCGACCAGACGCGCCCACCCACACGGTCGCGCGCCTCCAAGACGACCACGTCGTGGCCGCCGCGCAGCAGCGCCTCGGCGGCGGCGAGGCCCGCAAGCCCCGCGCCGACGACGGCGACGCGGCTCATCGCCGGGTGTACAGCGCGACCTGCCAGATCGGCCCGACGCGCCGCCGCAGCGCCGGCTCGAGGCCGTGCGCACGGGCGACGGCGTCGACCGCGGCGGTCCGGTGCGCGTGGGCGCGGAACGTGCGCCGCCCGAGCCGCAGCGCGAGGTTGCTCGCGCGGATGCCGAGCCGCACCCACCACGCGTCCTGGGGATAGACGAGCCCGTAGACGCGGCGGGCGCGGTCAGCGGACCGGCTGACGAGCGACTCCATGTCCGGGTAGCAGCAGATGACGCGGTCGAGCGTCACGACGTCGGCGGCCTCGACCTCGTCGGCGATCGCGACGAAGTCACCCGCGTAATAGCTGACGCGCTCCGTCGTGCCGCGCCGTGCTGCCTCGTCGCGCGCCGCGCGCAGGAACGCGGGCGACGCCTCGACCGCGGTCGCGTGCGCGGCGCCCGCAGCGAGCAGCTCCTGCTGGATCGCTCCGATGCCGCCGCCGATGTCGAGCACGCGCGCCCGTTCGACGCCCTCGCGCCGGATCGCGGCGAGCAGCACGCGCGTCTGCCGCGACGGGCCGCGCTTGCGGTAGCGGCGCAGGTCGTGCCGCGCCGTCTTCTCGCCGAACACCTCCTCGACGCCCTGGCAGCAGCAGCCGCTCATGGGTCGATCCTACGGCAGGCCGGCGTGCGGGACGTCGACCGTCGTCGTGAGCAGCACGCCCTCGCGCGCCGCCAGGCGGTTCTGCTCGAGGAAGTCGGGGGCCGCGCAGATCAGCAGCGTGCGGCCGTCGTCGCCGCCGAGCATGCAGGCGAAGCAGTTCAGGCCCTCGGGCGCCGCGATCTCGTCGACGATCTCGCCGCCCGGCGCGATCCGCACGCAGCGCGCGTTGACCTCGTCGGCCGACCAGATCATGCCCTCGGCGTCGGACGAGCAGCCGTCGGGGCCGAACCGCAGCTGGGAGATCGTCTCCTCGAACGTCGTGATCGGCGGCGGCGGCGCGACCTGCGCCCAGACGCGGCGGCCCGACAGCGAGCCGTCGGGCTCGATCGTGAACGCCGTGTAGCGCGAGCCGGCGGTCTCGCCGACGATCAGCGTCGTCCCGTCCGGCGTGATCACCGAGCCGTTGGGGAACGCCATCTCGTCCGCCGCGACCGATGCCGTGCCGTCGGGGTCGACGCGGATGAGCACCGCGAGCGCCGGCTCGCCGAACGCCATCAGGTCGAACCCGAACTCGCCGACGTACGCGCGGCCGTGCGCGTCGACGACCATGTCGTTGAGGTGGCCACCGCAGAAGCGGCTCACGTCGGCATGCTCGGTGACGGTGCCGTCGACCGCGCGTCGCAGGATGCGACGGTCGCGCATCGAGACCACGAGCAGCGACCCGTCGGGCAGCCAGCCGAGCCCCGACGGCTGGCCCTCGACATCGAGGATCACCTCGGCCGTGCCGTCGGGAGTCACCGTGGACACGAGGTGCGTGTAGAAGTCCGACACCCACCAGCGCCCGTCACGCCAACGCGGGGCCTCGAAGAAGGCCCCGCGTTCCAGCAGCGTGTGCAGTTGCCGCGCCACGCGCCGCACTCTACGCGGGCACGGCGACCAGGGTCGGCACCGTCTCGGCGTGCCGGGCCGGCAGCCGGCGCTTCACCGCGACGGCTCCGAGCACCGCGACGGCGCCGGCGATCGCGAAGCCGATGCCGAGCGCGTCGGTGAACGCGTCGGACGCCGTGGCGCCGGCCTGCACGTTGGACGTGTACAGCGACGTGATCAGCGAGCCGATCACCGCCGTGCCGAGCGCGCCGCCGACCTGGCGCGTGACGTCGTTCATCGCCGACGCGACGCCGGATTTCTCCTCCGGCACCGCGCCCATCACCGAGTCCGTCGCCGGCCCGGCGATCCAGCCCAGCGACAGCGCCAGGGCGAAGAACCAGGCGCCGATCGGGAGATACGGCATCCCGGCGTGCCAGAGCAGCGCCGAGCCGAGCAGCACGCCCAGCATCACCATGCCGGCCGTCACGACGCGGGTCGTGCCGAACCGCTCCGTGAGCTTGACGCTGGAGCCGGCGCCTGCCAGCAACCCGAACGCGAGCGGGATCTGGCCCGCCCCGGCCTCGAGCGCCGAGTAGCCCTGCACGTCCTGCAGGAACTGGGTCATCGCGAACGTGGCGCCGAACAGCGAGAAGAACGCGACGCTCATGGCACCGGAGGCAACGCTGAACCGCGGCCGGCGGAAGAGCTCCAGGTTCAGCATCGGCTCCGCGGTGCGCAGCTCCCAGCGGACGAACGCCGCGCCGAGCGCCACGGCGGCCGCGAAGCACGCGAGGATCCGCGGGTCGCTCCAGCCGCGTTCGGGCGCCTCGATCACGCCGTACACGAGCGCGGTCAGCGCCGCGACGGAGAGCGCCGCGCCCGGCAGGTCGAACGCGCCCGGCCTGGGGTCGCGGCTCTCGGGCACGTAGGTGAATCCGAACGCGAGCGCCGCCAGCGCGACCGGGACGTTGAGCAGGAACACCGCGCTCCAGTCGAAGTACTCGAGCAGCAGGCCGCCCGCGAACGGGCCGAGACCGACGCCGAGCGACGCCATGGCCGCCCAGATGCCGAACGCCTTGGCGCGCTCCCGGCGCGGGAACACGTTGCTGATGATCGACAGCGTGGCCGGCATGATCAGCGCGGCGCCGAGGCCCATGACGGCCCGGACCGCGATCAGCTGATCGGCCGAGTCGACGGCCAGCACCGCAAGGCTGCCGCCGCCGAAGAGAACGAGCCCCGTCTGGAGCGCGAGCTTGCGCCCGAAGCGATCGCCGAGCGTCCCCGCGGTCAGCAGGAGCCCGGCGAAGACCAGCAGGTACGAGTCCACCATCCACTGCAACGTGGAGGTGGAGGCGTCGAACTCCTTCTGAAGGCTCGGGAGCGCGACGTTGAGGATCGTGTTGTCGAGGCCGATGATCAGCAGGCTCAGCGACAGCACCGCGAGGGTCTTCCAGCGACGCGCATGGATCTGCGCGTCGCTGGCGTCCACGGTTCGCGTCATGCGGTGACCTCGCTCGCGAAGCCGTCCCAGAACGCCTGCTGCACCTCGGGACCCTGACCCCGGAAGTCGCCGGCGTTGTCGGTCAGGTCGTCGAGGGCCACGTCGAGCTCCGCCTGGTAGAGCTCGTAGTCCCAGGCATCGTCGGTGGTGACCGAGCCGGCGAAGCCGTCGGCCGCGCGGGCGAGCGCGTCGGCCTGGTCGTCGGCCTGCTCGGCGAGCTCGTCGCCGGCGTGCGAGCGGGTGTCGGCCACGGCGGCGTCGATCTCGGCGAGCGCGGCGTCGACCTCGAACGAGTCGCCGGCCGCGTAGAGCTGGTTCACGGCCGCGCCGAGCCGCTCTCCGTCCGAGCGCGCTTTGTCGGTCTCCGACGCGGGCCAGACCGCGATCGCGAGGGCGGCGAGGGCGGCAGCGACGAGGGCGCCGCCGACGGCGATGTACTTCTTCATGGGGAGACTCCTTGTGGGTCGGGGAGGATCAGGCCGGCTGCGGGTGCGGCTGGCCTTCGAGGGAGATGCGGGGGAGGAAGCGGTCCAGCCAGTTCGGGAGCCACCAGGTGCGGCCGCCCATCAGCAGCATCACGGCGGGCAGCAGGACGCAGACCATGCTCCCGGCGATGAGGATCGCGGCGGCGAGGCCGACGCCGAACTCCTTCACGGTCGGATCGCCGTTGAGGATGAAGCTCGCGAAGACCGCGACCATGATCGCCGCCGCCGACGCGATGACCTTGCCGGTGCCGGCGAGCCCGTCGATGACGGCCCGGCGCGCCGACTTGCCGGCGTCGATCTCCTCGCGCACGCGGCTGAGGAGGAACACCTGGTAGTCCATCGCGAGCCCGAAGAGGATCGCGAACAGCATCATCGGCACGTACGAGACGACCGGGATCGCGCCGTCGAGGCCGATCGCGGCGGCGCCGATGCCCTCCTGGAAGATCGCCGTGACGATGCCGTAGGCGGCGCCGACGGCGAGGAGGTTCACGACCGCGGCCTGCACCGGTGCGACGACCGAGCGGAACGCGACGAGCAGCAGGAGCATGCTGAGGCCGACGACGACGCCGATGATCAGCGGCAGCCGCTCCGCGATGAGCGCCGCGAGGTCGAGCTGCTGCGCCGTCGAGCCGCCCACGTGGGCGTCCACGCCGGTGGCCGGGATGACCTCGCCGCGGACCTCGTCGACGAGATCGCTGGTGGCCTCCGAGGTCGGCGAGCCGTCGGGCACGACGTTGATCAGGGCGGACTCGCCGTCCGTGGACACCTGCGGCTCGGCGACCGCCGCGACGCCGTCGGTCTGCGACAGCGCGCTGTGGAGCTTCGCGACGTCGTCGGTCGACTTGATGCTCGCCGCGACGAGCAGCGGACCGTTGGACCCGGCGCCGAAGCTCTCGGTCATCAGGTCGTAGGCCTGGCGTGACGTGGACGACTGCGGGGCGCTCGACTGGTCGGTGAGGCCGAGCTCGAGGTTGAGCACGGGCCCGGACACGGCGAGCAGGAGGCCGATGGACGCGACGGCGAACACGCCGGGCCGGCGGGCGAGCCGCTCTCCCCAGCGCTGCCAGTACGTGCTGTGGCCGAGCGTCGGGCGCCGGTCGCGGCCGATCCGCAGCCGCTCGATCCGGTCGCCGCACAGGGCGAGCAGGGCCGGGAGCAGCGTCATCGAGGCGAGCACGGCGACGACGACCACGATCGCGGCGGCCTGGCCGAGGACGGTGATCAGCGACACGCCGGAGACGGCGAGCGCGAGCAGCGCGATCACGACGGTGCCGCCGGCGAACGCCACCGCGCTGCCGGAGGTCGCCGCCGCGTGGCCGATCGCATCGGGCACGCTCATGCCGTCGTAGCGGGCCGAGCGGGCGCGGGTGACGATGAACAGCGAGTAGTCGATGCCGACGCCGAGGCCGATCATCGTCGCGACGGTGGGCGCGACGTCGGGCACGGACACGAGATGCCCGAACAGCGAGACGAGGCTGAGACCGGTCGCGAGGCCGAAGATCGCCACGGCGATCGGCAGCACCATCGCGGTGATCGTCCCGAACACCAGGACGAGGATCAGCATCGCGGCGAGGATGCCGGCGATCTCGCTCGCCTTGGTCTCGGGCTTGGAGATCTTGGTGCCGAGCTGGCCGCCGGCCTCGACGTCCATGCCGGCGGGCTCGCCGGCGCTGTCGAGGATCGCCTCCGCCTCCTCGACGGAGAGGTCGCCGAGCGCCGTGGACGGGAGCACGGTGGCGTACGCGGTCCTGCCGTCCTGCGAGTACCGCGGTTCGCTGACGCTGGCGACGTTGTCGGCTTGTGCAACGTCCTGGAGAGATGCGTTGACGGCAGCCTGGTCGAGCTTGCCGCTGTCGGAGTGGTAGACGAGCGGGCTCGCGTCGGCCATGTCCTTCGAGAACGACTGAGCCATCACGTCGCCGGCCGCGGCGCTGTCGGAGCCGGCGACCTCGGCGCTGGAGCTGTACTTGGTCCCGGCGGTGTGAGCGGCGAAGCCGAGGCCGACCAGCAGGACGACCCAGACGCCGATCACGAGCGCGCGGTGGCGCGCCGAGAAGGTGGCGATGCGGTTGAGCAGCGAGGACATCACGCGACCCCCGTCGGCCGGATGTCGAGCAGCTCGAGCCCCAGCTCGTCGATGCGATCGAGGACGTTGTGGAGAGCCGCTTGGTCGATCGGGCCGCGCAGGACCGTCGACGCGGCGGTGGTGGTGGCGGTCAGACCGTCAAAGGCGGCGACCAGGGATGGTCCCAGGGCGCCGCGGACGATGACCTCGTAGCGGGTGGTGTGCATGGCGGGGAGCGTCCGGCTCACCCGTATGAGGCGTCATCGCACGATGCGTGTGAAGCTGCCCAGCAGGCCGAGCTCGCGGCCGCGCTCGACCGCCTCCGCGCGCGTGTGCACGTCGAGCTTCGCGTACAGCTTGCGCATGTGGGTCTTGACCGTGTGGACGGACAGGATGAGCTCGTTGCCGATCTCCGACGCGGACAGGTTCGTGGGCAGGAACCGCAGGACAGCCAGCTCGCGGTCGCTGAGCGCCTCTACCGGCGCGCGCGGCGACTTCGCCGGCCCGAGACCGTCGCGCAGGCGCTTGAGGTGCGCGGCGTGCGCCGTGCGGTGGACGGGGTGGCGGGCCAGCGCCTCGTCGACGCCGGGGATCGTGAAGAACATGAACGCGCGGCCGAGCGGCTCGGCGAGCGCCAGCGCGCGCTCGAGGCTGCGCTCGGCGGCGTGCTCCTCCCCGAGCCGGTGGCGGGCGACGGCGTCGAGCAGGCATGCCTCGATCTCGAACGGCGGGAGGTACACGAACGCGTCGCCGGCGAGGACCGGGGCGACGGCTTCGGCGGCCGCCTGCGGGTCGTCCTCGGCGAGGTGCAGCCGGGCGCGCAGGTTGCGCCACAGCGCGGCGTCGTCGGCGTCGGCCAGCGCGTCGTGGACCGGCGCGGTGTCGCCGATCGCGACGAGCGTGCGCAACGCCCAGTGCCGTTCGATGATCGCGAGGAAGTGCGGCGCGCGCAGCTGCGCGGCGAGCCGCTCGCCGTCGCGGAAGGCGCCGAGCGCCTCGTCGAGGCGGCCTTGCACGATCGCGACCATGCCCTGCGTGTGCCGCAGGCCGACGCTCACCGCCGGCTCGGGCGCACCGGCGAGGATCGGCTCGGCGCGCGCGAGCCACTGCTCGGCCTCGGCCGGGTTCGCACGCTCGACGCAGGTGGAGCCGAGCGTCACGTACGCCGCGGCGAAGCTCGGCTGCGTCGCCCAGCCGTGGCGCTCGGCGAGCGCGATCGCCGCGCGGGACAGCGCCTCGGCGTCATCGAGCCGGTGCGTGAGATTCGCGACCACGCCGAGCGCGGTCAGGCAGCCCACCTCGACGTAGGCGCGGCCGACGGTGCGTGCGAGCTGGAGGCTCTGCCGCAGGTGGTGCTCGGCGTCGTCGAGGCGCAGCGTCCAGGTCTCGGCGATGCCGAGGTTC
>DASSUW010000240.1:0-3385 GCA_035706585.1 Solirubrobacteraceae bacterium | reverse complement strand
GACGTGGCGGATGCTCGTGAAGCGGCGGGCGCGGCGGGCCTCGTCGGCCGTGTCCCCGAGGTGCTCGGCGAGCGGGGCCAGCCACGGCTCGTCCAGCGACTCATCGACGATCTCCAGCAGCGGCCACACCGCGCGCTCGGGCCGCCACGGGTCGGCGTCGGGGTCGATGCCCGAGGCGGTCGCCACCGCGTCGGCGATCAGCCGCCCGGGCGGCGGGAAGTCGACGTTCGCGCACACGCCGTCACCGCGCCCCGGCGACGCGCCCAGCCCCGCCGACATCCGCTGGGACAGCCAGCGCTCGATGCCGCGCGTCGGCACCGCCACGATCTCCTGCGCGAACGGGTCACCCAGCGGCGCGGCGAGCCGCGAGCAAAGCGCATCGGCGAGCGCGTCAGCACGGTCGGAGCGGTGGACGTGCAGCATCAGCGATCACCGTAGGTGTCGCGGCAGACGGCGGCGGTCTGACACAGTGGAGCACGATGGCGCTCACGGCGCACGAGCTGGAGCTGCACGGCCACCGCGTCAGCTACCGGCGGGCGGGGAGCGGGCCTGCGCTGCTGCTCCTGCACGGAATCACGGACTCGTCCGCAACGTGGGAGGGCGTCGCCCCGGCGCTCGCGGACCACTTCACGCTGATCGCGCCAGACCTGCTCGGCCACGGCGAGTCGGCGACGCCGCGCGGCGACTACTCGCTCGGCGCGCACGCCAGCGGCGCCCGCGACGTGCTCACGGCGCTCGGGATCGAGCGCGTGACGGTGGTGGGTCATTCGCTCGGCGGCGGGATCGCCATGCAGTTCGCCTACCAGTTCCCCGAGCGCTGCGAGCGCCTCGTGCTGGTCTCCAGCGGCGGCCTCGGGCGCGAGGTCCACATGCTGCTGCGCGCGGCCGCGCTCCCCGGCGCCGACTACGTCCTGCCGGCGCTCACCTCCGCCGGGCTGCTGAGCGTCGGCCGCAGCGTCGGAGGCCTGCTCAAGCGCCTGCGGCTCGCCCCGGGCGAGGACATGCAGGTGCTCGCGCAGGGCTTCGCGTCGCTCGACAACGCCGGCTCGCGGCAGGCGTTCCTGCACACCGTCCGCGCGGTGATCGAGCCGAGCGGCCAGCGCGTGAGCGCGCAGGACCGGCTGAGCCTGGCCGCCCTGCTGCCGTCGCTGATCGTGTGGGGCGAGCGCGACTCGATCATCCCGGTCGAGCACGGCGCCGCCGCCCACGAGGCGATGCCCGGCAGCCGGTTCGACGTGTTCCCGGACGCCGGGCACATGCCGCACGACGCCGATCCGGAGCGCTTTGCCGCGCTGCTGATCGACTTCTGCAGCACGACGCAGCCCGCCGAGCTGACGCCCGACCACTGGCGCCCGTTCATGACCGGCGACGATTGACCGGATCACACCACCATGCCGAAACGGCCCGACAGCTCGGGACGGGTCGTGAACCTCACTCCAATGCCGCGTTGAACGTCGTGCTCGGGCGCATCACCGCATCCGCCTTGTCGCGGTCCACGTAGTAGTAGCCCCCGAGGTCGACGCCTTCGCCCTGCACGGCGGCGAGCTCGCCCACGATCTGCTCCTCGTCGGCCGCCAGCCGCTCGGCGAGATCGTTCGCGAGCTCCTGCGCCCAGTAGAGCGCGAGGTAGAAGTGGCTGCCGCGGTTGTCGAGCTCGCCGACCTTGCGCGACGGCGACTTGCCGTTCTCCAGCAGCATGCCGGTCGCGCGGTCGAGCGCCTGCGCCAGCTCGCCCGCGCCGGCCTTCTCCAGCGACACGGCGAGCGCCAGGAACTCGCCGAGCGAGTCCCAGCGCAGGTGGTTCTCCTTCAGCAGCTGCTGGACGTGCTTGGGCGCCGAGCCGCCGGCGCCGGTCTCGAACAGCCCGCCGCCCTGCATGAGCGGGACGATCGAGAGCATCTTCGCGCTCGTACCGAGCTCGAGGATCGGGAACAGGTCGGTGAGGTAGTCGCGCAGCACGTTGCCGGTGACCGCGATCGTGTCCTCGCCGCGGGCCGCGCGCTCCAGCGTGAATCGCGTGGCCTCGGCCACCGGGAGGATCTCGATCTGCAGCGAGTCGGTGTCGTGCTCGGACAGGTACTCACGGACCTTCTCGAGCACCTGCGCATCGTGCGCGCGCGTCTCGTCGAGCCAGAACACGGCGGGCGCGCCGGTCGCGCGGGCACGCTCGACCGCCAGCCGCACCCAGTCGCGGATCGGCGCGTCCTTGGTCTGGCACGCGCGCCAGATGTCGCCGGGCTCGACCTCGTGCTCGAGCAGGACGTCCCCGGCCTGGTTGAGCACGCGCACGGTGCCGGCCCGCTCGATCTCGAACGTCTTGTCGTGGCTGCCGTACTCCTCGGCCTTCTGCGCCATCAGCCCGACGTTCGGCGTCGTGCCCATCGTCGCCGGGTCGAACGCGCCGTGCTCGCGGCAGAACGCGATCGTCTCGGCGTACAGCGCGGCGTAGCTCGAGTCCGGGATCACGGCCTTCGTGTCCTGCTGCTCGCCGGCGGCGTTCCACATCTGGCCCGACGAGCGGATCATCGCCGGCATCGACGCGTCGATGATCACGTCGCTCGGCACGTGCAGGTTGGTGATGCCGCGGTCGGAGTCGACCATCGCGAGCGCCGGCCCGTCGCGCAGCGCCTGCTCGATCGCCGCCTTCGCGGCATCGTCGGCGTCGTTGAGGATCGACCCGAGGCCGTTGTTCGGGTTGCCGAGGTCGTGCTCGGCGAACACGTCCTTGAAGTAGGCGCGGACCCCGTGGCCGAAGATGATCGGGTCCGAGACCTTCATCATCGTTGCCTTCATGTGCAGGGAGAACAGGACGCCCTGCGCCTTGGCGTCGGCGACCTGCTCCTCCAGGAACGCATCCAGAGCGCGCCGGCGCATGACCGCGGCGTCGACGATCTCGCCCTCGAGCACCTCGAGCCCGTCGCGCAGCACGGTGCCGTCGAGCTCGATCCGCAGCGTGTCGTCGCGCTCCATCGTCACCGACCGCTCGGAGTGGCGGAAGTCGCCGTCCGACATCGTCGCCACGTGCGTCTTGGAATCCGGCGACCACGCGCCCATCGAGTGCGGGTGCTTGCGCGCGTACGCCTTGACCGACGCGGGGGCGCGGCGGTCGGAGTTGCCTTCGCGCAGGACCGGGTTGACCGCGCTGCCCTTCACGCGGTCGTAGGGCTCCGGATCGTCCTCGTAGTCGGGGATGTCGAAGCCCGCCGCCTGCAGCTCCTCGATCGCCGCCTTGAGCTGGGGGATCGAGGCGCTGATGTTCGGCAGCTTGATGATGTTGGCTTCGGGCGTCCTGGCCAGCTCGCCGAGCTCGGCCAGCGCGTCAGGCGTGTGACCGAACTGGGCGAGGATCCGGCCGGCGAGCGAGATGTCGCGCAGCTCGATCTCG
>DASSUW010000239.1:0-8181 GCA_035706585.1 Solirubrobacteraceae bacterium | reverse complement strand
GGCCGTTCGATCCCGCCCTTCGTCTTGACTCCGCCGACCGTGGCCGAGAAGTGGCAGGCGCTCACGTCCTGGCCGAAATCGACCGTGTACACGCCCGAGCTCGCGGTGTGGGCGATGCCCTTCGCGTTGCCGCCGGCCGCCGCACCCGCAGCGGTCGAGGCCGTGTCGAACGACACGGCGTTCGCGGACACGAGCGCCGCGCGCGCGGCCGCGGACAGGTCGACGGCCTCGAGACCGCCGTCGGCGACCTCGTCGGTCTTGATCGCGTTCGCGCGCACCTCCGACGGCCCGACGGCGTCGCGCTTGATCTCGCTGCGGTTGACGCCGTTGCGGCGGATCTCCGAGGCGGCCACGGCACCTCTGCGAATCTCGGACTTGCCGACGCCGGCCTTGCGGATCTGCCACGAGCCGACGCTGTCGTGAGACAGCGACACCGCTGCATAGCTCGTGCCTCCGAGGGCGACGAACACCGCAGTCATCGACATCACGTTGGCGAAGCTCAGCCCGCGGCGAGCGCGAGAGAACAGAGTCTTCACGTTCTTCCTCCTTGGTCGTGTTCGCTCCGGCCCGGAACCGGGCGCCCACGGTCGAGTTGCGCGCGACTGTCAGTGCGCAGACGATGAGCGCAGCCACGTGCCGGCCTGGATCCAGCGCGCGAGCTGCGGCCTCGGACCGCGCCGCGCGCGGGCGCGCGGACGGCCGCGGTCGCGGACGGCGAACGTCACCGACCGGCCGCGGACGGCGGCGTCGAGCACCTTGCCGTCGAGCCGCTTCGCCGCCTCGGCGTCGACGTAGATCCGCACGCCCTGCTCGTCCAGCACCTCGTCGCCGGGCAGCGGCTCGCGCGCGACGGCCACGCGGAGTCTCGCGCCGTGCGACGCGGCCGCCGACAGGCGCAGAGCGCCGTCGCCGCCGGTCAGCGCCTCGATGACGTCGATCGCGTTCTCGGTCAGGACGAGCATGTAGCCGCCCCTGACACGTCGGCCCACGCAGCGGTTGCTGCGTGGGGGCGCCGATCGTCCGTCGAATGACGGACGGCGCCCGGGCCGCGCAACCGTGGCTCCGTCGCGGAGTTGACGCCCCCGGATGCACGCACGTGACAGGCGGAATCGAAGGCGCGCCGCCTGTGCGGTCGTGCTCGCGCTGGTGCTCGCCGCACCGGCGGCCGCGGACGCGGCGTTCCCGGGCCGCAACGGGTTCATCGCCTATCACGGCCGGGCCAGCGCCGACGGCATGCTCGCGGTCCGCGGGGCGCACGGCAAGGCGGTGCGGCGCCTGCGCGTGCCGGGCCGGCCGTCCGAGCCCCGCTTCTCGCCGCTCGGGCGCCGCATCGCATTCACGAGCAAGGGGGCGATCTGGGTCGTCGGCGTCGACGGAGCGGACCCCCGCCGGGTCACGCCGTCCGGCCTGCGCGCCCGCAACCCCGCCTGGTCGCCGGACGGCGCGTCGCTGGCATTCGCCGGCGGCCGGGCCGGCAAGCGCGACATCTACCGCATCGACCTCGACGGCACCCGTCTGGCGCGCGTCACGTTCGCGAAGGCCGACGAGTCCGAGCCGGCGTGGTCGTCGCGCGACCGGATCGCGTTCGTCCGCCAGCGCCGCCGCGGCGACGGCGACATCTACACGATCGCCCCGGCCGGGAACCCGCCGCGGCGCGTCACGCGCGGGCGCGCCGACGACAGCCGGCCCGTGTGGTCGCCGGGCGGGACGCGGATCGCTTTCCGCCGCGGCCGGCCGGGACGGCGCCAGCTGTTCGTCGTCAAGGGCAACGGGCACCGGCTGCGCAAGCTGACCTCCGTACGGCGCGGAGTGACCGGGGCCGCGTGGTCGCCCAACGGCCGTCGCATCGCGTTCGGGGTCGGCCGCCGCGGGCACCGCGCGCTCGCGGTGATGCGCACGAACGGGCGCGGCCTGCGGCGCGTGGTCAAGGGCAGGGCCGACATCCGCTCGCTCGGGTGGCAGCCGCGAATCGCGTACCCGATCGTGGCCGCGGCCGGCGACGTCGCGTGCGATCCGACGGCCGCGTCGTTCCGGGACGGCGCCGGCACGCCGTACAGCTGCCACATGCGCGGTACGTCGGACCTGCTGCTCAAGATGGACCTGTGGGCCGTGCTGCTGCTCGGCGACGTCCAGTACGGCGACGGGCAGCTGTGGAAGTACATCCAGTCGTTCCACCCGACCTGGGGCCGCATCAAGAGCCTGATCCGCCCCGCGCTCGGCAATCACGAGTACGGCGTGCCCGGAGCCGCCGGCTACTTCGACTACTTCAACGGCAAGGGCCGCGCCGACGGGCCCGCCGGACCACGCGGCGCCGGGTACTACAGCTTCGACGTCGGCGCCTGGCACATCGTCGCGCTCAACTCGCAGTGCGGGCATCGACCGCACGCTGCCGGCGTTCCCAGCTGCGCGGCCGGCTCACCCCAGGAACGCTGGCTGCGCGGCGACCTCGCGGCAAACCCCCGGGCCTGCACGCTCGCGTACTGGCATCACCCGCTGGCCAGCTCCCGCCTGGGCGTCGACGAGACCGTGCGGCCGCTGTGGCAGGCGCTCGCCGACGCGGGAGTCGACGTCGTCCTCACCGGGCACGACCACAGCTATGAGCGGTTCCGTCCGCTCGACGGCTCCGGCCGCGTGAACCTGGCCGGCGGCATGCGGCAGTTCGTGGTGGGAACCGGGGGCAAGAGCCACCAGCGAACCACGCGCCCCCTGTCGCCGGACAGCGAGCTGCGCGACAGCGGCACGTACGGCGTCCTGCGCCTCCAGCTCCGCCCGCGCTCCTACCACTGGAAGTTCGTCGCCGAGACCGGCCGCGTCACGGACGCCGGGGCGCAGAGCTGCCACTGACCCGATCGGCCTCGGCGGGCCGGGGCGCCGCCGGCGGCCGCGGCGTGAACGCGATGAAGGGAATCGCCTCCACGAGCTGCGCTCGCGCGGCGCTCGATCCGTCGTAGCGCATGCCGGCGAGCCGCCCGAGCACCGCGCGTACGAGCGGGGCGGCGATCCGGTTCCGCCGCTCGTAGTCGGCGAGCACCGCGCTCGCTTCCTGAGCCGTCAGTGCGCGCACCTCCGGCGTGAAGCGCCGGCGCCCGATCCGGATCTCCGCCGCACCGCCGGCGAGGACGTTGCGGTACCACTGCGAGCGCGGCCCGAAGCCCGAGACGACGACCGCCTCTGAACTGTCCGGGCGCCAGCGGACGACCTCGAGCACGGTCGTGTACATGCGGCCGCTCCGGCGCCCCCGGTGGTGGAGCGCGAGGAACCGGTGCCCCAGCAGCCAGCCGAGATCGGCCGCGTACAGGGCGGTCGGCAGCTTCAGCGCCCGCGCGAGCAGCGAGTGCGCCCGTGGCGGCGCGGCCGGCGATGACGGAGGAGTCATGTCTCGCGATGCTCCTGTGCTCGAGCGCGGTGCCGCGCCGGCACGTAGCCGGCACGGCCCGCAGCCACCCGCCCGCGCCTGGAGGCTCCCAGCCTGGCGGGCACCTGATCCAACCAACCAGCGAGGCGATCGTCGCGCCGCTCGCGCCGGCGCACAGGGAATTCGTCAGTCAACAGACGGTGCGCCGGCGCCAGGCCCGCCGCCCGGCGTGCTCGGTCACGAGCCCGGCGGGGCCACGCGCAGCAGTGCGCGCAGCGCGTCGACGGCTCCCGCCACGTCGAGCTCCGGGTCCAGCAGCGCGTGCAGGAGCAGCCCGTCGCCGGCGGCCGCCAGCACGGTGGCAAGCGCGGCGGGCGGTGCTCCGCCGTACGCGGCGCCGCGTTCCTGGTCCGCCGCCAGGGCAGCGGTCATCAGCTGCCGGTACTCGGCCATCAGGGTCGCCATCCGGCGCCGCAGCTGCGGGTCGCGCTCGGCCTCGCGCATGGCCTCGAACATCAACCGCGAGAGCACGGGATCGATCGCGTCGCGATCGACGAGCTCGGCCGCGATCAGGCCGATCAGGTCGTCGGCCGTCTCGAGCGCCTTGAACTCGCCGATCGGGATCGCCTCCTGGAACGCGTGCAGCGCCGCCTCGATCAGCAGCTCCTGCTTGCCGCGGAAGTGGTAGCTGATCGCCCCGTGCGGAAGGCCGGCGCGCGCCGCCACCGAGCGCGTGGTGACACGCCCCCAGCCGCGCTCGGCGATCAGCGCCGCCGCCGCCGTCATCAGCCGCTCGCGCGTGGCCCTCCCACGTCCGTCAGCTGACCGTTCCGACCGTTCTTGGCCAAACGGACTGTCCATATGGCCAAGTCTAGTGTACTGTCGGACGCGATGCCCACGACACCGCAATCCACGGGCCACGATCTCGCCGTCGAGACGTCCGGCCTCACCAAGCGCTTCCGGACGACGCGGGCACTCGACGACGTCGCGCTCGCGATCCCCCGCGGCAGCGTCTACGGAGTGCTCGGGCCCAACGGGGCCGGCAAGACGACGCTGGTCCGGATCCTCGCCACGCTCCTGCGACCCGACGCCGGCTGGGCGCGCGTGCTCGGCCACGACGTCGTCCGCGACGGCGCCGCCGTCCGCCGGAGCGTCAGCCTGACCGCGCAGTTCGCGTCGGTCGACGAGGACCTGACCGCCCTCGAGAACCTCGTCCTGATCGCGCGCCTGCTCGGGCACTCGCGGCGCGCGGCGAAGGAGCGCGCCCACGAGCTGCTCGAGGCGTTCGACCTCGTGGACGCCGCGGATCGCCCGGCGGCCACGCTCTCGGGCGGCATGCGCCGCCGGCTCGACGTCGCCGCGAGCATCATCGTGACGCCCGAGCTGCTGTTCCTCGACGAGCCCACGACCGGCCTTGACCCGCGCAGCCGCAACCACGTGTGGGAGATCGTGCGCACGGTCGTCGAGCGGGGCACGACCGTGCTGCTCACGACCCAGTACCTCGACGAGGCCGACCAGCTCGCCGGGCGGATCGCCGTCATCGACCACGGCCGCGTGATCGCCGAGGGGACCCGCGGCGAGCTGAAGGCGTCGGTCGGCGCCGGCGGCGTGCGGGTGCGCCTGTTCGACGCCTCCGAGCGCGAGCGCGCGCGCGACCTGCTCGCCGCCGAGCTCGGCGTCCCCGTGCACACGGAGCCCGATCCGGCCGCGCTGGCGGCACGGATCAGCGCCGGCGACGGCGCGCGGGACGCGGCCCAGCGCGTCGCGCACGCGCTCGACCTGCTCGCGCGCGCGGGGATCGCGGTCAGCGACTTCGCGCTCGGGCAACCGAGCCTGGACGAGGTGTTCCTCGCCCTCACCGGCAGCCGCGCGCAGCCGGAGGCCGAGACCGAGGCGGCGGTGGCATGAGCGCGCTCGCGTCCCGCACACGACCCGCGCAGGCGGGGGCCGTCTCGGCGTCGCTCGCGTTCGCGTGGCGCTCGCTGCTCAAGCTCAAGCACGTCCCCGAGCAGCTGGGGGACGTGATCGGGATCCCGATCCTGTTCACGCTGATGTTCACGTACCTGTTCGGTGGGGCGCTGGCGGGATCGCCGGGCGAGTACCTGCAGTTCCTACTGCCCGGCACGCTCGTGCTGGCCGTCGTCTTCGTGACGGTCTACAGCGGGGTCACGCTCAACCGCGATCTCGCGACCGGCGCGTTCGACCGCTTCCGCTCGCTGCCCGTCTGGCGGCCGGCGCCGATCGTCGGCGGGCTGATCGGCGACACGGGCCGCTACCTGCTCGCGTCGAGCCTTGTCGTCGGGCTCGGCCTGATCATGGGATTCCACGCGGGCGGCGGTCCACTCGGGGTCGTGGCCGCGGTCGTGCTGGTGCTCGCGTTCGCGTCCGCGCTGTCGTGGGCGTGGACGACGCTCGCCCTGGTCGTGCGGTCACCGAACGCCGTGATGAGCATCGGCTTCGTGATCCTCTTCCCGCTCACGTTCATGAGCAACATCTTCGTCGAGCCCTCGACCATGCCCGGGTGGCTGCGGGCGATCGCCGACGCCAACCCCATCAGCCACCTGGCCACGGCCGCGCGCGGGCTGATGCAGGGCACGTCGGCGACCGGTGACGTCCTGTGGGTGCTGGCCGCGGCCGCGGTGCTGACGGCGGTCTTCGCGCCGCTCACCACGAGCCTGTATCGACGCCGTCAGTGAGCGGCGAACGCGGCGTCAGCGGATCGCGGCGACCGCCGGCCGGCTCAACAGTGCGCGGATGTGGGCCGCGGTGGTGTCGATCGCCGTCCGGTCGGCGTCGTCGCCGGGCGCGGTCTGGTCGGGCGCGAGGGCGATCAGGAACGCGGCGACGACGGCGGGGTCGAACTGGGTGCCCGCGTTCGTCGAGAGCTGCTCGCGAGCGGCGTGCTCGGTCAGCGCCTTGCGGTAGGGACGGTCGGCCGTCATCGCCTCATAGGCGTCGCACACGGCGACGATCCGCGCGCCGAGCGGGATGTCCTCGCCGGCGAGCCGGTCGGGGTAGCCGGTCCCGTCCCAGCGCTCGTGGCTCGCGCGCACCAGGCGCGCGACCGGCCGCAGCGCCGGAGCGGCGTTGAGGATGCGCTCGCCGAGGATGGTGTGCTGGTACATGAACTCCCACTCGGTGGGGTCGAGCGGCCCGGACTTGTTGAGGATGGCGTCGGGAATGCCGACCTTGCCGACGTCGTGCAGCTCGGCCGCGCGCGCGATCTCGTCGAGCTGCTCGCCGGTGAGGCCGAGGTGGCGGGCGACGCGGACGGCGAGCTGGGCGACCTCGCTGGAGTGATCGTTGAGCTCGGGCTGCTTGGCGTGCATGGTGCGCAGCAGGACGTCGCGCGCCTGATCGCGCGGCCCGGCGGCGCGGCCGCGCTTGTGCGCGTACATCCGCTCGTCCGCGAGCTGCAGCGCGTGGTCGGGGCTGTCCGCCTCGTGCGGCATCAGCACGGCGCCGAAGGAGGCGCGGACGGCGAACTGCTTGCCCGTGTCGGTCAGCGCGGCGCCGGCGCGCGCGATCAGGTCGTCGAGGTCCTCGCCGTCGACCCTCAGCAGCGCGCAGAACTCGTCGCCGCCGAGACGGTAGGCAGTTCCGTGCGCGGCGACGGCTTCCGCAAGCTTCGCGCCCAAGCGGGTCAGCAGCTGGTCGCCGGCGAGGTGCCCGAACGTGTCGTTGTACGCCTTGAAGCCGTCGAGGTCGAACAGCAGCAGCAGCGCCGGCGCACGGGCGACGTCCGATTCGAGCGTGGTGGCGAGGTCGGCGGCGAGCCGGCGGCGGTTGCCGAGGCCGGTGAGCGCATCGGTCACCGCCTGGTCGCGCAGCGCCTGGTTGGCGAGGATCTCCGACGCGGCGTGCCCGGCCTTCGTCGTGAGCTCCTCCAGGAGGCCGAGCTCGGCGGCATCGAAGTCGCGCCCGTCGCGGACGAGGCGCAGCGTGCCGGTGACCGGCTCGGGGTCGGCGGCGATGACGACCGGCAGGGTCAGCGTCGCGGCGCCGGCGCTCGGGGTGCGCAGGCGCTCGTGCGTTCCGGCGTCGAGCCGCACCGGCGTCGCCAGCCCGTCGAGCTCGAGGCGACCGGCGGCCGCGTCGACGGAGTGGATCGCGCCGTGCAGCAGGATCTCGAGCAGCGCGTCCAGCTCGAGCTTGGCGGCGAAGGCGTCGCCGAGACGCCGGACGGCCGCCTGCAGACGGCCGCGCTCGTGCTCGAGCAGCTTGAGGCGGTGATGGGCCTGCTCGATGCGCCGGTGGCGATCGCGCGCGAGCAGCCACAGCAGCAGCGCGAGCGGGACGACGAGCAGAACCGCGCCGAGGCCGTGGTCGGTCAGGACCGCGACCGCGAAGCCGAGCGGCGCCAGGCACGCATCGACCGCCCACACGGACAGCATCACGCGCGCCTGCACCGTGATGTCGGGCACGATGCCGGCAAGCCGCATCCGCAGCAGCGAGCTGACGAAGTCGGCGACGCAGCACGCCGCGAACGCGCCGGCCATCAACGGGACGGCGTGGAAGTCGATCGCCGGCGAGCCGGCCGCGACGAGCACCGCCGCCGCGCCGAGCGCGTGCCACGCATCGGGCACGGCCGACACGAGCCGACGCGCGGGAACGCGCCCGAGCGCCCAGTCGACCGCCGTCGCGGCGATCAGCCCGGCGGCGACCACGCCCGGCACGACGGCCGGGGGCAGCAGGACCAGCATCGGGACGAGCACGAGCTGCGTCGGCAGCACGTGCCCCGTGCCGACGGGGAACTCGACGCGCGCGACGAGCACGTACAGCGCCACGAGCAGCCCGGCGGCCGCCGGCTGGAGCGGCCGCGCGCC
>DASSUW010000238.1:0-3405 GCA_035706585.1 Solirubrobacteraceae bacterium | reverse complement strand
GATCAGCGTGAAGCGCAGGGGACGGATCGGGCGCACGCGGTCGGCCTCGGCGAAGGCGGCGAGCACCTCGTCGATCGCCCCGCCGCCGACGGCGTGCACGCCGAGCGACCAGCTCGCGCGCGCGCACGCGCGCGCGATGTCGAGGAAGCGCTCGCGCTCGATCACGCGCGTGCCGGGCGAGTCACGGCGCGGCCACGGCTCGCGCAGGAGCGCGGTCCCGAACGATCCCGTGCCGTCGTAGTAGACCTTGACGCCGCCGAGCCGCAGCCGGTCGTCGCCGAAGCCGGTGCGTACGCCCGGTCCGGTCAGGAACGACGTGTCGGTGACCAGCGGCATCGCGGTCGTGCGCATCGTCAGCTCGCCCGCCTCCCACGCGGCCTGGTAGGCGCCGAGCTGCTCGGGCTCGAGCCCCGGGTCGAGCACGCCGGTCAGTCCCAGCGCGTGCAGCGGCGGCTGGATCGCCCGCAGCGCGCGTAGCAGCGCGGCACGGTCCGGCGGGGGGATCAGCCGGAACACGAGGTCGAACGCCGGACGCTCCACGAGGCGTCCGGTCGGCTCGCCGTCGCCGTCGCGCTCGATCTCGCCGCCGGGCGGGTCGGGCGTGTCGCGGTCGATGCCGGCCAGGCGCAGGGCGGCGCTGTTGGCGATCGCATCGTGCGTGCGCTGGTCGATGAACAGCGGCCGGTCGCCGGTCACGCCGTCGAGCTCGGCGCGCGTTGGCAGGCGCCGCTCGGCGAGATCCTCGACCTCGAAGTTGCCGACCGCGTACAGCCAGTCCGCGCGCGGCGCCCGGGCGATGCGATCGAGGAGCTCGGGGACCGAGCGGACGCTCGAGCAGTCGAGGCGCTCGAGCTCGATGCCCGCGTAGAGCATGTGCAGGTGCGAGTCGGTGAAGCCCGGGAGCACGACGCCGGGGAGGTGCGTCACCGGTGCGCCCGGCGGGGCTGCGGCGCGCGCCTGCGCCAGCGTGCCGACCGCAAGAATGCGGCCGCCGGCGATCGCCATCGCCTCGGCGTGCGGCCGCGCGGGGTCGAGCGTGTGCAGGTCGCCGGCGACGACCCGCGCGTCGGTCATGGCGCGAGGCCTTCGGGGCGCGCCCGCGCCGGCGGCGACGCGGCGCCGGCGTCAGCGCCCACGCACGTCAACTGCGCTGGGTGGGGTGGCGGCAGGGTCGGCCGCGGCGCTGCGTGGGGCGGCGGCAGGGTCGGCCGCGGCGGTGGGGTTGCGGAGTTGCGGTATGCGCTACTCAGCAGCCCCAGCCGGGGCGTGGGGTTGTCTGTGCACGGTATGCGTGCATGGACAACCCCACTGGCGCGTTGCCGCTCCTGTAACGGTCGCGATCCGGTGCGCGTGGCGTCTCGCGATCCCGCCGCGCGGGGGCCGGCCGAGAGCTCGCCGGCGGCGACGCGCGCGTCGGTCATGGCGGCAAGCTATCACTTGGATCCAAGTAGATCGATGTAGGATCCAAGCCATGGCGATCCATACCGTCCTCGGCCCGATCGCCGCGTCCGAGCTGGGCCCGACGACGATGCACGAGCATCTGCTGTCGGACCTGCGGCTGTGGTCG
Organism: Solirubrobacteraceae bacterium; assembly: GCA_035706585.1. GTDB lineage: Bacteria > Actinomycetota > Thermoleophilia > Solirubrobacterales > Solirubrobacteraceae > DASSUW01. Next base: position 1,838 of record DASSUW010000238.1, on the reverse strand, counting down.
CGGCCCTCGGCCGAGCCGCCCCCGGACGGCGACCGCGTGCATCCGGGCGTGCTCGGCTACCTGCGCTGGAACGCGCTCTCGATGCCCGACAACCTGCTGCTCGACGATCCCGACGAGGCGATCGCCGAGCTGCAGGCGCTCCGCGCCGCCGGCGGGCGCGCGCTCGTCGACCTCACGCTCGAGGGCATGGGCCGCCGGCTCGAGGAGCTGCCGCGGATCGCGCGCGAGAGCGGCGTGACGATCTGCGTCGGCTGCGGCTGGTACGTCGACGAGGCGCAGCCCGACTGGGTGCGCGACGCCGACGAGGACCGGCTGGCGGAGCACATGATCGGCGAGCTGAACGACGGGATCGCCGGCACCGGCATCCGGCCCGCCCTGATCGGGGAGATCGGGACCAACCATCCCCCAACCGAGCGCGAGTGGCGGGTGCTGCGGGCGGCCGCGCGCGCCGCCGTCGAGACCGGCGCGGCGGTGAACGTCCACCTCTCGTGGCGCGGCGCCGACGGCGTCGCGGTGCTCGAGGCGCTCGTCGCGGCCGGCATGCGGCCCGAGCGCGTGATCCTCAGCCACATGGACGAGCGGCTCGACCGCGGCTACCACAAGGCGGTCGCCGAGGCCGGCGCCGTGCTCGAGTACGACACGTTCGGCTCGGATTTCCTCTACGGGACCCCGGCCGCCCGCAACCCGAGCGACGCCGAACGGCTCGACATGACCGCCTGGCTGCTGTCCGAGGGCCACGGGGATCAGCTCGTGATCGCCTGCGACACGTGGACCAAGGCCAACCTGCGCCGCAACGGGGGCTATGGCTACGAGCACCTCTTCAAGCGCATCGTCCCGGCGCTCAGCGACTACTGCGGGGCCGACGCGGCCACGGTCGAGCGGATCCTCGTCGCCACGCCGCGGCGTCTCCTCGACCGTTAATTGGATCCAACTTCTGTCATGTAGGATCCAGTCATGAAGCTCTACGACATCTCGGTTCCCGTCGGGCCCGGCATGCTGCACTACGGGCGCCAACCCGAGCGCACGATGGTCGAGTCGATGGCCAACGGCGACCCCGGAGATGTCAGCCGCTGGCTGATCGGCTCGCACACCGGAACGCACCTGGACGCGCCGGCGCACTTCCACCAGGGGGGCGAGACGATCGAGAACATCCCGATCGACGTGTTCGTCGGCCCGGCCCGGGTGCTCGACCTGACCGGCGTGGAGGGCTCTGAGGTCACGGCCGACGACCTGGTCGCCGCCGGACTCGACAGCGCCGACCGCGTCCTGCTCAAGACCCGCAACTCGACCGGCGCGCTGCGCGAGACGACGAAGACGCCGTGGGTCGGGATCGACGCCGCCGCGGCCGCGCTGCTCGTCGAGCGCGGCGTCCGGCTCGTCGGCATCGACTACCTGACGATCGACTCCCCGGCCGGCGAGGCCGACTGGCCCGTGCACAACATCCTCTGCCCGGCCGGCGTGATCATCCTCGAGGTGATCGATCTCTCCGCCATCCCGGCGGGCGACTACTTCCTCGCCGCCCTGCCGGTGCCGCTGGTCGGCAGCGAGGCGGCGTTCGGCCGCGCCGTCCTGATCGAGGGCCTTTCGGCATGACCTCCGTGCCGGCAGCGGTCGCGGCGCCGCACCCGGCGGCGGTCGCTGCCGCGGAGTCGGCGTGGCGCGACGGCGGGAACGCGCTCGATCTCGCGCTCGCCGCCGCCGCCGCGCTCGTCGTCGCCTACCCGCACCAGTGCGCGCTCGGCGGCGACCTGATCGCGCTCGTGCGCGGCCCGGACGGCGAGACCCGCGCCGTCGTCTCCGCCGGGGCGGCGCCGGCGGCGATCGACGTCGAGGCGCTG
>DASSUW010000237.1:0-5490 GCA_035706585.1 Solirubrobacteraceae bacterium | reverse complement strand
TGATGAGCGGCTATCTCGGCAACCCGGAGGCGACCGCGGCGACGATCGACGCCGACGACTGGCTGCACACCGGCGACACCGGCCGCTTCGACGACGACGGTTACCTCTACCTGGGCGACCGGATCAAGGAGCTGATCAAGGTCAAGGGCTTCCAGGTCGCCCCCGCCGAGCTCGAGGCGGTGCTGCGCTCGCACCCGGCGGTCGCCGACGCGGCGGTCGTGCGGGTGCCGGACGCCGAGACCGGGGAGCGGCCGAAGGCGTTCGTGGTCGCGAGCGGCGAGCTCGACGTCGACGAGCTGCGCTCGTTCGTGGCTCAGCAGGTCGCCGAGTACAAGCGGATCGAGGAGATCGAGGAGATCTACGCGCTGCCGCGCTCGCCCACCGGCAAGCTGCTGCGCCGGATGCTCGTGGCCGAGGCGGTGGCGTGAGGCGCCACTGGACGGCGGCTTCGGAGAGGGAGCGCGAGCGTGGGTTTCTTCCCACTCGTGCATCTCGCGCGGATCGTTGGGAAGTTTCCGTCCTCTAGCGTGGGTTTCTTCCCAACGCCGCGCACGGAAGTGGCAATCGGGAAGAAACCCACACTCGCGGCGCAGTTGAAGCTCAGTCCGCGTAGCCGTCCGGATGGGCCCGATGCCACGCCCAGGCGTCGGCGATCATGTCCTCCAGGCCCTTCTCCGGCACCCAGCCGAGCTCGTCGCGGATGCGGTCGCTCGCCGCGACCAGCGCGGCCGGATCGCCGGGCCGGCGCGGCTCCTCGCGCGCGTCGATCTCGCGGCCGGTGACGCGGCGGGCCGTGTCGACGACCTCCTTGACCGTGTAGCCGTCGCCGGTGCCGAGGTTGTAGATCCGGTGGCGGCCGGGGCGCGCCGCCTGCAGCGCCAGCGTGTGGGCGCGGCCGAGGTCCTCGACGTGGATGTAGTCGCGCACGGCGGTGCCGTCGCGGGTCGGGTAGTCGGTGCCGAAGACCTTCACGCACTCGGCGGTGCCCGCGGCGGCGCGCAACACGAGGGGGATCAGATGCGTTTCAGGGTCGTGGTCCTCTCCCAGATCCCCGCTGGCGCCGGCGACGTTGAAGTACCGCAGCGACGCGGCGGCGAGCCCGTGGGCGCGCGCCTCGTCGGCGATGATGCGGTCGATCGCGAGCTTGGAGGCGCCGTAGGCGTTCACCGGCGCGGTCGGGATGTCCTCGCGCATCGGCACGGCGTCGGGCTCGCCGTAGACCGCGCAGGTGGAGGAGAACACCAGGCGGTCGACGCCGGCGGCGCGCATCGCGTCGAGCAGGTTGAGCGCGCCGACGATGTTCGTGCGGTGGTAGCGCTCCGGGTGCGCGACGGACTCGGCGACGAGCGCGAGCGCGGCGAAGTGCATGACGCCGTCGAACCCCTCGGCCAGCGCCTCGCGCGTTCCGGCCTCGTCGAGCAGGTCGAGCTCGATCAGGCGGGCACCGCGCGGGACGGCGCCGCGGTGGCCGCGGCTGAGGTCGTCGAGCACGACGACCTCGTGTCCGTCGCGGAGCAGTTGCTGGGCGACGATCGAGCCGATGTACCCGGCGCCGCCGGTCACGAGGAGCTTCATGGCCGCGGGATGTTGGCAGCTACCCTGATGCCGATGCGCCTGCGCGTGCTCGGGGCGGTGTTCTCGGTCGCGGCGATCTTCGCCGTGCCGGTGGCCTCTGCGCCGGCCCAGACGACGCCCACTCCGACCCCGACGCCGACGCCTACGCCGACCCCCACGGTCACGCCGACGCCGACGGTCACGCCGACGCCGACGCCGGACCCGGAGGAGGAGAAGAAGGCCAAGCTGCGCAAGCGCAAGGTCGTCAAGCGCGTCTACCGCGACTACCGCAAGGACGGGCTGATCGAGGACTGCAAGCACTCGCGGCTCGCGCTCAAGCGCACGCTGCAGTCGATCAGCGACGACTTCGAGGCCGACTTCCCGGACTTCCGCAGCGCGGTCAAGGCCGCGATCAAGGACTGGGACAAGGACCGCTGCGAGCAGGAGAAGGCGGAGGCCGCGCCGACACCGGCGCCGACCGCGACGCCGGCGCCGACCTCGACGCCCGCCCCGACCTCGACGCCGTTCCCGACCACCACGCCGGCGCCGCCGGCCGACAGCGGCTCGATCCCGAACCTGGGCGGCAAGGACCACGGCGGCGGGTCGCCGCCGCCGAGCAACACGCCGTCGCCGCCGGACGAGGGCGACGTCGCTCCCGTCCAGCCGACCGCGACCCCGTCGCCGGCTCCCACGCCGACCGCGCCGCCGCAGGCCCAGCTCGTCGTCACCCGCCCGGGCGAGGACCCCAGCCTGCTCGTGCCGGCGCTGATGCTCGCGGCCGCGCTGCTCGGCCTCGCCGCCGCCGGCGGCGCCGCGATCTACGCCCGCCGCACCGGCCACCTCGCCGGCTGGAGCCACTCGTGGCGCGAGGCCACCTACCGCGCCTCGGGCGCGTGGGGCGACTTCAGCGACTGGCTCCGTCTGGGCCGCTGACCGCCCGGTTTCGCGCCGCCCGCCGCCCGGTCTCTGCGCCGGTTCGGGCGCCGCGGCACGGTAAGATATGCGGACATTCCGCGCCCGCCTCCGGCGTTCCATCCGACCCGCGCGGAACCATCTCCGCCCCACGATTTTGCGATTCGCCGCAGGGCGGCGGAAGGAGTCGGAAGTGATGGAGCAGACGCCGCAGACCACACTCACCAAGGACCCGCGTTCGGGCGAGGCCCTGACGGTGCGGCGCCTGTTCACCCAGGCGGGGGTGCATCCGTTCGACACCGTCGAGTGGGAGCTGCGGACCGCCGCGGTCGGCTCGTTCAAGCAGGAGAACGTCGAGTTCCCGGCGACGTGGTCGCAGAACGCGACGAACATCGTCGCGCAGAAGTACTTCCGCGGCCAGCTCAGCTCGCCCGCGCGCGAGCGGTCGGTCAAGCAGATGATCGGCCGCGTGGCCGGCACGATCGCCGACTGGGGTCGTGAGCGCGGGTACTTCGCGTCGGTCGAGGACGGCGACGCGTTCGAGGCCGAGCTGACGTTCATCCTGCTCCACCAGCTGGCGGCGTTCAACTCGCCGGTCTGGTTCAACGTCGGCTTCGAGGAGCAGCCGCAGTGCAGCGCGTGCTTCATCCTCTCGGTCGAGGACACGATGGAGTCGATCCTCGACTGGAACACCAAGGAGGGGCGCATCTTCCGCGGCGGCTCCGGCTCGGGCATCAACCTCTCGCGCATCCGCGGGTCGATGGAGCCCCTGGCCAAGGGCGGTACCGCTTCTGGCCCGGTCTCGTTCATGCGCGGGGCCGACTCGTGGGCCGGCACGATCAAGTCCGGCGGCAAGACGCGGCGCGCCGCCAAGATGGTCGTGCTCGACGTCGATCACCCCGACATCCGCGAGTTCATCTGGTGCAAGGCCAAGGAGGAGGACAAGGCCGCCGCGCTGCGAGACGCCGGGTTCGACATGTCGATCGACGGCGACGGCTTCTTCTCGATCCAGTACCAGAACGCCAACAACTCGGTCCGCGTGTCCGACGAGTTCATGCACGCCGTCGAGAACGACGATGAGTGGCAGCTGGTCTCGCGGACGACCGGCGAGGCGACCGAGACCGTGTCCGCGCGCGAGCTGATGCGCGAGATCTCCGAGGCGGCATGGCGCTGCGCCGACCCGGGCGTGCAGTACGACACGACGATCAACCAGTGGCACACGTCGCCGAACTCGGGCCGCATCAACGCGTCGAACCCGTGCTCGGAGTACATGCACGTCGATGACAGCGCGTGCAACCTCGCGTCGCTGAACCTGATGAAGTTCCGCCGCGCCGACGGGACGTTCGACGTCGATCGCTTCAATCACGCGGTCGACATCGTGTTCCTCGCGCAGGAGATCATCGTCGGCCCGTCCAGCTACCCGACCGAGGAGATCGGCCGCAACGCGCGCGCGTTCCGCCAGCTCGGGCTCGGGTACGCGAACCTCGGCGCGTTCCTGATGGCCAACGGCTACGCCTACGACTCCGACGAGGGCCGCGGCGCGGCGGCGGCGATCACGGCGCTGATGACCGGGCGCGCGTACCTGCAATCGGCCAAGGTCGCGGGCGCGATCGGCCCGTACGAGCGCTACGCGGAGAACCGCGAGGCGCACAACAACGTCATGCGCATGCACCGCGACGCGTCGTACGCCGTGCCGGACGGCGCGGTCAAGGACGCGGCGCTGCTCGCCGCCGCGCGCGAGACGTGGAACGAGGCCGTCGCGGTCGGCGAGCGGACCGGCTACCGCAACGCGCAGGCGACGGTGCTCGCCCCGACGGGGACGATCACGTTCCTGATGGACTGCGACACGACCGGCGTCGAGCCCGACTTCTCGCTCGTCAAGTACAAGGAGCTCGTCGGCGGCGGGACGATGACGATCGTCAACCGCACGGTCCCGATGGCGCTGCGCACGCTCGGGTACAGCGACGCGCAGGTCGACCAGATCGAGGCCTACGTCAACGAGCACGGGACGATCGTCGGCGCGCCCGAGCTGCAGGAGCAGCATCTGCCGGTGTTCGACGTCGCGGTCGGCTCGCGCGCGATCTCGCACGCCGGCCACATCAAGATGATGGGTGCCGTCCAGCCGTTCCTCTCGGGCGCGATCTCCAAGACCGTCAACCTGCCGCAGACCGCCACGGTCGAGGACATCGCGGAGGCCTACATCCAGGCGTGGAAGCTCGGCGTCAAGGCGCTGGCGATCTACCGCGACGGCTCCAAGACCGCCCAGGCGCTGCGAACCGACGCGCAGGAGGTCAAGGAGGTCAAGGCGAAGGCCGAGGCCGCGATCTCCGCCGGCGAGGAGCTCTTCACCGCCGCCGAGGTCGAGGCGAAGATCGAGGAGGCGGTCGCGGCGGCGATCGCGGCCGAGGCGCCCCGCGAGGCCGCCCCGGTCCGCGAGGACATCTCGGCCGCCGCGCGCGGCGAGGCCGGGCCGGCCCGCAAGCGCATGCCGCGCGAGCGCAAGTCGCTCACGCACAAGTTCTCGCTCGGCGGCCACGAGGGCTACATCACGGCCGGCCTGTACGAGGACGGCACGGTCGGCGAGATCTTCCTGACCGACATCGGCAAGGAGGGCTCGACGCTCCGCGGCATGATGAACTCGTTCGCGACCGCGATTTCGATCGCGCTCCAGTACGGGGTGCCGCTGGAGACGCTCGTGCGCAAGTTCGCCTACATGCGCTTCGAGCCCGAGGGGATCACCACCAACCCGGAGATCCCGTTCGCGAAGTCGATGCCGGACTACATCATGCGCTGGCTCGCGTCGCGCTTCCTGGACACGGACACCCAGGAGGAGCTCGGCATCCTCACCCCGGACGTCCGCGCCCGCAAGGTCTCCGAGGACACCGTCTCCGGCGCCTCCGGCGGCTCGGCGGGCCCGGCCAACGGCGGCAACGGCGGCGCGACCGCCGCCCCGCCCCAGCCGGCCGCCGCGGCGCTCACCGACACGCCCCCGGTCGTCCCCGCCCGCATGGTCGGGCTCGACCT
>DASSUW010000236.1:0-12118 GCA_035706585.1 Solirubrobacteraceae bacterium | reverse complement strand
GCTCGCCGGACCGCCGGGCCGCCTCCAGCTCGCCGTGGCCGGCGACCTCGCCCGCAGCAAGGACTGTCGGCAGTATGTCCCCCCGGGACATACCGCCAAGGGAATCGCCCGCTGGGCGATTCCCCCCGGCCTGCCGCAGCAGCGACGTCGCCGGCGCGCTGCCGCCCGAGACGACGAGCAGGTCGCAGTCGATCTCGCCGTCGCCGAGCACCACGCTCCGCACCCGACCGCGGCCCTTGGCCTCGACGATGCTCGCACCCGTCCGCAGGTCGGCCACCGCGACGATCTCGACACCGAGGTCCGCCAGCGCCCGCGCGGCCTCGACACCGCGGTCGTCCACCGTCGCGACGACGGCGCGGCGGCCGGGGGAGACCCCGTACAGCGCGGCGAGCCGCAGCGCGCCGCCCGACAGCATCACGCCGGGCAGGTCGTTGCCGGCGAACAGCAGCGGCTGCTCGATCGCGCCGGTGGCGAAGATGTGCCGCGCGGCGCGGATCTGGTGCAGCGTGTCGCCCTGCCAGACCGGGACGAGCCCGTCGAAGTAGCCGAGCGCCGGGGCGTTCACCAGCAGTTCGACGCCCGCCGCGCGCGCGCGAGCGGCGAGCGAGCGCGCCTCTTCGTGCCCGCCCTCGGCCAGCAGCCGCCCGCCGGGCTCGTGGCCCTCGTCGGCCAGGACCACGTCCGCGCCCTGCTCGGCGGCGGCGATCGCGGCGCTCAGGCCGGCGACTCCACCGCCGACGACCAGCACGTCGGCGTGCCGCCGGCGGTACTCGGTCACCCATTCGCGCTCGGGCCGCGCGTCGGGCGCGCGACCCAGCCCGGCGGCGTGCCGCAGGACCTTCTCGTAGACGGGCCACAGGCGCCGCGGCCGGATGAACGTCTTGTAGTAGAAGCCGGGCGGGGTGAACGGGCGGCCGACGAGATCGGTCGCGCGCATCGCGTCGAAGTCGAGCGACGGCACGGCGTTCATGTGCTTCACCTGCATCCCGGCGCGGACCGGCTCCGTGCACGCGCGCACGCCCGGCGCGCCGTCGACCTGCACGAGGCAGTTCGGGCACTGGCCGGCGCAGCACAACAGGCCCCGCGGCCGGTGGTACTTGAAGCTGCGCGAGAACGTGCGCCGCCCCGCGGCGAACAGCGCCGACCCGACCGTGTCGCCCTCGAAGGCGCGCACCGGCTTGCCGTCGAACGAGAACGTCAACTCCCGCGAGCGGTCGATCCGCTGCCCCGGCTGCTCAGGCAGGCGCGTCACGCGGGAGCTCCGTGAGCAGCATCTCGTTGGTGCGCGTGTCGCGCTCGGCGACGAACCAGGCGCCGCAGCCCGAGCGGTGGTACCACCACTCCCGCTGGACGCCCGCGACGTTGTCGCGGAAGTAGTTGTAGGCGCCGAGCTCGCGGGCGGTCGGCTTCTCCCGTGGCCGCGGCGTGACCTCGCCGCCGAAGCTGAAGTCGGTGCTCTCACGCGGCCCGCAGTTCGGGCAGGTCACCACGAACGACACGGCTCAGCCGCTCGCGCCGGGGATCCAGCCGGTGCCGGCGAGCGGCACGCGGGCCATCGCCGCGGCCTCGACCGTCAACGCGACCAGGTCCTCGGGCTCGAGGTTGTGGACGTGTGACTTGCCGCAGGCGCGCGCAAGCGTCTGCGCCTCCAGCACCAGCGTGCGCAGGTAGTTGGCCAGCCGGCGGCCGCCGAGCTCGGGATCCAGGCGCGCGGCCAGCTCGTCCTCCTGCGTCGAGATGCCCGCCGGGTCGCGGCCCTCGTGCCAGTCGTCGTAGAACCCGGGCGCCGTGCCGATCTTGCTGTACTCCTCCGCCAGCGAGGGCGCGTTGTCGCCGAGCGCGATCAGCGCGGCGGTGCCGATCGACACCGCGTCGGCGCCGAGCGCGAGCGCCTTGGCGACGTCTGCGCCGGTGCGGATCCCGCCCGACACCACGAGCTGCACCTCGCGGTGCAGCCCCAGCTCCTGGAGCGCGTCGACGGCCGGCCGGATCGCCGCGAGCGTGGGGATCCCGGCGTGCTCGATGAACACGTCCTGCGTCGCCGCGGTGCCGCCCTGCATGCCGTCGAGCACCACGACGTCGGCGCCCGACTTGACGGCGAGCGCGACGTCGAACTGCGGCCGCGAGGCGCCGACCTTGACGAAGATCGGCTTGTTCCAGTCGGTGATCTCGCGCAGCTCGCCGATCTTGATCTCGAGGTCGTCGGGGCCGGTCCAGTCGGGGTGGCGGCACGCGCTGCGCTGGTCGATCCCCTCCGGCAGGTCGCGCATCTCGGCCACGCGCGGCGAGATCTTGTGCCCGAGCAGGATCCCGCCGCCGCCCGGCTTGGCTCCCTGGCCGATGACGATCTCGATCGCGTCCGCGCGGCGCAGGTCGTCGGGGTTCATTCCGTAGCGCGACGGGAGCAGCTGGTAGACGAGCAGCCGCGAGTGCTCGCGCTCCTCCGGGGTCATCCCGCCGTCGCCCGTGGTCGTGGACGTCCCGACCGCCGTCGCGCCGCGCCCGAGCGCCTCCTTGGCCGGCGCCGACAGCGCGCCGAAGCTCATGCCCGCGATCGTGATCGGGATCTCCAGCTCCAGCGGCTCGGCGCCGTGGCGGCCGCCGAGCGTCACGTTCGTGTCGCAGCGCTCGCGGTAGCCCTCGAGCGGGTAGCGCGACACGCTGGCGCCCAGGAACACCAGGTCGTCGAAGTGCGGCAGCGCGCGCTTGGCCCCGAAGCCGCGGATGTCGTACACGCCCTCGCGCGCCGCCCGCTGGATCTCGTGGATCACCCGGCGGTCGAAGAGCGCCGATTCGCGGAGACCCCAGTCCATCAGTACGACCCGGCGTTGTCCGGATGGAAGTTGTAGAGCGTCCGCGCGGAGCCGTAGCGCCGGAAATCCGACGCCTGGACGCCCTCCGCGCCGGCGCGCCCGAGCAGGTGGGTGAGCTGCGCGACGTGCTCGGCGCGCATCTCCTTCTCCACGCAGTCGGCGCCGAGGCTCTCGACGGTTCCGCGCACGTACACGCGCGCCTCGTAGATCGAGTCCCCGAGCGCCGCGCCGGCGTCGCCGCACACGACCAGGCAGCCCTTCTGCGCCATGAAGCCGGCCATGTGGCCGACCGAGCCGTGGACGACGATCTCGACGCCCTTCATCGAGATGCCGCAGCGCGCCGCCGCGTCGCCGCGGATGGTGACCAGCCCGCCGCGCCCGGTCGCGGCCGCCGACTGGCTCGCATTGCCGTCCACGACGACGGTGCCCGACATGATGTTCTCGGCGACCCCCGTGCCGCAGTTGCCGTGGATGCGGACCGTGGCGTGCTTGTTCATACCCGCCGCGTAGTAGCCGACGTGGCCGTCGATCTCGACCTCGATCCGCGCGTCGATGCCCGCCGCCACCGCGTGGGCGCCGCGCGGGTTGACGACGCGCCAGTGGCGCGGGCCGGCTTCGCCGACCGCATGCAACGCGGCGTTCAGCTCCCGCAGCGGGGTGACCGCCAGGTCGACGAGCTTGCTCTCGACGCCGTGCTCCACCGTGGACGTCATCAGACCGCTACTCGGTCCCAGCTGTACACGCGTCCCGGCTCGGGCTCCCACTGCACGGCATCGGCGGCGCCCGGCAACACCGAGATCGCACGGTACTCGGAGGCCATCGCCACCCACTCGTCGGTCTCGGCCATGACCGCCGGCTTGCACGCGATCGGGTCGCGCAGCACCGCGAAGCCGTCGAGCGTCCCGACGGCGAACGTGTAGAAGCCGTCCAGGTCCTCCAGGCAGCCCTCGAGCGCGGCCTCGAGCGACGCGCCCTCGCGCAGCCGCCAGGTCAGGTAGCCGGCGGCGACCTCGGTGTCGTTGTCGGTCTGGAACGTGATGCCCTCGGCGCGCAGACGCCGGCGCAGGTCGTTGTGGTTCGACAGCGAGCCGTTGTGCACCAGGCACAGGTCGAGCCCGGTCGAGAACGGGTGCGAGTGCTCGGTGGTCACGCGGCTCTCGGTCGCCATCCGCGTGTGGCCGAGCGCGTGGCTGCCCTGCATGTCGGCGAGCGAGAAGCGCTCGACGAAGTCGCGCGGCGGGCCCGCCTCCTTGTAGATCTCGATCGCCGCGCCGGCGCTCATCACGCGCAGCCGCGGGAGGTGCTCCTCGAGCCACCGCTGCGCGGTCGCGGCGTCGGTGTCGACGCGGACCACCGCGTGGCTGCCGCGACGCTGCGGCGCGCCGGCGCCGAACGCGCCGGCGAGCGCCGCGCTGACCCCATCCCAGTCCTCGGCAGGATCGAACGAGTGCAGCGACACCTTGCACGAGCCCTCCGGCGCCGGGTCGCGGTAGACCGCGATGCCCGCGCTGTCCGGGCCCCGGTCGCTGAGCTGGAGCAGCATCTCGCCGAGGTGCTCGCCGAGCCTCGCGCTCACCTCCGGCGACTTCGAGAAGAGTCCTGCAATTCCGCACACAGTTACGCGAGAACTCTAAGTAGGGGGTCGCGGACTCCCCAATGGGGACGGGGGAACAATTCACGCCGACGGTATGTACGAATTCCACATTGGCGGGCGCGCTGCGAGCCGTTACGTTTGCGCGCATGACGGTCGTCAACGGCCAGCGGTTCCTCGCGCCGAGTTCCGTCGAGGACGTTGAGCGCTACATCCGCGAGCACGATGTCGAGTTCCTGTTCGCGCAATTCGTCGACATGCACGGCAAGCCGAACGCGAAGCTCGTGCCCGCGCGGCTGCTGGACGGGCTGATGGCGGACGGCGCCGGGTTCGCCGGCTTCGCCGCCGGCGCGATCGGCCAGGAGCCCCAGGATCCCGACCTGGCAGCGATGCCGGACGTGCGGTCGTTCACGCCGCTCCCGTGGCGCCCGACCGTCGCACGCCTCGCCTGCGACGTGTACGTCGAGGGGCGAGAGTGGCCCTACTGCCCACGCACGATCCTGCGCCGCCAGCTCGATCGCGCCCGCGCGCTCGGGTTCGAGTTCATGCTCGGCGCCGAGCTCGAGTACTTCCTCGTGCGCAGGCACGAGGACGGCACGATCGAGCTCGCCGACGCGCTCGACACGCTCGCGCAGCCCTGTTACGACATGCGCGCGCTGTCGCGCAACCTCGACTTCGTGTCCGAGGTCGCGCGCAACGTGACCTCGCTCGGCTGGAACAACTACGCCACCGACCACGAGGACGGCAACGGCCAGTTCGAGCAGAACTTCGACTTCGCCGACGCGCTGACGACCTGCGACCGCGCGATCTTCTTCCGCTACATGGTCGAGTCGCTCGCGCAGGAACGCGGCCTGATCGCCACGTTCATGCCGAAGCCGTTCTCGCACCTGACCGGCAACGGCTGCCACTTCCACATGAGCCTGTGGCGCGACGGCGAGAACGCGTTCGACCGCGATCCCGCCGACGACCCGCGCGGGCTGGGGCTCTCCGACCTCGCCTACAACTTCATCGGCGGGCTGAAGGCGCACGCGAAGGCGTACATCGCGCTCACGGCGCCGACGGTCACGTCGTACAAGCGGCTCGTGGTCGGCACCCGGAGCGGATCGAGCTGGGCGCCCGTGTATGTGAGCTACGGCTACAACAACCGCACGCAGATGCTGCGCATCCCGGGGCCGGGGCGCATCGAGGACCGCACGGTCGACGGGTCCTGCAATCCGTACCTCGGCGCCGCCGCGGTGCTGGCGGCCGGGCTCGACGGCATCGAGCGCGGGCTCGACGCGGGCGAGCCGACGACCGAGCTGAACCTGCACGAGCTGACCGAGGAGCACCGGCGCGAGCTCGGCGTCGAGCTGCTGCCCGCCAACCTGCTCGACGCGACGCGCGAGCTCGAACGCGACGACGTCCTACGCGCCGCGCTTGGGACGACCGATCGCGAGGACTACGTCGACTACTTCGCGCGCACGAAGCAGGCCGAGTTCGCCGAGTGGCACGACCAGGTCACTCAGTGGGAAGTGGATCGCTACCTCCAGCTGTTCTGACGTCGAGCAGGCCCAGCCGCCGCGCCAGCCAGGGCGCCGGCAGCGCCTGCACGAGCAGCGTCACGACGATCGCCAGCGCGACGACGCTGGCGTAGATCTCCTCGTGGGGCACGCCGAGCGCGACGATCACGCCGACCAGTGCCGCCGGCAGGACACCGGTCTCGCGCGTCCAGCACAGGAACGCGATCTCCCGCCACGTCCACTGCCCGCCGCGATCGGGCAGCACGCAGGCGAGGACCGTCAGCGGCCGGGCGACGAGCAGCAGCATCGCCAGGACGGCCAGGGCGGGGAGGAGCTGGTCGGCGAGGTCCCGCAGCGGGAGGTTGACGCCCAGTACGACGAAGACGAGCAGCGTCGCGACCTCGGACAGGTTGCCGGCGAAGCGGCGCATGTCCTCCTCGTGCTCGGCGTGCATGGCCAGGCCGAGGTGCTCCATGTTGCCGACGATCAGGCCGGCCAGGAACGCGCCCAGGTAGCCGCTCCCGCCGGCCGAGTCGAGCGAGAAGTACGCGATGGCGACCACGGCCAGCACGGCCAGGCCGGCCGACTCGCGCCAGATCCCGGCACGGTGGCTCGAGATCGCGGCCGCCAGCAGCAGGCCGCCGGCGATCCCGATCACCGTGCTGATCGCCAGGTCGGCGACGAACTCGCCCAACGGCTCCAGCACGCCGCCGCCGTTCACCAGCACGCCCGCGAACGCCAGCGCGAGCGCGGCGCCGGTCGGGTCGTTGAATGCCGACTCGGCGACCACCGTCTGGGCGACTTTCTCGCGCAGGCGCGAGGCGACGAACAGCGGGATCAGGATCGCCGGATCGGTCGGCGCGAGCACGGCGCCGAGCAGCAGCGCGGCCGTCCACGACAGGTCGAACACGGCGTACGCCGCGACTCCCGTGATGACCGCCGTCAGCACGACACCGGGCACGACGAGCAGGCCGAGCGCCATCCAGACCCGCCGCAGGACGCGCAGCGACAGGTTCAGCCCGCCGTGGAACAGGATCATCGAGACGCCGAGCGTGAACAGCAGCTGCGCCCCGATCGAGTCGAGCGGGACGTCGACGACCGCGCCGAGCGGGACGCCGATCGCGACGAGCACGAGCATCTCGGGGACGCCGAGCAGGCTCGCCACGAAGCGCGCCGCCAGGCCTGCGCCGAGCAGCAGGCCGAGCGTCATGATCACGTCGCGGGTCACGTATGGTGGCCGCTCGGATGATCGTCTTCGCGCTCACCCAGGAGACCCCGCCGATCCTCGTGCTCGCGCTGCTGATCCTCTGCTACCTCACCGTGCTCGAGCTGCGCAAGGAGCAGGATCTGCCGTTCCTGTGGAAGGCATGGTGGACGCTGCTGGTGTTCCTGGGGCACGTCGCGGGATTTGCCGTGTTCTGGATCTGGCTGTTCATGCGCCGCCGCGCAGCCGGGCCAGCTTGAGCGCCAGCTCGAGCGACAGCAGGTCGGCCGCATGCAGGTCGAGCCCGGTGATGCTCTCGATGCGCTCGAGCCGCTGGCGCACCGTGTTGGGGTGGATGAACAGCGCCCGCCCGCTGGCCGCGACGCTGGAGCGCGAGTCCAGGTAGCACTCGAGCGTCTCGACGAGCTGCGCCTTGCGACGCCGGTCGTACTTCATGAGCTCCTCGACGGCCCGGCCGTAGCTGTCCTGCGGCGCCTGGTCGAGCTCCATGTGCACGAGGTAGCGGTACGCGCCGATCTGCCCGTATGCGACGGCTCCGCCACCGCCGGCGAGCGCGCGGCCGACGGTCGCGGCATCGACGGCCTCGCGCGTTCGGCGGGTGGCGCCCGCGACACCGCGGTCGACCTCGCTGATGCCGATCGTCAGGCCGGCCTCGCGCGCGAGCTGGTCGCACGTCGCGTGCAGCCGGTCGACGGCGCCTGCGCCGCCGGTCTGGAGCGGGACGATCGCGCGCATCGACTCCCGCCCGGCGTCGAATAGGCCGAGCGGGTAGCGCCGCCGCAGCTGCGCTCGCGCCCGCGCCGCGAGCTCGGGCCACGGCGGGCCGTCGGAGTTGTCGGGCGCACGCTCGATCCGCAGCAGGGCGTGCGGGCGGCTGAAGTCCCAGCGCGCCTCGCCGGCCTTGGCCTCGGCGGTCGCCAGCGTGCCCGCCTCGAGGGCGTCGAACATGTCCTTGACGACGTGCTCGGCGGTCAGCCGCTCGATCAGCTCCGCCTTCTTGAGCCCGACGGCGGCCTGATCGGCGACGGCCTGGAGCAGCTCCGCCTCCTCGTCGGTGAACGTGCGCCCGCCGCCGGTGACGCAGCAGAGGAGCCCGAGCTGCTCGTCGCCGGCCACCAGCGGAGCCACCAGCAGGCCGTCGTGGGCGCTCTTCTCGCGGCGCATCAGGTCGAGCAGCAGAGCGGCGCGGCCCGGCCGGGCTTCGGCTGAGTCGGGCGGGTCAGTCACGGCCAGCGCGAGCTCGTCGTCCTCGGGCGCCAGCCGCCAGATCTGGCACGAGTCGGCGGTCAGGAGCTGGCGCGCCCCGCGCGTGACCGCCCTGTACAGCCCGTCACGGTCGGTCACCGCCGCGAGCGTCTGCGAGATCTGGGTCAGGGTCGTCAGCTCGTCGACGCGCCGGCGCGTCTCCTCGTAGAGCTGCGCGTTCTGGATCGCGCCCGCCACGAGCCAGGCGGTGTGCACGAGGAAGTTCAGGACGTCGTCCTCGAACTCGCGCGGCGCCTTCGTGTGCAGCACGATCACGCCGATGACGCGGTCGCCCTTGCCGAGGATCGGGACGGCGACCATCGACTGGAAGCGGTCCTCCTCGATCTCGGGCACGTACTTCATGCGCGGATCCGCGAGCGCGTTCTCGCGGATGAAGGCCGGCGTCTTGGTGCGCGCGACCCAGCCCGTCAGGCCCTCGTCGAGCCCCCACGACAGCTTGTCGACGAGGTGCGCGTAGCGCGGTGACGCCGCGCGCAGCACGAGCGTCTCGTCCTCGACGAAGTAGATGAAGCACGCGTGGCAGTCCGTCGCGTCGGTCGCGATGTCGACGATGCCGCCGAGCACGCGGTCGAGCGACAGCGACGAGGAGACCATCCCGATGACGGCATAGAGGGTCTTGTTCTCGCGCCGTACGCGCGAGAGCGCGTCGCCTCTCTCAGCCATCGACGGGACTGTCACCCGGGCCCTCCTTTCGCCGCCGATCGTAACCGCACGGCGTATGTGCGGATTCGGCACTTCTGCACATCGAACGGTGTGCAACCCACACATTGCACCGTCTGCCGAGAGATCGCTAGGGTCGCGCCGAGTCGGAGACGTCCCGGACGAGGGTGGAGGGCGCGGATGTTCCACGTCATTGCGCAGGTCGAGAGCCTCGAGCAGGCGGCCGGGGCCGATTCGCTGACACTCGACAGCGCGATCCTGGGAGAGCAGTTCTACTTCTGGACCGTCGTGCTCATGTGGCTGATCCACGTCGGCTTCATGAGCTACGAGGCCGGCATCGCACGCCGCAAGAACGTGATGGCGACGGCGATGAAGAACATCCTCACGATCGCCGCGGTCACGCCGACGTTCTACTACTTCGGCTGGTGGATCTACAACTGCAACCAGCCGGGCCTGCCGATCGGGCCGAACAGCAGCGACTTCACGGCCGCGGCCTGTCAGGGAGGCATCCCGTGGAGTGACGCGTTCGGGCCCAACCTGACGAACAACATCAACCTCATCTTCTTCCTCGCGTTCCTGCTGTTCTCGTGGACGACCGCGTCGATCATGTCGGGAGCGCTGCTCGAGCGCGTGCGGCTGTCGGCCTACCTGCTGCTCGCGGCGCTGCTCGGCTCGGTGGTCTGGATCCTGGACGCGGCGTGGGGCTGGAGCGCCGGCGGCTGGATGACGCTGCGGTTCGGCTTCCACGACTCGATCGCCTCCGCGGTCGTCCACGGCGTGGCCGGTGCGTTCACGCTCGGCGTGCTGTTCAACCTCGGCCCGCGGATCGGCAAGTACACCAAGGAGGGGCTGGCCAGGACGTTCAGACCCCACAACGTGCACCTCACGCTGCTGGGGCTGATGCTCATCTTCACCGGCTTCTACGCGTTCTACGCCGCGTGCCTGGTGATCGCCTCGACGGCGTTCCCGGGCTGGGCCAACATCTACCTGAGCCCGACGACGCTCGGCTCGATCGCGATGATCATCACGTTCGGCTTCGCGGGCGGGTTCACCGGTGGCTTCTTCGCGAGCCGCGGCGACCCGTTCTGGACCGTCTCCGGTGGCCTGGCGGGTGTCATCGGCGTGTCCGCGGGAGCCGACATCTACGCACCGGTGCTCGGCTATCTGATCGCGATGCTCACGGCCGTCCTCGCGGTCTACGTCGGCAAGTGGATCGAGGTCAAGATGCGCGTGGACGACGTGGTCGGCGCCGTCGCCGTGCACGGGGCCTCGGGCTTCCTCGGGATCATCTGGGTCGGCGTCTTCGCGGCGGGCTATCCGACCGGGGTCAACAACGTCGACTCGAGCATCGGCGGCCAGCTGATCGGCGTCGCGACGTTCCTGCCGCTCGGCTTCCTGACGGGCTACGCCGCGTCGTGGGTGCTGCGCAAGCTCAACCTGCTGCGGGTGCCGGCGTCGGTCGAGATCGCCGGCCTCGACGTCGTCGCCTACCAGCCCGACATCTTCGCGCCCGAGTTCGGCTACGCGCCGGACATGCTGATCGACCCCGACGGGACGCGCCGGCCGGTCGACGAGGTGCAGGCCGAGGAACTCGGTGCGATCGGCAACGGACGACGAGCCCCCGACGAGCGTGTGCCCGTCTAGTCGAGAGGACGTGTGATGCCAGGGATCATCAACAGCGCGCCCGACTGCGTGACGCACGTCGACAAGGCGAACGCCGACGACATCGCGGACTTCATCCTCCAGGGCAACTACCAGGACTGCGCGGGCTTCATGACGTTCGGGCCCGGCAGCACATACGGCGAGGGCGGCGCGTCGGCGGCGACCAGCTACTACGTGCTGATCGGGGTCGGCGCGCTCGTCATGGTCGCGGTGTTCCTGATCTGGATCATCGCGGAGAACCGCGAGCTGGTGCGGTTCGCGCTCAGCGGCCGCACGACCGATCAGCTGGAGGCGAGCAGATGATCCACAACGGCGACAGCAACCGGCAGGTCGACTTCCCGCCGCTGCAGACGCACGTCAAGCGCTTCGAGTACACGATGCTCGCGCTCTGTGTCGTGCTCGCGATCATCGTGCTGGTGATCGTGCTGTTCACGGACCTCGGGAATGAGTTCCGCCCCAGCGCCTGAAACGAAGGACCGGCTGGCCTCCGACGACGAGCAGAGCGGTAACGGACACGCGTCGGACCCGCGGATGCCGGCGGCGATCGAGGCCATCGCCGCGGCCCGCCGGCGCCGGCCGCCCCAGCCCGTGTGGCTGCGTGTCGGCCTGGTCGTCCTCCTGTTCGCGGTCACCCTGTTCGCGGCCAGGAGCTGCCAGCAGTCGCAGATCCGCATCACGAAGGATCAGGCGATCGCGACCGCGGAGCAGCGGATCCCGTTCGAGCCGACGCGCGTCCAGGTCCGGATGCTGCGGCAGGGGCTGAACTCGCGGCCCGTCTGGGTCGTGTCGCTGTCCGTGCCGCACGAGGGCGCGAAGGACGTCTTCGACGAGCTGGCGATCGTGCGCGTGAGCGCCAACACCGGCAAGGTCGAGGACGTGCGCATCCAGCGCTGAGCCCGCGCTCGCGACGGTCGTGGCGGCCCGATCCGGCGACGCCCGCGTGGGAACATTGGCGGCGATGGGTGTGGCGACGGCCGACGAGCTCGTACGCCTCGGCCGCGAGGCGCTTGGCGTCGCGGACTGGAAGCGCGCCCGGGCGGTGTTCGAGCAGGCGGCAGCGTTCGGCGAGAGCGCCGAGGTTCTCGACGGCCTGGGGGAGGCGATGCAGTTCGGGGGCGAGCATCGTCAGGCGATCGAGTGCAAGGAGCGAGCGTTCGTCGAGTACGAGCGGCGCGGGCTGCGGGCACAGGCGGCGGCGCTGGCGCGCTGGCTGGCGTTCCTGCACCTGTCGGTCCATGGCAACGTGGCGGCGGCCAACGGGTGGATGGCACGCGCGGAGAGCGTGCTGGAGGGGGTCCAAGAGTGCGCGGCGCACGGGTGGCTGATGCTCGACCGCGCTCCGTGGACGTCCGATGCGTCCGAGCGCGAGCGACTGGCGTCGGCGGCGCGCGCGCTCGCCCGG
>DASSUW010000235.1:0-9660 GCA_035706585.1 Solirubrobacteraceae bacterium | reverse complement strand
GTCCGCCGGCCGCACGTGCGCTCGCGCTGGGCCGTGCGGAGTCTCGATCTCGAGCGCGCTCACCCGCCCGCCAGCACGGGGTCGTAGCCGGCGTCGCGCAGCACCTGCATCACCACGTCGCGATGGTCGCCCTGGAGCTCGATCACGCCGTTCTTCGCCGACCCGCCGACGCCGCAGCGCTTCTTCAGCCGCCCCGCGAGCTCGCGCAGCCCGGCGTCGTCGAGCGGCACGCCCGACACGGTCGTCACCGCCTTGCCGCGCCGGCCGGCGACCTCGCGGCGCACCTTCACGCGTCCGCCGCCGGCGACCTGCCGCGGCGCCTGCGCCTTGCGCAGGTCACCCCTGTCGCTGGACCAGACGAGATCGCGATCGGGCACCGCCCTGACGCTACCGGCTACTCGCCCGACACGCTCGCGAGACGGAGACGATCGGTCTCGGCACGACGACGCGCGAACGCCGCGTCCAAGAACCCGATCACGCGGCGCTCGTACGCGTCCCGATGCGACTGGATCGCGTGCGTGTGGACCGCGTCCGGGAGGTTCCAGTGCTCGACCCGGCCGCGCGCGGCCCGGTCGTAGTGCACGTTGAACTCGCGCTCGATGTCGGTGCCGGCCGAGATCAGCAGCGTCGGTGACGCCACGCGCCTGACCATCTCCTCGAGCGGCGGGCCAGGAGCGTCGCCGGACACCACCCGGAGCGTCGCGAACATCATCCAGCCGGGCACGGTGCCGAGCCCGGTGCCGCGCAGGCGCTGCCAGTCGGCGAACGAGCCGGCGGCCGTGCCGTCGGCGACGACGGTGGCGAGGTCGTCGCGGGTGCCTGCCACCTCGATCAGCACATCGGCGCCGGTCGAGAGCCCGAGCGCGCCGATCTGCGCCGGGTCGACCTCGCCGCGCCGCTCGAGGAACGCCAGTGCGCCGTCGACGTCCTTGGCCCAGTCCCAGCCGTAGTTGTTGTCCATGCCCTCGCTCTCGCCACGCCCACGGGCGTCGTAGAGCAGCACGCCGTAGCCGTGCCGCGCCAGCATCTGCGCGTGCGCGACCGAGCCCTTGCGGTCGCTGCTGCCGCCGTGCAGGACGATCACGGTCGCGCCGTTGCGGGACGGCCGGTACCAGCCCGCCAGCCACAGGCCGTCAGAGGCCTGGAACCGCACGGGCTGGTACGCGGCGCTCGGCGGGTCGCCGACCGGCTCGCGCCACTTGTGGCCCGCGACGATGCCCATGCCGATCGGCCCGAGCACGAACACGACGGCGACGAGGCCGACCGGCACCGCGAGCACGCGGCCGAGCACCGTTCCGCTGCCGCGCTCGCGCCACGGGATCGCCACGGCGAGGCCCACGAGCACCAAGCCGGCCGCCGCCGCCAGAACGCCGGTCACGTCTCCCCCGTCCGCTCCGCCGGCGGCGACATGCGCGGCGTGGAGCACGCCGTTCGTCAGCGCCAGCGAACCGAGCGCGAGCGCAAGGCCGGCGCGCCAGCCGGGCCTCAGCCGCGGGAACGCGACGGCCGCCGCTGCCGCGGCGGCGACCGCGATCGCCGCCGCCAGAGCGTGCTGGCCGAGCCCGAGCCCGGGGCCGCGGTGGACGAACGCGTCGTCGAGCGCGTGCAGCAGCGCGACGGCGACGGCGATCCGGAAGACGAGCGTCATCGCAGCGCCTGGTCGAAGAAGCCGACGACGCGGCGCTCGTACTCGCGCGGACGCGCATCGATGCCGCCGACGTGCCGTGACTCGGGGATCTCCCACAGCGTCGCCGTCTCGCCGGCCGCGCTCGCGTAGCCGCGGTTGAGCTCCTCGCCGACGCCGTGCTCGGGCGCCGCGATCAGCAGCAGCGGCCGCGGCGCGATCCGGCCGACGAGCTCACGCAGGTCGGTCGGCGGAGACTGGTTGGAGAACACCGCGACGGCCGCCTGCTTGACCCAGGCCGACACCGCCATGAGCGGCCGGTCGGTCGCCGGCATGTCCTCGCGCATCTCCTCCGTGTACATCCGCGCGCCGGCGCCCTCGGACACCACCGCCGCGAGCTCGGGCGTCTCGGCCGCGGCCTCGAGCATCAGCTCGCCGCCGACCGACAGCCCGATCCCGCCGATCCGCTCGGGGTCGACGTCGGGCCGCGACTGCAGGTAGCGGACCGCCGCCTTGATGTCCTCGTCCCCGCCCCAGCCCCAGGCGTTCGGGTCGCCGTCGCTCTCGCCCTCGCCGCGGCGATCGAACAGCAGGACGCCGTAGCCGTGGCGCGCGAGCATCCGCGCCGGCTTCTGCGGGCCGTTGCGGCCGGGGAACGCGATCACGGCAGCCCCGTTGCGCGACGGGATGTACCAGCCGCGCAGCCGCAGGGCGTCGGCGGTCCGGAAGCTCACATTCTCGTGCGCGACGCCCAGGTGATTCGCCGGCACGACGGAGCGCGCCGTGTGGGTGGTGATGTAGCCGAGGCCGATCGGGAGCGCGATCACGTTGGCGACGACCACGGCCGCGACGCCGAGCAGCGCGCGCCGCCCGTAGCGCCACACGCGCCGGTCGCCGGTCCGGCGCGTCCGCCACAGCGTGGCGACGCCGGTCGCGAGCAGCACCGCGCCCGCCGGGATCGCCAGCAGGCCCGTGAAGTCGTCGCCGGACGGCCCGACCGTGCTCGCGTAGTGCACGGCCTCGATGCCGGCGACGACGCCGAACACGCCGAGCGCGAGCGCGAGCGCCCCGCCGCGCGCGCCCTGCAGGCGCGGCAGCGCCCACGCGGCGACCGCCAGCCCCGCCAGCGGGACGAGCCCGCTGACGAGGTGGCCGGAGGCCGACGTGCCCGGCTGCGGCTGGACGAAGTTGTCGTCCAGCACGTGCAGCGCGATGACGGCGATGGCGAGCCGGGCGATCATTCGTAGTGCAGGGCGTCGAGGACGTCGAGCCGCGAGGCACGCCGCGCCGGCAGGATCGCCGCCGCGATGCCGGCGACGATCGCGACGACCGTGAAGGCCGCGAGCGAGCCGACCGGGATCGCCAGCGGCACGTCGTAGTCCGACAGCGCCTGCGTGACGAGCGCGGCGAGGAACACGCCGAGCCCGAGGCCGAGCGCCGCGCCGATGAGCGCCGTGATGACGCTCTCCTGGCGGATCATGCGGCGCGCCTGCCGGCGGGTCATGCCGATGGCGCGCAGCATCCCGAGCTCGCGCGTGCGCTCGAACACCGAGAGCACGAGCGTGTTGACCATCCCGAACAGGCTCACGACGATCGAGAACGCCAGCAGCACGTACAGCATCGCGAGGACCGTGCTCATGTCCTCGGTCGCGGCCTTCGGGTACTCGGCGCCGGTGTAAACCGTCGCGTCGCCGTAGCCCTTGGCCGTCGCCTGCAGCGCGGCCAGCGCGCCCGCGTCGCCGTCGAGGAACGTGTACGTGTTCTTCGCGTTCGGGAACGCATCGTCGAACGTCGCCTGGGCGATCGCGACCTGGGCGAGCAGCGGCTTCGCCGCGGGCGGGTCGTAGATACCGCGCACGGCGACGGTCCGCTTCTCGCCGGCCGGTGACTGCAGGGCGAGCTTGTCGCCCACGGCCACGGCGTGGTCGTCGGCGTAGTCCTGCGTCACCAGCGCGCCGTCGCGACCGAGGTCGCGAGCGGAGCCCTCGACCCAGGCGAAGCGGTAGAACCGCCCGATCGTGGCCGGGTCGATGCCGGTGATGTCGGTCGCCTCGCCCTGCACGAGCGCCTTGTCGGAACGCACGTGGGACGCGGCCGTGATCCCCGGCACCTTGGCGAGCTCGTCGCCGTGGGCGGCGGCGAACGGCACGTCCTCCTCGCCGCCGACCACGTAGTCCGCGCGCAGCTGCGTGCTGACGGCGGACTCGGTCGAGGCGTTCAGGCCCGCGCCGAGCACCGCCACGACGGTCACGAGCGTGAGCCCGATCATGAGCGCGGCGGCCGTCGACGCGGTGCGGCCGGGGTTGCGGACGGCGTTCGCACCGGCGAGCTCGCCCGCCACGCCGCCGGTGCGGCGCGCCGGCCAGCCGACGACGCGGGCCAGCGGCTTGACGAGCCGCGGCGCGAGCACGGCGGTCCCGAAGAACAGCCCGATCACGCCGAGCCCGAGCAGCAGGCCGACGGCGAGGCCGCTGAGCCCGCCCGCGAACACTCCGGCGGCGATCGCCGCGACCGAGCTCGTCACGACGCCGAGCCCGAGCTTGAGCGAGTGCGCGGCGAGCCGCGACGGTGGCAGCGTCGAGCCCTCGCGGACCGCCGCGATCGGCGGCACGCGGGTCGCCCGGCGGGCCGGCATGACCGTCGCCAGCAGGGTGATGCCGGTGCCGAGCGCGAGCGACACGATCACCGTGCGCAGCGCGAACACGGTCCCCGCCTCGGGGAGATCGAGGCCGAGCGCGCTGAACAGCGCCAGCATGCCCTTGGCGATCCCGAAGCCGAGGAACAGGCCGATCGTGGCCGCGAGCAGGCCCACGACGAGGCCCTCCAGCACGACCGACCGCATGACCTGCTTGCGCGACGCGCCGAGCGTGCGCAGCGTCGCGAACTCGCGCGTCCGCTGGGCGACCGTGATCGACAGCGTGTTGAAGATCACGAACGCGCCCACGAACAGCGCGATCCCGCCGAAGCCGAGCAGGAAGTAGCGGACGTAGTTCATGCCCTCGTTGATGTTCTGGGCCTGCTCGTCCGCCTCCTTGGCGGCGTCCTTGACCTCGAGCGTCGCCGGCACGAGCGGCTGGACCGCGCGCACCAGGTCGGCGGTCGGCGTGCCCGGCTTCGCGGCGATCGAGATCGTGTCGAAGCGGCCCTCGCGGTCCATCAGCGCCTGCGCGGTGGGCACGTCCCAGACGGCGACGCTGGCGAAGCCGATCGAGTCGATCCCACCGAAGCTCGCCGTACCGGTGAGCTCGTAGCGGGCGCGCTTGCCGGGGGTGGCGATCGTGATCGCGTCGCCGATCGCGTAGTGCTCCTTGGCGGCCGTGCCGGCGTCGATGACGACCTGGCCGGCGCCCTTCGGCCACGCACCGGTCTTCAGCGCGAGCGGGCTGAACCGCTCGTTCCCGGGGTCGATGCTCGCGCCGAGGCTCTCCTCGGCGGCAGCCCGGCCGTCGCGGCCGATGATGTCGGCCACGTTGGACTCCTCGGGCGCGACCGTGCCGCTCGCGGCCGACACCTCGGGCAGCGCCCGGATGTCGTCGAGCAGGTCGGCGGGGATCGTCACGCCGTTGCCACTGAGCGAGCCCTTGACGATCTCCTTGCCGCTGACGACGGCGTCGGTGCCGCCGTACGACTTCGCGAAGACCCCGTCGAAGGTCTTCTGCATCGTGTCGGTGAGGATGAACGTGCCGCTGACCATCGAGACGCCGATCACGACGGCGAACGCGGTCAGCACCGCACGCACCTTGCGGGCCGCGAGGCCCTTGAGCGCGACCGCGATCATCGCCCGCTCACCGCTTCCAGCGTCGCGAGGATCTCGTGGGCGGAGGAGCGGCCGAGGTCGCGCACGATGTCGCCGTCGGCGAGGAACAGCACGCGGTCGGCGATCGCGGCGGCGTGCGCGTCGTGCGTGACCATGACGGTCGTCTGGCCGAGCTTGTCGACCGAGTCGCGCAGCAGCGTGAGGATCTCGCCGCTGGTCGTCGAGTCCAGGTTGCCGGTCGGCTCGTCGGCGAACATCACGCTTGGCCGGGACGCGAGCGCGCGGGCGACGGCGACGCGCTGCTGCTGGCCGCCGGACAGCTCCGACGGGCGGTGCGAGAGGCGCTCGGCGAGACCGACGGTCTCGACCAGCCGGTCGATCCACTCGCGGTCCGGCTTGCGGCCCGCGAGCTTGAGCGGCAGCACGATGTTCTCGGCCGCCGTGAGCATCGGGAGCAGGTTGAAGAACTGGAAGATGAAGCCGATGTGGTCACGCCGCAGCGTGGTGAGCGCGGTGTCGTCGAGGCCGGTGATGTCGACGCCGGCGATCGACACCTCGCCCGCCGTGGGCTTGTCGAGGCCGGCGAGGATGTGCATCAGCGTCGACTTGCCGGAGCCGGATGGCCCCATCACGGCGGTCAGGCGGCCGCGGGCGATGTCGAGCGACACGCCGCGGAGGGCGTGCACGGCGGTCTCGCCGTCGCCGTAGCGGCGGACGAGATCGCGGGCGGATACGACGGATTCGGCGGTGGCCCCGTCCTGGACGACGACCGGGCGCACGAGAGGCGTAGTGGACATGTGACGAGGGTCTCGTGACGGCGGCACGGCGGCCACGGGGGCTGCGCGAGACCCGCAGGCCGGACCTCCGGGGGCGTGGGGGGCGGTGCTCCGGGGGTCCGACGGTGCGGCCAGGCGATCGATCGCGTGCCGCTGCGCCCTGCGCGCGTCAGAACTGCGCCATTGAGCGGTGCCCAGGAGCGGGCGATAGCCCGTCGATGGCGCTTTTTCATCGCATAGCGACGAAAAAGCGCCAGGCGTTCACAGACACGCCGCCCCACCCAGCCGCGCGTTCGGACCCTGGCTAGGCGCGCAGGTACCGCAGGACCGCGAGCACGCGCCGCTGCTCGCCGGGGCTGTCCGGCAGCTGGAGCTTGGCGAAGATGCTCGACACGTACTTCTCGCTGCTGCGCAGCGTGATCGCGAGCCGCTCGGCGATGCCCTGGTTGGACAGGCCCTCGGCCATCAGCTGGAGCACCTCCTGCTCGCGCGGCGTCAGCGTGGC
The DNA here is from genome assembly GCA_035706585.1 of Solirubrobacteraceae bacterium. Lineage (GTDB taxonomy): Bacteria > Actinomycetota > Thermoleophilia > Solirubrobacterales > Solirubrobacteraceae > DASSUW01. The sequence continues at coordinate 2,998 of DASSUW010000235.1, read as the reverse complement.
CAGCGGTCCGTCGTCGGCGGCGTTGGCGGCGAGCAGGCCGGAGACGATCTTGGGGTCCAGCGCCGACCCGCCGCCGGCGACGCGCCGCAGCGTGCCGACGAAGTCGGCGACGTCGTCGACGCGCTGCTTGAGCAGGTAGCCGAGCCGCTCGGGACTCTCGGCCAGCAGCTGCGTCGCCACCCCCACCTCGACGTGCTCGGACAGGATCACGATGCCCATGTCCGGATGGCGCGCGCGGATGTCGTGCGCCGCCCGCAGGCCCTCGTCGGTGTGCGTCGGGGGCATGCGCACGTCGACGATCGCGACGTCGGGCTCGTGCTCGTCGACCTCGCGGATCAGGTCGACGGCGTTGTCGACCTCGGACGCGATCTCGAGCCCGGCGTCACGCAGCAGCGCGGCCACGCCCGCGCGGACCAGCAGGTTGTCGTCGGCGATCACGATCCGCATGGCAGCGTTGCGGTGACGACCGTACCGGCTCCGGGCGGACTGACGACGCGCAGGCTGCCGTCGAGCGCCTCGACGCGGTCGGCCAGCCCGCGCAGGCCCGAGCCGCGGGTGTCGTCCGCGCCGCCGATCCCGTCGTCGGCGATCTCGATCATCGCCGCGCCGTTGTCCCGCCACACCCGCACGGTCGCCTCCGTCGCCTGCGCGTACTTGGCGACGTTGGTGAGCGCCTCGGAGGCCACGAAGTAGGCGGCGAGCTCGACGGGCTCGGGCAGGCGGCCGCCGGCGTCGTAGGCGACCGTCGTCGCGACGGCGGCACGGGTCGCCAGCGCGTCGAGCGCCGCCTTGAGCCCATGCTCGAGCGCGGCGGGGTGCAGTCCGCGGGCGAGCTCGCGCAGCTCGTCGAGCGACTGCGCGAGCTCCGCGCTGGCTGACTTGACGAGCTCGGCCGCCGCTGCCGGGTCGTTGATGCGGCGCTCGAGCAGCCGCAGCTGCAACGACACGGCGACGAGCCGCTGCTGCGCGCCGTCGTGGAGGTTGCGCTCGAGCCGCCGGCGCTCGGCGTCGCCGGCCTCGACGATCCGCGCGCGCGAGCCCTTGAGCTCCTCCAGGCGCGCGCGCAGCTCGACCTGCAGGCGCGCGTTGTCGAGGGCGATCGCCGCCGCCGCCGCGACCGCGTCGACCAGCTCGGGCTGGTCGAGCAGCGCCGGATCGTGCGTGAGCGCCGCCACGCGCGTGCCCTTGCGCTCGATGATCTTCGTCGCGCGCGCGCCGTCGCCGTCGAGCGCGACCGGGCGGCCGTCGGCACCGGCCCATGTCCTGTACTCCGGCAGCCAGAAGGCCAGCTCGAGCGTCGGGTCCCGCAGCGCCCGCGCCAGCGCGTCGCGCAGCTCACCGGCCGGCACGTCGTCGCGCAGCTCGACGAGCAGGTCGCCGACCGAGGCGCGGGCCAGGCGCGCATGCAGCAGCCCGCTCACGAACGCGATCGGGGCGAGACCGACCGCGAAGAACGTTACGCGGCGGATCCACTCGAACGTCGCCTGCCCGTCCACGAGCCCGAACGCCGCCGACCCGAACAGGAACGCGGTCATCGCAAGCCCGAGCGCGAACGCGTCGACGAGCAGCGTGAGCGGATGCCGGAGCGGCCGGCGGGTCTCGCGCCGGCGCTCGAACAGCACCCAGATGCCGGCGAGCATGAGCACCGTGAGCACGGCCAGCTCGGCGCGCAGGAACGCGTTCGAGATGTCCTGCGACTCAGTGATCGCGACGAGGTTGTCCGGCCCGAAGCCGCCGAACAGCATGCCGACGAGATGCACGCCGAAGCCGACGACCCAGCCCGTGACGACGAGCAGCTGGTCCCGCCGCCGCTCGAGCCTCCCGGTCGGAAACGCGAGGAACACGTGCAGGAAGACGACCGCGGGGATCAGGTCGAACGCGACGCCGATCGTGTAGGGAAGCGGCGCGTTGGCCGAGGACAGGCTCGACATGAACATGACGAACCCGGCGGCGATCATCAGCAGCCCGAACGGGCTGGCCGGCCGGCGCCACCAGGCGATCAGCCCGGCGAACACGTAGCCGAAGATGATCCAGTCGAGCATCAGCGCCTGGATGCCCGGCTCGGACAGGTGATCGCTGTTCAGCGCGAGCGCGGTGCAGACCGCGATCGCGGCGGCGCCCGCCGCGGCGACGGCCCACAACAGCACCGGCTGCGCCCGCCAGCCGGCGGGGATCCCCTGCGCGAGTCCGGCACTGGCCATGCCTCACGCTCCTCTCTCGGCGCGAGCATACGTCAACGCGGCCGTGTGGGTTTGTTCCCAACCGTCGCGCCGCGCGCCGTGCGTGAGAAGAAACCCACGCCAGAGGACGGAAAGTTCACAACGAACTGCGCGGGCGCGACGATTGGGAAGAAACCCACATCCTGCGGGGATCAGGCGGCGGCACGGCGCCGGCGGAACGCCAGCGCCCGCACCGCCAGATGCAGCCCCAGCACGGCATCCTCGTCGTCCAGCGACACGCCGAGCAGCTCCTCGATCCGCCGCAGCCGCAGGTACAGCGACTGGCGCTCGAGGTGGAGCGCGCGGGCGGCCTGCGCCTTGCGGCCCCCGGCGGCGAGGTAGGCCTCGAGCGTCTCGAGCAGCGCGCGCTGGCGCGCCGAGCCGCCGGTGAGCAGCGGGCCGAGCTGCTCGTCCACGAACGCGTCGAGCTCCGGGGCGTCGCGCAGGTCGTGCAACAGGTCGGTGACGCCGGGGCGACGGGCGTCGTACCAGCGCCGCGGCGCCAGCGCGGTCGCCGCCCCCGCCGAGCGCCGCACGCGCCGCAGGCCCTGGCCCGCCGCGGCCCACGTGTCGGCCGGCGCGCCGATCGCCAGCGCCGCCACGTCCACGCCGGCCCCGCGGCGCTCGAGCACGCCGTGGAAGAGCCCGGCGACGTGCTCGGCGAGCGCCTCGTCGTAGACGCGGCCGCCCAGGGCCAGCAGCACGAGCAGGTCGACGTCGCGCGGCCCGAGCAGCACGGCGAAGCCCGTCGACCCCAACGCAGCGCGCAGCTCCCCCGA
>DASSUW010000234.1:0-8270 GCA_035706585.1 Solirubrobacteraceae bacterium | reverse complement strand
CGCGAGCATGACGTCCGGCTCGTAGCTGATCGCGAGATCGACCCGGCCCGCCTCGACGAGCTTGAGCGGCGCGGCGGCGTCCGGCGGCGTCACGAACTCGACGTCCAGCCCGGCGCGCTCATACTCGCCGCTCGCCTGCGCCGCGTACAGGCCGGCGTGGTCGGCGTTCGGGTACCAGTCGAGCATCACGCGCAGCTTCTCGGTCGTGCCCGTCGACGCGGACGGCTCGGCCTTCTCGCCGCAGCCGGCGAGGAGCAACAGCGCGATCAGGGGGAGCAGCAGGCGGGTCATGAGCCTCCGGGAGTCGTTCTCGGCGTCCAGTCCACGACGCGGCGTTCGAGCAGGGCGAAGGCGCCGTAGAGAAGGATCGCGAGCAGGAACAGCAGGAGCGTGGCGGCGAACGCGCGGGCGGTGGCGAGCTGGCCGTTGGCGGTCAGCAGCGCGTGGCCGAGGCCCGAGTCCGAGCCCGACCATTCGGCGAACACGGCGCCGATCACGGCGACGGCGGCCGCGATCTTCATGCCGGTGAACGTGGCGGGCAGGGCGCTCGGGAGCTCGAGCATCGTCAGGGTCTTCCAGCGGCTCGCTTCCAGCGAGCGCAGGAGCTTGCGGGCGTCGGCGTCCGTGTCGCGCAGCCCGTCATAGAGGTTGATCGCGACCGGGAAGAAGCAGACGAGCGCGACGAGCAGGACCTTGGGGGCGAGACCGAAGCCGAGCACGAGCACGACCAGCGGCGCGATCACCGGCACCGGCACGGCCTGCGAGCCGATCACCAGCGGCCGCAGCGCCCGCCGCGCGCGGTGCGAGAGGTGCATCGCGATGCCGAGCAGCGCGCCGGCCGCGATCGCGGCCAGCAGGCCGAGCGCGACCTCCCAGGTCGTCACCGCCAGGTCCGGCGCCAGCAGGCCGCGGTCGGTCCACAGGCTGTCGAGCACCTGCGTCGGCGCGGGCAGGATGAGCTCGTCGACCAGCCCGAGGCGCACGATCGCCTCCCAGCCGGCGAGCCCCGCGAGCACGATCAGCGCGGCGCTCACGCGAGCGGGCCTCCGGCATCCGGCGCGTCGTCTCCGGCCCCGAGCGCGCTCAGGGCGCGCTCTCGCAGTGCGACCACCTCGGGATCGGCGCGGTGCCGCGGTCTCGCGACCGCCACCTCGAGCGTCGCGATCACGCTGCCGGGCCGGGGCGACAGCAGCACGATCCGGTCGGCGAGCAGCACCGCCTCCTCGACGTCGTGCGTGACGAGCAGCACCGTGCGCGGCTCGCGTGCCAGCGCGTCCGCGAGCCAGCGCTGCATCTGCCCGCGGGTGAGCGCGTCGAGCGCGCCGAACGGCTCGTCGAGGCACAGCAGCGGCCGGCCGGCCAGCAGCGTGCGCAGGAACGCCACGCGCTGGCGCATGCCGCCGGACAGCTCGCGCGGCCGCGCGCGCTCGAAGCCCTCGAGCCCGAACGCCGCGAAGTGCGCGTGCGCGGCCGCGCGGGCCCGCGCCTTGGGCACGTTCGCGACCCGCAGCGCGAGTGCGGCGTTGTCGAGCGCCGACAGCCACGGCAGCAGCCCGTCGCGCTGCGGCATCAGCGCCGCCGGAGGCGCCTCGATCGTCCCGCGGTCGGGCGCGCCGAGCCGGCAGACGAGCTCGAGCAGCGTGGACTTGCCGCAGCCGCTCGGGCCGACGACGGCGACCACTTCCCGCGGCGCCGCGTGGAGGGTCACGCCGTCCAGGGCCTCGACGGCCCCGAACGCCTTCCCTACTCCGGCGACTCTGACGCCGCCTGAAACGTCGCGAGGCTCCACACCGGGAGCCTCGACCTCGGTCCGCATCGCTCCCTCCGCGGGCATTACCCCACAGGTTCGAAGGGTCAGGTCCAGCGAGGACCTATCTCAGCCGGGCGTTCTCCCCAGCCCCCCTGGTTGTCACTCCCTTCAGCGTACTAGAGCCGTGTCGAGGTTCGCGATCGTCCGCTTTATCGTGCGCGCGACCGCCGCGCGAACGACGACCCTGTCATACAGGCCGCGCGGCTCGAACTCGACGACGACCCGGTACTGCAGCGACTCGCCGGCGGCGAGGAAATGGCGTTCGTGGCGCATGTCGGGAAGACCGTCCTGCGTGCTCGCGTACTCGACGAGCCGGTCGCGGTCGAACCGCCTGAGCGTGATCTCCATCGGCACCTCGCGCCGCAGCGCGCGCAGCACGATGCGCGTGACGTCACCGGGCTCGCCCCAGCGCGAGCCCGGCTCGATGCGGACCAGCCCAGGCCAGTAGTCCGGCCAGTTGGCCTGGTCGGTGATGTACGCGAAGGCGGCGTGGACGCTGACGGGAAACCGGTGCTCGGCCTCGACCCTCATCCGGCGGCGGGCGGGACGTTGCGGTTCGAGCGGAACAGGTTGCCCGGATCGTACCGCCGCTTGATCGCCGCGAGGCGGTCGTAGTTCGCGCCGTAGGACGCACGGACGCGCTCGTCCCCCTCGTCGTCCATCTGGAAGTTCACGTAGCCGCCTCCGGTCGCGAACGGCCGCATGCTCGCGCCGGCCTCGCGGATCCACCGGACGTACTCGTCGGCACGCGGCTCGTCGGGCGCCCAGGATCCGATCACGCCGCAGGCGTAGCGGGCGTCGCGGTTGCCGACGGCGCCGTCGTCCCCCGCGCGTTCGTTGAGCGCGCCGCCGACGTGCAGGAAGCCGACCTGCGCCTGCGGGATCGGGCAGGCAGCGGCGAGGGCGCGCTGGTTGGCGAGCAGCTCGTCGCTGAGCTCGGCCGCGTACTCGGTCCGCCAGTAGTAGTGCTCGCCGCGGGGCTCCAACGCGTCGAGGTACGACTGGACCTGCGTGTACGGCTGCTCGCCGAGCAGGTCGAACACCGGCTCGCCGAGGGCGCGGATCGGGGCGAGTGCCGTCGCGGCCGCCGCGAGCTCGCCGCTGTAGCAGACCGCCATCGCGCAGATGCGCTCGCCGTGCCAGTCCGGCGGTACGAACGGCGCGGCCGGCGCCCTGACCATGAGCAACCAGACGGCCAGCTCGCGGGGGGCCGCGCCGGTCATCGCCCGGTAGGCGTCGAGGATCTCCGCCGCGCGGGCGAACGGGAACGCGATCAGGCCGCCGACCACCGTCGGGCCGACCGGGTGCAGGTCGAACGTGAACGACGTGACGACCCCGAGGTTCGCGCCGGCGCCGCGCACGGCCCAGAACAGGTCTGGGTGCGCGTCGTGGCCGGCCCGGCGCACGCTGCCGTCGGCGGTGACGATCTCGACGCTCCGGAGGCTGTCGACGGTCCAGCCGAAGCGGCGCGTCAGGTAACCGAGCCCGCCGCCGAGCGTGAGCCCCGCCACGCCGACGTCGGACACGAACCCGAGCGGGAGCGCGAGGCCGTGCGCCTGGGCGGCGCTGTCGAGCTCGCCGAGCCGACAGCCCGCATCGACCGTCGCGACCCGCGCCTGCGGGTCGACCGTCACCTCGTGCAGTCGCGACATGTCGATCGTCACACCGCCGTCGGCCAGCGCGGTCCCGGCGGGGTGATGGCCGCGGCCGCGCACCGCGACCGCGAGGCCCTGCTCGCGGGCGAAGTCGACCGTCGCCGCGACGTCGGCGGCGCCGGTGGGCTGCACGACGTACGCCGGCGTCTTGTCGATCATGCCGTTCCACAGGTCGGTCGCCTCCGTGAACGCGGGATCGCCGGGCAGCAGCAGCGTGCCGTCGAGCCGCGCGCGCAGCGTCTCGGCGGCGAGCGCGCGCACGAGCGCGGCCGGCTGCTCGATCGGCGGTGCGTCGGCACACGCGTCGATCACGTGCAGCGGCCACCCGTGGCGCTCGCTGAAGGCAGCGGCGACCGACAGCGGGGTCGCGAGATCCTCGCGACCCCAGACGAGCGCGACCGGCACCGTGATCCGATCGATGCCGTCGACGGTATTGATGCCGAATCTCTCCACGAGCTCGGCGACCGCCGCCGTCGCGCCCGGCGTGCCGGCGCGGGCGAGGTTGTACGCCTCGAACACGGCCCACTGGGCGCCCATCCGCTGCCGCACGCCGTCGAGATCGAACACGCACCTGCTCCACAGCTCCTCGTGCGTGTCCGGTCCGGGCTGCGCCATGAACGCATGCAGGGCCTGGCCGAACTCAGGCGCCGGATCGAACGGCACGAGCCCGAGCGAGTCGACCAGCACGAGCCGGCTGAGCGTGTCCGGATGGTCCAGCGCGAGGCGCGCCGCGAGCGCTCCGCCGGCCGTGTTGCCGACGATGACCGGCGCGCTGTCGCAGGTCGCGGCGACGAGCGCCGCGAGCCAGGCCACGAGATCGTCGCTCGGCTCGGTGTCGCCGTGGCCGGGCAGGTCCGGCACGACGACGCGGTGGCGCTCCACCAGGGCAGGCAGGACGGCGACCCAGTCCGTGGCGCTGCCGCCGGGTCCGTGCAGTAGCACGAGCGGCGGGCCGTCGCCGCCGACGACCGCGGCGGTCGGGACGCCGGCCGCGTCGAGTCGCCGGTCGGCGACGGGCAGGTCGGCCAGCAGCATGGTGCGCGGGGCGTCGAGGCGAGATCGGAGCATGCGCCCGACCCTGCCAGCGGCGAGTCCCGCCCGCATCGGCGGAACCACCCAACCGCACGCGCCGCGCGCATGCGTGGTTTCGCTCACACGAGCCCGTGGCGGTACGCGTAGGCGGTCGCCGCCGTGCGCGACGCCGTGCCGAGCTTGACGAAGATGTTGCTGACGTGGCGGTCGACGGTGCGCTCGCTGAGCACCAGCGTGGCCGCGATCGCCTTGTTCGTCTCGCCCGCCGCGACGAGGCGCAGGACCTCGAGCTCGCGCGCGGTGAGCCCGTGGCGGTCGTCCGCGCGGTCGAGCAGAGCGTCGACGCGCTCGACGTCGGGCGTGGCGGCCAGCGCGGAGAACGTCTCGCGTGCCGCCTCGAGCTCCAGCGTGGCCGAGTCGGCGTCGCCGAGCGCGCGGCACGCCCGGCCGAGCAGCACGCGGACGCGCGCTCCCTCGTACGGCACGCTCAGCTCCTGCCACGCGCGGCCCGCGGCGCGCAGCGCCGGCAGGGCACCGCGGGCGTCACCGGCCGCGAGCTCGACCGCGCCGCGGGCGTGGCCGACCAGCGCATCCAGCAGCGTGCTCGCGAACGCCGGCGCCAGGCGCTCGAGCTCCTCGCACAGCGCGCGCGCCGACTCGAGCTCGCCGGCGGCCAGCATGATCTCCACGCCGGCCGGGAGCAGGCGCAGGCGGTCGATCGGCTCCGCTGCCTCCGCAAGCGCGCGGCGGATCGCGGCCGCCGCGGCGTTCGTGTCGCCCTGGTCGCGCCGCAGCAGCGCGAGCCCCGGCTGCGGCTCCGTGCCGCTGCGGCTGGCGTCGCGGTAGGCGTCTTCCGCGCGGCTGAGGTCACCGTGGAGACGGTGAACCTCGGCGCACCGGTAATGGGCCTGACCGGCGGCGCGCCCCGGTCGCGTCCCGGCGCGCCGGGCCTCGCGCAGGGCGTCGTCCCAGGCGCCGTGCAGCTGCAGGATCTCGGCGCGGTGCACGAGGCAGCGCCCGGTGAACGCGATCATGTCGCGCTGCTCCTCGCACCACTGCGTCAGCGCCGCGGTCCACTCCTGTGCGCGGCGCAGCTCGTACACGGACTGGCAGGCATCGATCACGCTGCAATACACGAGGCCGGTCACGATCGGCGAGAGCTCTCCGCGCGCCGCTCCCACCATCGCCTCGTCGAGCATCCTGAGCCCGTCGCCGATGTGGCCCAGCAGGAGCAGCGAACGGCCGTGCTCGACGCCCGCCAGCGCGTGCAGGTCGCCTTCGCCGAAGCGCTCGGCGATCGCGCCCGCCTCGGCGGCGGTGGCGAGCGCCGCGGACCGATCGCCGGCGATCTGGCGCATGATCACGTGCGGCATCAGCAGGTAGCCGCGCTCGACGCAGTCGCCCTCGACGCCTGCCACGAGACGCTCGCCGCGCCCGAGCCAGCCCGTCGCCGGGCCGAGCTGGCCGCGCAGGAGCAGCGCGATCGTGAGCCAGAACGCACAGCGTGCCGCGCGCGCCGGCCGCCCACCCTCCACGTGCGCCTGGTGGGCGCGCTCGAGCGCCGCGATGTGCTCGAGATCGCGGCCGAGCATGTAGGCCGCGGTCGCCAGCCGCTCGAGGTCGTCGGCGCCGAGGCCGGTCGCCTCGTCGGCCTCCATGAGCGACTGGTACGCGTCGCTCCACATTCGGCGCGAGCCTACCCCAGGCCGGGTACCTTGCGGCTCGGACATGGACTGGGACGCGGAAGGACTGCTCGACGACTGCGTGGACGACGCCGCCCGCGCGGCGCGCCGCGAGCTGCTCGACCGGCTGCACGGCGAGGGGATCGCGGTCGAAGATCTCCGGCACGCGGTCGAGGACCGGCGGCTCGCGCTCCTGCCGGTCGAGCGGCTGCTGAGCGCCGAGGCCCGCTACAGCGCACGGGAGATCGCGGATCAGAGCGGCCTCGATCTGGACTTCTTCCAGGCTCAGCGGCGGGCGCTCGGGCTGGCGGTGCCCGACGCCGACGCGCGCGTCTACGGCGAGAACGACCTCGAGCTGGCGAAGATGGGCCGCCAGTACCGCCAGGTCGGGCTCCCCGACGACGACGCGATGGAGGTCCAGCGCGTGCTCGGGCGCGGGATGGCCCGCTACGCCGAGGCGATCCGCACGCTGGTCGGCCAGACGATGCTGGAGGGCGGGACCGACGAGAACGAGCTCGCGGCGCGGCTGGAGGTGGTGAGCAGGAACCTGCTGCCGCTCGCCGGGCCGTGGCTGGAGTACGTCTTCGGCCTGCACATGCGCGAGGCGCTGCGCCAGGAGGTGATCACCGCCGAGCAGCTCGCAACCGGCCAGATGGGCGCGGGGCGCGACTGCGCGGTCGCGTTCGCCGACCTCGTCGGCTTCACCGAGCTCGGCGAGACGATCCCGTCGGAGGAGCTCGGCAGCGTCGCCGGGCGGCTTGCGCGGCTGGCCGAGGCCGTCGTCGAGCCGCCCGCCAGGATCGTCAAGGAGATCGGCGACGCCGTGATGCTCGTCGCGCCCGAGCCGGTCGACCTGGTCGAAGCGACGCTGCGGCTCGTGGAGGGCTCCGACGGCGCCGAGGGCCTGCCGGCGATCCGCGCCGGCGTCGCCTACGGGCCCGCGGTCAACCGCTGGGGCGACTGGTACGGGTCGACCGTCAACGTCGCGAGCCGGTTGACCGAGCGCGCGCGCCCGGCTTCCGTGCTGACGACCGAGGCGGTCCGCGAGGCGGTCGCCGACGGCTTCGAGTGGTCGTTCGCGGGCGAGAAGCGCCTCAAGGGCCTCTCGACGCCGCTGAGGACCTACCGCGCGCGCCGGCGCGGCGCGTAGACCAGCCGTAGACCGGCATCCCGCATGGTGCGTTGATCGCCCTCGTAGGAGGTGATTGGGTTGGCAGGCCCCATGCGGCTCAGCATCCTTGGCCACGTCGAGGCCAGCGTCGACGACCAGCCGGTCATGCTCGGCGGTGCGAAGCAGCGCGCCGTGCTCGCGATGCTCTCCCTGGAGGCGAACCGCCCGGTGACGGCGGACCGCCTCGTCGAAGGCCTGTGGGGCGAGCACCCGCCGCCGAGCGCGCCCAAGATGGTCCAGAACTACGTCTGGCGGCTGCGGCGGGCGCTCGCGGGCGACGGCGCCGAGATCGTCACACGAGGGCGCGGGTACGAGCTGCGGATCGACCGCGAGCACGTCGACGTCTGCCGCCTCGAACGGCTCGTCTCCGAGGCGGCTCGGGCGGCCGAGAACGGCCGGGCGAACGGCGCGGCGCGCGAGGCGCTCGGGCTGTTCCGCGGCGATCCGCTCGCCGACCTGGCCGACGAGCCGTTCGCGAACGCCGAGATCCGCCGGATCGAGGAGCTGCGCCTGACGGCCGCCGAGCTCGCGATCGACGCCGACCTCGAGGCCGGCCGCCACCAGGAGGTTGTCGGCGAGATCGACGCGCTGCTGAGCGACAACCCGCTGCGCGAGCGCCTGCACGCGCAGCGGATGCTCGCGCTCTACCGCTGCGGGCGCCAGGCCGAGGCGCTCGAGGCGTACCGGCACGCGCGCCAGACGCTGGTCGAGGCCGTCGGCATCGAACCGGGTCCCGAGCTCCAGCGCCTGCACGACGCCGTCCTGCGGCAGGACCCGTCGCTCGACGTCGAGCCGGTCGTCGCGGCGCTGCCGCTCGAGCTGGACGTCACGGCCGCGCCGATGCTCGGCCGCGACGACGAGCTCCACCGTCTGCGCGGCCGCTGGCAGCACGCCGCGGCGGGCGCCGGCGCGCTCGTCGC
>DASSUW010000233.1:0-6102 GCA_035706585.1 Solirubrobacteraceae bacterium | reverse complement strand
GATCAGCAGATCCGTCTCTTCGACCTCCTTATAGGACGACGTGCCGCCGCCCGCGCCGAACACCGTCGCCAGACCGACGACGCTGGGAGCGTGTCAAGTGCGGTTGCACGAGTCGATGTTGTTCGACCCCATCACCGAGCGGACGAACTTCTGGGCCAGGAAGTTCACCTCGTTCGATGCCTTGGAGCAGCTGAACATGCCGAAGGAGCGCGTCGTGTCCTGCGTCCTGGCGCGAGCCAGGCCGGCAGCAGCGACGTCGAGCGCCTCGTCCCATCCGGCGGGGCGCAGGGCGCCGTTCTCGCGCACCAACGGCTGGGTCAGCCGACCGCGGTACTTTCGCATTCCGATCACCTCCTCTCCTCACGTCGGAGCTGTCCAAAGTCTAGGCAACCGCGGGTTCCGGCTGCCGCCCAGGGGTAGATAACGGATCGTGCCGGGAAATCCGTGGCACTGGGGCCTCGGGCCGCGGGCGGTCTCCAGGAAGACCAAGCGCGTCGGCGCGCGGATCGAGGGCCTGAAGGCGACCGAGTCGATCTGCCCCTACTGCGCGGTCGGCTGCGCCCAGGTCGTCTACACGCGCGACGGCGAGCTGGTCGACGTCGAGGGGCACCCGCGCTCGCCCATCAACCAGGGCACGCTGTGCCCCAAGGGCTCGGCCACGCGCCAGCTCGTCCAGCAGCCGCGCCGGGCGCTCACCGTCAAGTACCGCGCGCCGTACGCCACCGAGTGGCAGGAGCTCGCGCTCGAGACCGCCATGGACATGATCGCCGAGCGCGTGATCGCCGCCCGCGAGGCCGGCTGGCAGGACGTCAACGACGAGGGCTTCCGCGTCGACCGCACGCTCGGCTTCGCACACCTCGGCGGCGCGACGCTCGACAACGAGGAGAACTACCTGATCAAGAAGGCGTTCACGGCCATGGGCGCGGTCCAGATCGAGAACCAGGCGCGGATATGACACTCCTCGACGGTCCCCGGTCTGGGGACCTCGTTCGGGCGCGGGGGCGCCTCCGACGCCCCGCGCTCGTTGCAGAACTCCGACTGCATCCTGATCGAGGGCGCGTCGATGGCCGAGGCCCATCCGGTCGCGTTCCGGTGGGTGATGAAGGCGCGTGAGCGCGGCGCCACGGTCATCCACGTCGATCCCCGCTTCTCGCGCACGAGCGCGATGGCGGACCTGCACGTCCCGATCCGGGCCGGCACCGACATCGCCTTCGTCGGCGGCCTCATCCGCCATGTGATCGAGACCGAGTCCTACTTCCGCGACTACGTCGTCAACTACACGAACGCCGCCACGCTGATCAACGAGAAGTTCCAGGACACCGAGGATCTCGGCGGGCTGTTCTCGGGCTGGGACCCCGAGTCGGGCACCTACGACCCGGCGACGTGGGCGTACGAGGGCGGCGAGATCGCGTCGGCCGCCGGCCGCCGCGAGCACTCCGCGCAGTCGTTCGAGGAGAAGACCGGGGCGGGCATGATGGTCGGGGGCGTCCAGCGCGACGAGACGCTCCAGCACCCGCGCTGCGTGTTCCAGATCCTGCGCAGGCACTACTCGCGCTACACGCCCGCGATGGTCGAGCAGATCTGCGGCATAACGCGCGAGCAGTTCCTGCAGGTCGCCGACGCGCTGATCCGCAACTCGGGCCGCGAGCGCACGGCGGCGCTCGTCTACGCGGTCGGCTGGACGCAGCACACCGCCGGCGTGCAGATGATCCGCGCCGGCTCGATCCTCATGCTCCTGCTCGGCAACGTCGGCCGGCCCGGCGGCGGCGTGCTGGCCATGCGCGGCCACGCCTCGATCCAGGGCTCGACGGACATCCCGACGCTCTACGACCTGCTGCCCGGCTACCTGCACATGCCGCGCGCCCGCGAGGAGGAGGTCACGCTGCGCGCCTACGTCGAGACCGGCGGCGCCCGCCGCGGCTGGTGGGCGCACTTCCCCAAGTACATCGTCTCCCTCATGAAGGCGTGGTTCGGCGAGGCGGCCACCGCCGGCAACGACTACGGCTTCGGGCACCTGCCGAAGATCTCCGGCAACCACTCGCACTACCCGACGATGCTGCGCGCGCTCGACGGCGCCCTGCACGGCATGTTCGTCATGGGCCAGAACCCCGCGGTCGGATCCGAGAACGCGGGCCTCCAGCGCCGCGCGCTGAGCCGCCTGAAGTGGCTCGTCGTCCGCGAGCTGACCGAGACCGAGACGGCGAGCTTCTGGAAGGACGCGCCCGAGGTCCGCTCGGGCGAGCTGAAGACCGAGGAGATCGGCACCGAGGTCTTCCTGATGCCCGCCGCCACGCACATCGAGAAGGAGGGCTGCTTCACCAACACCGAGCGGCTCGTCCAGTGGCGCGACAAGGCGCTCGACCCGCCCGGCGACTGCCGCTCGGAGCTGTGGTTCATCCATCACCTGTTCAAGCGCGTGCGCGCGCACTACGCCGGCTCGACGGCCGACCGGGACTGGCCGATCCAGCACCTCACGTGGGACTACAGCGAGCACGGCGTGCACGCCGAGCCGAGCGCCGACGAGGTCCTGCGCGAGATCAACGGCTACGACCTGACGACCGGCGAGCTGGTCCCGGGCTTCGCCGAGCTGCGCGACGACGGCACCACGGCGTGCGGCTGCTGGATCTACTCGGGCGTCTACGCCGACGGCGTCAACCAGGCGCGCCGGCGCGAGCCCGGCGACTTCTCCAAGGCCGGCGGCTGGGTGGCGCCCGAGTGGGGCTGGGCGTGGCCCGCCAACCGCCGCGTCCTGTACTCGCGCGCCAGCGCCGACCCGGACGGGCAGCCGTGGTCGGAGCGCAAGCGCTACGCGTGGTGGGACGGCACGCGGTGGACGGGCTACGACGTGCCGGACTTCCCGGTCGACAAGCCGCCGGACTATGTCGCGCCCGACGACGCCGAGGGCATGGACGCCATCTCCGGCAGCGACCCGTTCATCATGCAGGCCGACGGGCGCGGCTGGCTGTTCTCGCCCGCGGGGCTGCTCGACGGTCCACTGCCCACGCACTACGAGCCGCTCGAGTCCCCGGTCGCCAACAAGCTGTACCCGGGGATCGACGAGAACCCGGCGGCGCTGCGCTGGGACCGCGCCGACAACCCGGTCGCCGACATCGGCGACCCGCGCTACCCGGTCGTCGCCACGACGTTCCGCGTCACCGAGCAGCACACGGCCGGCGGCATGTCGCGCTGGGTGCCGTGGCTGGCCGAGCTGCAGCCCGAGATGTTCGCCGAGATCGACCCCGTGCTCGCGCGCGAGCACGGCATCGAGAACGGGGGCTGGATGACGATCTGCTCCCCGCGCGCGGAGATCCAGGCGCGCGCCAAGGTGACCGACCGGATCAAGCCGCTGCGGCTGGGCGATCGGGTGATCCACCAGGTCGGGCTGCCGTGGCACTGGGGCTTCGGCGGGCCGTCTCCCGGCGACTCGGCGAACGACATCGACGTGCTGTCCGGCGACCCGAACGTCTCGATCCAGGAGTCCAAGGCGTTCGTCTGCAACGTGCGCGCGGGGCGCACCACGGTGGGCACCTCCAAGCTCGCCGGCGTGCGCGACACGCCGCCCGGCGTCGCCGTCAACCGCGATCACCCGGCCGAGCTGTGGCCGCACCGATGAGCGCGCCGGCGATCACCCGGCCCGGCGCGGAGCCGATGGGCTTCTTCACCGACACGACCACGTGCATCGGGTGCAAGGCGTGCGAGGTCGCGTGCAAGCAGTGGAACGACCTGCCGGCCGACCCGGACACGTACGGGCGCGGCGGCTCATACGACTACACCGGCTCGCTCGGCGCCGCCACCTGGCGGCACGTGCGCTTCGTCGAGCCGGTCGAGCGCGACGACATCGACCTGGTCGGCCTGGCCGAGCAGCCGTACAACGGCTTCGGCGACTGGGTCTTCATGTCCGACGTCTGCAAGCACTGCACGAACGCCGGCTGCCTCGACGCGTGTCCGACCGGCGCGCTGATCCGCTCCGAGTTCGGGACCGTCGTGCTCCAGCCCGACGTCTGCAACGGCTGCGGCTACTGCGTCCCGGCGTGCCCGTTCGGCGTCGTCGACCGCGACCACGACGACGGCCGCGCCGCCAAGTGCACGCTCTGCTACGACCGCCTCGAGGACGGGCTGGAGCCGGCCTGCGCGAAGGCGTGCCCGACCGACTCGATCCAGTTCGGGCCGATCGACGAGCTGCGCGAGGTGGCGGCCCGGCGCACCGCGGCGCTGCACGAGCGCGGCGTGTCGCGCGCCTACCTGTACGGCGCCCACGACGCGCCCGAGGACGAGCTGGCCGGCGGTCTGGGCGCCTTCTTCCTGCTCACCGAGCCGCCCGAGAGCTACGGGCTGCCCGCGCAGGCCGACTCGCCGATCCAGGAGAACGTCATCCCCGCCACGCTCACCGCGATGGGCGCGGGCCTGCTCGCCGCCGCCGGCGTGGCCGCCTCGTTCCTGTGGGAGCGGCGGCGATGAGCGTATGGCGTGACATCACGCCGGCGGTCGGGGTCCCGGGCCAGCCGGCGTTCGGCGAGAAGACCGGCGAGAAGGTCGACCTGCACATCGGCGTCTGGCAGGACGGCCGCTGGTCGTACCTGTACGGCGAGGACACGAAGTACGGCGCGATGCCCGATCTCGAGGCGATCCGCGCGGCGTCGCAGAAGGCGCGCACGGGCCCGCTGCCCGACCAGGTCGCAGGCCCAGTGATCAAGGCCCCGGTGTGGACGTGGGAGGTGCCGCTGTACTTCTGGTTCGGCGGCATCGCGGCCGGCTCGTCGTTCGTGGCGCTGGCCTGCGACGTGGCCGGCGACGGGCGATCGGCGGCGGTGGCGCGCAAGGTGGCGCTCGCCGCGCTGGCGCCCGCACCGCCGCTGCTGGTCATGGACCTCGGGCGGCCGGAGCGCTTCTACAACATGCTGCGCATCTTCAAGCCGCGCTCGCCGATGTCGATGGGCGCGTGGGCGCTGACCGCGTTCGGCAACCTCGCCGCCGCGGCGGTGGGCGCCGACCTGCTCGGGCGGCGCCGGGCGGCGCGCGCGCTGGGCGCGGCGAACGCCGTCGTCGGCGGCTACCTGGGCTCCTACACCGGCGTGCTGCTCGCGTCGACCGCGGTGCCGGTGTGGGCGCGCTCGCGGCTGTTCCTCGGCCCGATCTTCGTCAGCACGGCGACGGCGACCGGCGCCGCCGCGTGCCGGCTCGCGCTGTCGGCAACCGGGCTTGAGCCGCAGCATCCGACGCGCGTGGCGCTGGCGAACGTCGAGACCGGCGCGATGGCGGCCGAGCTGCTGTTGTCGACGGTCAACGAGCGCCGGCTCGGCCCGCTCGCCGGCGCGCTCGAGGTGGGCCGGCCGGGCAAGCTGTTCAGGGCCGCCAAGTGGGCAGTCCGTCTCGGGCTGGCCGCGCAGCTCGCGCGCCGCCGCAAGCCCGCGTTCCAGCACGCCGCGTCGGCGCTCTACCTGGCCGCCGGGCTGCTGTTCCGCTACGCGTGGGTCGGCGCCGGCCCGCCGTCGGCGCGCGACGACCGCGCCGTGGCGGAGACGGCCCGCTCTCGCCGCTACGGCGACTGATTCGGCGCGGCGCGTACTAGGGACTCCCCCGATGCGGGGGCGGGCGCGGCGGCCGTACCGTCGCCGCCATGCTCGCCCGCGTCCTCCCCATCACGTTGCTGCTGGCGCTGCTGTGCGCCGCCACCAGCCAGGCCGCCACGCTCAAGGTGCCGGTGCCCGCCGAGGGCCAGGTCGCCGTCGTGGTCGCCAAGGTGCCGAAGAAGGCCAAGGCCAAGCTCGTGCGGGCCCCCGCCGCCGTCGCGGTCAGCGGCGCCGCCAGGCGCGGCCGGCTGGCGATCGCCGTGACCCGCCCGCGCGGGACGTTCGGCGCCGGCTCGGTGGTCGTGAAGGTGCGCGCGGGCAAGGCCAGGGGCGTGCGCCGCTTCACGGCGGCGGCCACCAGCGGGACCGCGCCGCGGGCAGCGTGCAAGACGCTGGGGGCGCTGCTCGGCAGGCCGCTGCAGACCGGCAGCGTCGCGGCGGGCGATCTCGCGCTGGTCGGGGGAGCGGTTGCCGCGCGGCTGTGCGGCAAGCCCGCGCCCGGGGCGGCGGCCGGGGTCCTGGCGCGACTGGG
>DASSUW010000232.1:0-3546 GCA_035706585.1 Solirubrobacteraceae bacterium | reverse complement strand
CAGCGTGGATGTCGACGAGCAGCCGGCCGGGCCGCCCGAGGTCCTCGCCCTGGAGGATCGTGATCGTGGCCGGCGGCGTCACGAGCCCCTGCTCGCGCAGGTACGCGCCGAGCGCCGCCGCCGCGGCACCCGTCGCGGGGTCTTCGACCACGCCGCCGGGCGGGAACGGGTCGCGGGCGTGGAAGCGGTCCTCGGCCTCGCGCCAGACGAGCTGGATCGTCGTCCAGTCGCGCCCGGCCATCAACGCGGCGAGGCGATCGAAGTCGTAGTCGAGCCGCGCCAGCCGCTCGCGCGTCGCCGCGGCGAGGATCGGGTGCAGCGCGCCGGCATAGCCGACCCGCGGCGGTAGCGCCGGGTCGAGATCTCCGTCGTCCCAGCCGAGCGCGGCGAGCAGCTCCTCGCGGTCGGCGTCGGCGAGCGGGTCGACGCGCGGCGGCACGCTCGTCAGCGTCGCGGTCACGCGGCCCTGGTCGTCGCGCCGCGTCAGGACCGGCACCGGCCCGCTGCGCGTGCTGAACCGGAGCTCACCCGGTCCGCGCCGCTCGGCGATCGCGACGCCGGTGGCGATCGTCGCGTGGCCGCAGAACGGCACCTCGGCGAGCGGGCTGAAGTAGCGGATGTCGTCGCCGTCGACGAACGCGGTCTCGCTGTAGCCGACCTCGGCGGCGATCCGCTGCATGTCGGCGTCCGACAGCCCGCCGGCGTCGAGCACGACGCCCGCCGGGTTGCCGCCCGCGGGCGTGTCGGTGAACGCGGCGTACCGCAGGACTTCGGTCATGACGACATCATCCCCGACCGTGACTGCCTTCCACTGTGCGACCTGCGGCGCCCAGTTCACGCCCTCCGACGCGCCGCCCCCCAGCTGCCCCGTCTGCGACGACCAGCGCCAGTACGTCCCGGCGAGCGGCCAGGCCTGGATCTCCGACGCCGATCTCGCCGCCGCGCATCGCAACGAGATCCGCCGTGAGGGCGACTACGACGGCGTCGGAGTGGACCCGCCGTTCGCGATCGGCCAGCGCGCGCTGCTGGTCCCCGCCGGCGACCGGCTGGTGCTGTGGGACTGCATCCCGCTGATCGACGACGACACCGCGGCGGAGATCGAACGGCGCGGCGGCCTGGCGGCGATCGCGATCTCGCACCCGCACTACTACACGGGCATGGTCGACCTCGCACGGCGGTTCGGCTGCCCGGTCTACCTGCACGCCGACGACCGCGAGTGGATCATGCGCCCGGACGACGCGATCGAGCTGTGGGACGGCGAGACGCGCGAGCTCGGCGACGGGCTGACCCTGATCCGCTGCGGCGGCCACTTCGCCGGCGGCACCGTGCTGCACGATGCGAACAACGCGGCGCTGCTTTCCGGCGACATCGTGCAGGTCATCCCGGATCTCGGCTGGGTCGGCTTCATGTACAGCTACCCCAACCTGATCCCGCTGCCGCCGGACGCCGTGCTCGAGATCGCGCGCAAGCTGGAGCCGTACGCATTCGACACGATCTACGGCGCCTGGTGGGGGCGGCTCGTGCCGCGCGACGGCGCCGCGATCGTGCAGCGGTCGGCCGAACGCTATGTCCGGGCGGTGCGCGGCGAGCTGCCGTAGGCCTCCAGCCGCGTCCCCGCGAAGCGCTCGGGGATCGTCGCCAGCCGCTCGCGCGACTCGGCGCTGAACACCAGCCGCACGTGACGGTCGGCGACCTCGCCGCCCCAGCCGAGCATCGGCGTGGCCGCGATCGCGGCGTCCGCGAGCAGCATCTGCGACAGCTCGGCCGGCGTCGTGCCCAGCGCGATCGCGTCGATCAGCAGCGACCAGCCGCCGCCGGGCCGGATGACCGGCCAGCCGGCGAGCGCGTCGAGGATGATGTCGCGCCGCGCCTCGAGCTCGTCCACGCAGCCGGCCACGTGGCCCTGGTCGCCGCGCAGCACGGCCGCCGCCGGGAAGCGCGACAGCGCGGTCGGCATCGTCGTGTTGTAGACGTGCATCCACCCGACCGACTCGACCAGCTCGGCGGGCCCGGCGACCCAGCCCACGCGCCACCCGATCATCCGGTGCTCCTTCGAGAGCGACCCGACGATCACGGTGCGCTCGGCCATCCCCGGCAGCGTCACCGGATGCACGAGCGGCCGGTCGTCGAACAGGAGCCGTTCCATCGCCGCGTCGTAGAGCAGCGGGACGTCGTGCTCGATCAGCGCCGCGGCGACCGCGTCCCACTCGTGCGGAGTGAGCGTCGCGCCCGACGGCATCGACGGGCTCATCAGCACGGCGATCGCCGGTCGCGCGGCGGCGGCCTGCGCGAACGCATCGAGGTCGAGCCGCCACTCCCCCTCCTGGACCCGGTACGGGACGAGCCTGGGGATGCCGCCCGCGACCCGCACGCGGTTGACGATCCCCGCGTACGTCGGGTCGGTGAGCAGGACCTCGTCGCCGGGGTCGACGGTCGCCAGCAGGACGTCGAGGATCGCCGACGTCCCGCCACTCGTGACGATGACCTCGCTCGCCGGGTCGTAGCGGCGGCCGGTGCGCTCGGCCGTGAAGTCGGAGATCGCGGCGCGCAGGTCCATGTCGCCGGTGAACGGCAGCCAGCTGTTGGATTCGGGGCGCTCGAGCGCGCCGATGGTCTCGGGGATCGCCTCCGGCGGGAGCGGCAGGTCGGTGTCGAGGTTCTCCATCCGCAGCACGGGCCAGTCGCTGCGCACGGCGTCGGCGGCGAGCGCGGTCTTGTCGATGCCGAACCCGCGCACCTCGGTGGCACGGCGCGATTGCTTGAATGGGTGCCGGTTTTCCGTCATAGCTGCCGTTATATTAGACAGCCATGCAGGAGACGGTCAAGACGATCGCGGCCAATCTGCGCCGGCTGCGCACGGCGCGAGGGCTGTCCGCGGCGGCGCTCGCCCGCGAGTCGGGCGTCGCGCGCGCCACGCTCGCCGAGCTCGAGGCCGGCCGCGGGAACCCGACCGTCGAGACGCTGTACGGGCTCGCGAAGGTGCTCGGGATCACGTTCGCGGACCTGCTGGTGGAGGCGGACGCGCCGCCGGTCCACGTCGTCCGGGCCGGCGAGGGCGCGCGGGTCGCCGGCGCGGTCGTGCAGGCCCGGCTGCTGCGGCAGGCGTCGGTCGAGCGCGCGCGCGTCGAGCTGTACGACATGCACGTGATCCCGGGCGAGCCGCGGCATGCCGACGCCCACCAGGCCGGCGTGACCGAGCACCTGCTGATCCACGCCGGCCGCCTGCGCGTCGGGCCCGAGAACGGGCCGGTCGAGGTCGGGCCGGGGGATTTCGTGGCGTTCGCGGCCGGCGTGCCGCACCTCTACGAGGCGCTCGGCGGCGAGGTCGCCGCGACGCTCGTGATCATCACGCCGGGCTAGCGGGCACCTACGCGCATCGCGTGCCGTCGATCGACCTGCGCCGGCGCGGCTCGCCGGAGCCTGAGCCCGTCGGCGCCGTGCGCCCGGGAGCGAGCCAGCGGCGACAGCCGCGGTGCTCGACTCGGGGACGCGCGAACGAGGACGCGACCGGCTAGAACGCGGTCGTCAACGCGAGCGGGTAGACCG
>DASSUW010000231.1:0-10278 GCA_035706585.1 Solirubrobacteraceae bacterium | reverse complement strand
GCATCAGGTTCTGGTCGGGGATCAGCTCGACGATCGTCAGCCCCTTCTGGGTCACGCGCTTGCCGCCCATGCGGCCGGGGCCCTTGATACCCTTGAACACGCGCGACGGGGTCGCCGAGGCGCCGATCGAGCCCGGCGCGCGCACGTTGTGCGAGCCGTGCGACTTCGGACCGGCGTTGAAGTTGTGGCGCTTGATCGTGCCGGCGAAGCCCTTGCCCTTGCCCGTGCCGGCCACCTTCACGCGCTGGCCGACCTCGAAGTTGGAGACCGTCACGGTGTCGCCCACCGTGAGCTCGCCGGCCTCGTTCCGGAACTCGGCGAGGTGGCGCGACGGCGGCGCGCCGGCCTTCTTGAGATGGCCGAGCTCGCCCTTGGACAGCGCCTTCTCGCGGACGGCGCCGAACGCGAGCTGGACGGCCTCGTAGCCGTCGGCCTCGTGCGTGCGGATCCCGGTCACCGGGCACGGGCCGGCCTCGAGCACGGTGACGCGCTCGACGCGACCTTCGTCGGTGAACCGCTGGGTCATCCCCAGCTTCTTGGCAAGGATGGCTGGCATTGCTGTCTAACCGAAGGCGAGTCGGATCTCGATGTCCACGCCGGCGGGCAGATGGTCGAGCCGCTGCAGCGAGTCGACCGTCTTCGGCGTGGGCTGGTGGATGTCGATCAGGCGCTTGTGCGTGCGGATCTCGAAGTGCTCCTGGGAGTCCTTGTCCTTGAAGGGGGACCGGATCACCGCGTACACGTTCTTCTCGGTGGGGAGAGGCACCGGGCCGGACACGGTCGCGCCCGTCCGCGTGGCGGTCTCCACGATCTCCTTGGCCGCCGTCTCGATGGCCGACGAGTCATAGGCCTTGAGACGGATGCGGATCTTGTTCTGGGCTACGGCTGCCAATTTCTGTCCGGTGCTTGTGGTGTCTTATCTCTTGGGTTTCTTCGCGCGCAGACAAGGTGCCTCGGCGCGCACTGAGGGCGAGCCCCGGGATTGCGGGGCCCGCCCCCAAAGGTCGTATCTGTCGACTTCGCGCGACTGCCGGCACCCTCGCCGGCAGTCGGGTACTACTTGACGATCTCGGTGACGACGCCCGAGCCGACCGTGCGGCCGCCCTCGCGGATCGCGAAGCGGAGCCCGGCGTCCATGGCGATGGGCTGGATCAGCTCGACCGTCATCTGCACGTTGTCGCCCGGCATGACCATGTCCGTGCCCTCGGGCAGGTTGGCGACGCCGGTGACGTCCGTCGTGCGGAAATAGAACTGCGGCCGGTACCCGTTGAAGAACGGGGTGTGGCGGCCGCCCTCCTCCTTCTTGAGGACGTACACCTCGGCCTTGAACTGGGTGTGCGGGGTGATCGAGCCGGGCTTGCAGAGCACCTGGCCGCGCTCGATCTCCTCGCGCTTGATGCCGCGGAGCAGGCAGCCGACGTTGTCGCCCGCCTGGCCCTGGTCGAGGATCTTGCGGAACATCTCGACGCCGGTGACGACCGTGCTGGACGTCTCCGGGTGGATGCCGACGATCTCGACCGTGTCGCCGGTGTTGACGACGCCCTGCTCGATACGGCCGGTCGCGACGGTGCCGCGGCCGGTGATCGAGAAGACGTCCTCGACCGGCATCAGGAACGGCTTGTCGAGGTCGCGCTCGGGCTCCGGGATGTAGGAGTCCAGCTGCTCGGCGAGCTCGACGATCTTGTTGACGTACTCCTCGTCGCCCTCCAGCGCCTTCAGCGCCGAGCCGGTGACGAACGGGATGTCGTCGCCCGGGAACTCGTACTCGGAGAGCAGGTCGCGGACCTCGACCTCGACGAGCTCGAGGAGCTCCTCGTCGTCGACCATGTCCGCCTTGTTGAGGAACACGACGATGTACGGCACGCCCACCTGACGGGCGAGCAGGATGTGCTCACGCGTCTGCGGCATCGGGCCGTCGGCCGCGGAGACCACGAGGATCGCGCCGTCCATCTGCGCGGCGCCCGTGATCATGTTCTTGACGTAGTCCGCGTGCCCCGGGCAGTCGACGTGCGCGTAGTGGCGGTTGTCCGTCTCGTACTCGACGTGAGAAGTCGCGATCGTGATGCCGCGCGCCTTCTCCTCGGGCGCGTTGTCGATCTCCTCGAAGGAACGGGCCTGACCGCCGTACTTCTCGGACAGCACCTTGGTGATCGCCGCGGTCAGCGTCGTCTTGCCGTGGTCGATGTGACCGATCGTGCCGACGTTGACGTGCGGCTTGTCCCGCTCGAACTTCTCCTTCGCCACTTGGTAAGTCCTCTCTAAGTCTCGCTGGAAATCTCGTTGTTAGGCGAACCCGTGCAGACTACCGCGTTACGCGGGGACGGGTTCACCGGTGCGCGCCTCGACCACCTTCTCGGCGATGTTCGGCGGCACCTCCTCATAGCTGTCGAACTGCATCGTGTACGTGGCGCGTCCCTGCGTCATCGACCGCACGTCTGTTGCGTAGCCGAACATCTCGCTCAGCGGGACGTGCGCCGACACCACCTGCGCGTTGCCGCGCGGCTCCATGCCGTGGACGCGTCCGCGACGACGGTTGAGGTCGCCGATCACGTCGCCCATGTACTCCTCGGGCGTGACGACCTCGACGGCGAACACCGGCTCGAGCAGCACGGGCTTGGCACGCTTGGCCGCCTCCTGCAGCGCGAGCGAGCCGGCGACCTTGAAGGCGATCTCCGACGAGTCCGTGTCGTGGTACTTGCCGTCGGTCAGCGTGACGCGCACGTCGACCATCGGGAAGCCGGCGCGGACGCCGTTCTCGAGCGCCTCTTCGACGCCCTTCTCGACGGCCGGGATGAACTCGGTCGGGATCGCCCCGCCCTTGATCTGGTTGACGAAGTCGAAGCCCTCGCCCGGTGCCGGCTCGATGTTGATGTAGACGATGCCGTACTGGCCGGAGCCGCCGGTCTGGCGCACGAAGCGGCCCTCGATCTTCTCGGCGGTGCCGCGCACGGTCTCGCGGTAGGAGACCTGCGGGCGGCCGACGTTCGCCTCGACCTTGAACTCGCGCAGCATGCGGTCGACCAGGACCTCGAGGTGCAGCTCGCCCATGCCGGAGATCTCGGTCTGGCCGGTCTCCTCGTTGGTGCGCACCTGGAACGTCGGGTCCTCCTCGGCCAGGCGGCCGAGCGCGACCGACATCTTCTCCTGGTCGCTCTTGGTCTTCGGCTCGATCGCGACGGAGATCACCGGGTCGTCGAACTCGATCGCCTCCAGGCGGATCGGCTTGTCGGGCGCGGCCAGCGTGTCGCCGGTCACGACCTGCTTGATGCCGACGGCGGCGGCGATGTCGCCCGCGTAGATCTCCTGGACGTCCTCGCGGTCGTTCGCGTGCATCATCAGGATGCGGCCGATGCGCTCGGTCCGCCCCGTGTTGACGTTGAGCACGCGGGCGCCCGCCTCGAGCTTGCCCGAGTAGACGCGGAAGTACGTGAGCTTGCCGACATACGGGTCGGCCATGATCTTGAACGCGAGCGCCGCGAACGGCTCGTCGTCGGACGCGTTGCGGACCGCCTCGCGGTCCTCCTCGTCGCCCTTGACCGGCTCGTGACCGGACACCGGCGGCACGTCGAGCGGCGACGGCAGGTAGTCGATGACCGCGTCCAGCAGCGGCTGCACGCCCTTGTTCTTGAACGACGAGCCGCACAGGACCGGCGTCATCTTGATCTCGAGCGTCGCCTTGCGGATCGCGGCGAGCAGGCGCTCGGCCGGGATCTCCTGCTCCTCGAGGATCAGCTCGACGAGCTCGTCGTCGTAGTGGGAGACCTCCTCGAGCAGGTGCTCGCGGGCGACGGCGGCCTCGTCGGCGACGTCGGCCGGGATGTCCTCGATCCGGACGTCCTTGCCGAGCTCGTCGTAGTAGAGGATCGCCTTCATGTTGATGAGGTCGACGATCCCCCGGAAGTCGGCCTCCGCGCCGATCGGCAGCTGCACCGGCACGGGGTGCGCCCCGAGGCGGTCGATCATCGTCTGCACGCCCTGCTCGAAGTTCGCGCCGATGCGGTCCATCTTGTTGATGTAGGCGATGCGCGGGACGTGGTACTTGTCGGCCTGCCGCCACACCGTCTCGGACTGCGGCTCGACGCCGGCGACCGAGTCGAACAGCGCGATCGCGCCGTCGAGGACGCGCAGCGAGCGCTCGACCTCGACCGTGAAGTCGACGTGGCCGGGCGTGTCGATGATGTTGATCCGATGGTCCTTCCAGTCGGCCGTGGTGGCCGCGGAGGTGATCGTGATGCCGCGCTCCTGCTCCTGCGCCATCCAGTCCATCGTGGCCGCGCCCTCGTGGACCTCGCCCATCTTGTGGGAGCGCCCCGTGTAGTACAGGATGCGCTCGGTCGTGGTCGTCTTGCCCGCGTCGATGTGGGCCATGATCCCGATGTTGCGGGTCTTCTCGAGGCTGTACTTGCGCGGCATGGGAAGTTCTTTCGTCGTCTGCGGCTTCTTCGCGTGTTGCCCCTGTATACGGGCAAAAAAACGGGCCCGATCGGGCCCAGGTGCGCTTCACACGGAGTTCGGCCCGGAGATGTGGGCTATGTCTCTCGGCTCTCCATGTGAGGTTTCCCTGGCGCCGCGCGGACGTGCTTCGACCGCGCGGCGGCTAGTGAGAATAGCATCCGCCCGGTGACCCGTTACGCACCGCTCGTGCCGCTGCTCGCCGGGGCTCTGCTGCTGATCGTGGCGGAGTTCGTGACGGTGCGCGAGATCCGCGCCGTGACCGTCGTCCCGCCGGGCGGAACCGAGACCGGCGGCGGCCTGCACGGCTACGCGCTGGGCATCATCGGCCTGGCGATGCTGCCGATGGCGTACGGCGCCGTCGTGCGCGGCGCGCGGCCGGCCGCCGTGGCCCTGGTCGTGCTCTCGCTGGCGGCGTGCGCGATCGTCGTGTTCGTCGACCGACCGGTGCTCGACGACACGGGGCTGATCGGCGGCACGTACGACCTCGCCGAGGCGCGGCCGGCCACGGGGTTCTACCTGGAGAGCCTGGGCGCGGTGCTCGCGCTCGTGGGCTCGGTGGCGACGTTCGCGCTGCTGCCGAAGCGCTCGCGCTGGGTAACCCCGCGCGAGCAGGCGCGGACCACCACCTGAGACGCCCGGCGCGTGCTCGCAGCGGACGGGCGGGGGCGCCTCAGTCGACGGTGAGGACGAGCTTGCCGCGCACGTGGCCCTCCTCGATGCGCTCGTGCGCATCGGCGGCCCGCTCGAGCGGGAACGTCTCCTCGACGCGCGGGCGCAGGCCGCCGTCGGCGATCAGCGGCGTGACGTGCTCACCGAGGTCGTAGCCGCTCGGGCGCACGAAGATGTAGCTGACCTCGTGGTGGCCGTCGCGCGGCTCCGGGGGCGGGCGGGCGATCGAGACGAGGCGCCCGCCGGGGCGCAGTGAGGCGAAGGCCTGCTCGCGGGCATCGCCGCCGAACAGGTCGAACGCCGCGTCGGTCCCCGAGTCGGCGAGCAGGTCGCGCACGCGCGCGGGGAGATCGTCCGCGTTGTAGTCGAGCGGCTCGGCCCCGAGGTCGCGCAGGAAGTCGTGGTTGCGCGCCGACGCGGTGGCGACGACCCGGGCGCCGCGCGCGACCGCGAGCTGGATCGCGACGTGGCCGACGCCGCCGCTGCCGCCGCCGATGAACAGCGACTCGCCGCCGCGCAGGCCGAGCGCCTCGAGCGATTGGTGGGCGGTCAGCGCCACCAGCGGCAGGGCCGCGGCCTCCTCGAACGAGAGCTCCGGCGGCATGTGCGCGAAGAAGCCCTCCGGCGCGGTCGTGTACTCGGCGTAGGTGCCGTACTGGAGGTGATGGCGACGGACGTAGCCGTAGACGTTGTCGCCGGGCCTGAACCACGTGACCGCGGGGCCGACCTCCTCGACGACGCCGGCGCAGTCCCAGCCGAGGATGACGGGGAAGTGGAACGGCAGCGCGCCGGCCATGTAGCCGCCGCGGATCTTCGTGTCGACCGGGTTCACGCCGGCAGCCCTGATCCGGACGAGCACCCCGTCCGGGGCCACGGGCGGCACGTCGTGCTCGATCAGCTCGAGCTTGTCCCGGCCACCCCATTCGCGTACGGCGATCGCGCGCACGCAGGGAAACCTATCCCGCCCGCGCCCGGCACAAACGACCCGTGCGGTTCCGGTAGCGTCGGCCCGTGGCACGGAGGGCCGTGGTGATCCTCCTGCTGTGCGCGGTCGCCGGCTGTGGTGGCGGCGACAAGCGTGAGCGTGCGGCCGCGGCCGGCCCGCGGCTCACTCCGGCGATCGCGAGAGATCTCGACGCGGCGCTGGCCGACAAGGTGCAGGGCACCGGCATCCCCGGCGCGTCGGCGTCGGTCGTCTACGCCGACGGCAAGCAGTGGAGCGGGGCGGAGGGCGACGCGGTCGTCAAGCCGCGGCAGGCGATGACCACCGCGACCGCGCTGCCGCTGGACAGCGTCACCAAGACCGCGGTCGCCGCGCTGGCGATGCGCCTGGTCGAGCAGGGGCGCCTGGCGCTCGACGATCCGATCCGGCGCTGGTACCCGCACTGGCGCGGCGACCCCGAGGCGACGGTGCGCGACCTGCTCGGGCACACGTCGGGCCTCGGCGACCCGCCCGAGTCGTTCTTCGTCTCGGTCCTCGACCACCCGCGCCGGCGCTTCACGCCGCGCGCGTACCTCGCGGCAACGCCGAAGCCGGGGCCGCGGACCGAGGACGCGGTGTACTCGAACGCCGGCTACATCACGCTCGGCCTGATGCTGGCGCGCGCGGCCGGCGAGGACGTCACGACCGCGCTGCGCAGCGAGGTGCTCGGCGACGGCCTCGCATTCCAGCCGCGCGAGCGCGCGCCCGCGCCGCACGCCCACTCGTACTGGTATCCGCGGTCGCTGAACCGGCGCGTCGACGCCAGCGACGGCGGGCCGCTGCTGCCGCGCCGCAACCTGCCGCCGATGACGTCGACCGCGGGCGCGCTGGCCGGCGACGTGCCGTCGCTCGCGCGCTGGGGCCATGCGCTGTTCACCGGGGGCGTGGTCTCGGACGACTCGCTGCGGGCGATGACCCGGTTCCACAGCGGCGGCTTCTGGGAGGGGTACGGGCTCGGCGTGGCGAAGACGGGGGTCGACGATCACGAGCTGTGGGGCCACACCGGAGACGGGCTCGGCAGCCACACCGAGCTCTGGCACCTCCCGAAGGAGGGGCTCACCGTCGCGGTCTCATGGAACGACGACGTGGTCGACAGCGACGGGCAGATCCTGCCCGAGCTGGTCAGAGCCGCGCTCGGCGATTACCAGCGGTAGTGGGCGAAGGCCTTGTTGGCCTGCGCCATGCGGAAGATGTCGTCCTTGCGCTTGTACGCGCCGCCCTGCTGGGACTGCGCGTCGAGCAGCTCGTTGGCGAGCCGCTGCGCCATCGACTTCTCGCGCCGGTTGCGGGCGAACTCCACGAGCCAGCGCACGGCGAGCGTGCGGGCGCGCGGGGCGGGCACCTCGACCGGCACCTGGTAGGTCGCGCCGCCGACGCGGCGGGAGCGGACCTCGAGCACCGGCGTGAGCGCCTTGATCGACGTCTCGAGCGCCTCGACCGGCTCCTTGCCGGTGCGCTCGGAGAGGATCGCCAGAGCGTCGTAGACGATGCGCTCGGCCTTGGACTTCTTGCCGTCCTGCATCACGCGGTTGATGACCTGCGAGACGAGCTTGGAGCGGAAGACCGGGTCGGCCTCGATCGGGCGCTTGGTGGCGGCTGCGCGGCGGGGCATTCCTACTTGGCCTTCACGCCGTACTGGGAGCGGGCCTTCTTGCGGTCGGACACGCCGGCCGCGTCGAGCGTCCCGCGCACGACCTTGTAGCGCACGCCCGGTAGATCCTTGACGCGGCCGCCGCGCACGAGCACCACGGAATGCTCCTGCAGGTTGTGGCCCTCGCCGGGGATGTACGTCGTGACTTCCATCCCGTTCGTGAGACGCACACGGGCGACCTTGCGCAGAGCCGAGTTCGGCTTCTTCGGCGTCGTGGTGTACACGCGCGTGCACACGCCGCGCCGCTGCGGGGCGGCCACCTTCTTCTTGCGGCCCTTGCCGGACTTCAGGCCCGGCGTGGCCAGCTTCTTCGTCTTCGGGTTCCGGCCCTTGCGGACCAGCTGGGAAGTCGTGGGCATACGGCGCGAAAGGGTAGCAGTGGCGCTTTAGGCGGCGGCCCCGAGCACGTCGGACAGATCCACGTACGGCTGGTCGGTCGCCTCGGCGACCGGCTGGTAGGTGACCTTGCCGGCCACGACGTTGAAGCCCTTGGCGAGACCGGGGTTCTCCTCGGCCGCTCGCGCCGGGCCGGCGTCGGCGAGGTGGAGCACGTACGGCAGCGTCGCGTTGGTCAGCGCGTAGGTCGAGGTGATCGGGACCGCGCCCGGCATGTTGGCGACGCAGTAGTGGGTGACGCCGTCGACCTCGTAGGTCGGGTCCGAGTGCGTGGTCGGCCGGCTGGTCTCGAAGCAGCCGCCCTGGTCGATCGAGACGTCCACCAGCACCGCGTTGCGCTTCATGAGCTTGAGCTGCTCGCGGCGCACCACGTACGGCGCCTTCGCCCCGTGCACCAGCACCGCGCCGATCACGAGGTCCATGTCGGGCAGCCGCGTCTCGATGTCCAGCGTCGACGCGTAGCAGGTGTCCGCGCGGCCGCCGAACGCGATGTCGAGCTCGCGCAGGCGGTCGATGTTGCGGTCGTAGACGTAGACCGTCGCCTCCATGCCGAGCGCGATGAACGCCGCGTTCATGCCGACCACGCCGCCGCCGATGATCATCACGTTCGCCGCCGCCACGCCCGGCACGCCGCCGAGCAGGATGCCGCGGCCGCCGAGCGGCTTCTCGAGCATGAACGCCCCCGCCTGGGTGGCGATCTTGCCGGCCACCTCGCTCATCGGCGCCAGCAGCGGCAGCCGCCCGCGGGTGTCCTCCACGGTCTCGTAGGCCACGCAGGTGGCGCCCGAGTCGACCAGTCCGCGCGTGAGCTCGGGGTCCGGCGCCAGGTGCAGGTAGGTGAACAGCAGGTGGCGGGCCTCCAGGCGCGCCACCTCCTCGGGCTGCGGCTCCTTGACCTTGACGATCATCTCCGCCTCGCCGAACACGGCGTCGGCGTCCGGGAGTATCCGGCCGCCCTGCGAGCGGTAGTCCTCGTCCATGATCGCCGACCCCTCGCCGGCGCCCGCCTGGATCACGACGTCATGGCCGTGCTCGACCAGCTCGCGCACGCCGGCCGGCGTGAGCGCCACTCGGTACTCGTCGGTCTTGATCTCGGTGGGGACGCCAACGATCACGCGGTTCCTTTCGTCAGTTCGCGGCCGCGCAGGGCGAGCCAGAAGTCGATGCGGTCGCGCGCGGAGTCCAGCGAACGGCCGGTGAGCTCCTCGACGCGCCGGATCCGGTAGCGCAGCGTGTGGCGGTGACAGTACAGCTGGCGAGCGGCACGCTCCCACTGGCCGTTGCACTCGATGAACGCCTCGAGCGAGCGCATGAGCTCGCCGCCGTACGCGCCCTCGCCCTCCTCGATGGGCGCCAGGATGGAGTCGCAGAACAGCCGCAGCGCCTCGTCGTCCTGCAGCGAGAGCAGCAGCTGGAAGGAGCCGAGGTCGCGGTACGTGGCCAGGCCAGGCGAGGCGCCGTTGCTGCCGGCCAGCCCGCGCGCCTCGAGGGCACAGCGGGCCTCGTGGAACGCGCGCCGCAGCTCGCCCGCCGGGACCATCCGGCCGGCGCCGGCGGCGAGCTCGGTCCCGACCTCGCCCGACACGCGCGCCCGCAGCCGCTCGGCGAGCGTGAACAGCTCCTCGTCGCCGCCGCCGCGCGGCGGTGCCACCAGCACGCAGGAGAATTTGCCCGTGCCGGCCGCCAGCCCCGCCGGGGCCTCTTCGCGCAGTGCGCGGGCGAGCGCGTCCTCGGTCGCCGCCTTCAGCGGCCGCGGCGGCGTGAGCACGACGACGGCGGCCCGGTCCCGGAGACCGAACGGCTGCAGCCGGCGGGCCAGCTCGGGGCCGTCGAGCTCGCCGGACACCATCGCGGACAGCACGTCCCCGGCGAGCCGGCGCTCGGTGTCGTCGGCGACGCGACGGCGCAGCAGCTCGAGCGCGACGACCGTGACGGCCTGGTGGAGCGTCAGGCGATCGAACTCGGTCAGCGGGCCGGCGTCCTTGGCAGCGACGAGCCACGCCTGCGGCGCGGGACCGTCGCCCGCCGGGCCGTTGCCCTGTGGCGTGCGCGGGACGGGCAGCGCCAGCGCGCGGCCCGACAGCTCGCCGCCGGGCGCGTAGCCGCGGCGGCCGCCGGCGCGGGC
>DASSUW010000230.1:0-6784 GCA_035706585.1 Solirubrobacteraceae bacterium | reverse complement strand
GTGCGCGTCGAGCACGTGGGTCATCGGCAGCGCGCCGCGGCCCGCGAGCTGGGCTTCGCGCCACGTCTCGTCGAGCGCGAAGAACGTCGCCAGTGCGCGGCCGCCGGGCCGCAGCACACGCGCGAGCTCGCCGAGGTAGCGCTCGATCTCGGCCGCGTACATGTGCGTGAACACGCTCGTCAGGACCGCCACGTCGACGGCCGCGTCCGCGACGTCGAACGTGACGTCCTCGGCCGCCGTCGCGCCGCCCGGGTTGTAGCGCGTGTTGCGCACGTCGAGGTGCGCGAAGCGCAGCCGGCCGCCCGACGCCGGCGTGATCTCGGCGGCGCACCAGTCGACCTGGCGGCGGAGGATCTCCAGGCCCAGGTAGTCGCCCGCGAACTCGCGCCGCCACAGCGCGTGCGCGACGCGGCCGTAGCCGCTCCCCACGTCGAGCACGTTCGCGTCGGCGCGCAGCGCGCACAGCTCGATCATGTCGACGACGATCATGTCGCCGATCGCGGTGAACCGCTCGTCGTCCTCGGCCATGAAGCGCAGCTCCATGGGAGGCATCGGGAGCGTCATCGCTGCGGACGATAGACGCCCCACAGGTAGTTGGGGTCGAGCGCTCCGATGTCGGTGAGCAGGAAGTCGGTCTCCATGACCATGCGGATGAGCGCCGGCTCGTCGGCGAAGTTGCCCATGATCCGGTTGAAGAACATGTGGAAGAGCGCGCCGCCGTAGTCGCGCAGCTCGAGCGGCTCCAGCCGCTGCTCGAGCACGAACCCGATGTCGCTGCTGCGGATGGCCTCGCTCGGGTCGACCGCGATGAAGCGCTCGACGTTGGGCCGGTCGACGGCCGGCGACGGCGATCCGTCGGCGAGCACGAGGTCGCGCAGCAGCGGCTCGGGGAGCACCTCGCGCAGGCGGTTGATCACGTACAGCTGCACGTCGGTCCACTGGAAGCGGCTCGGGCCGATGAAGTCGTCGACGTAGAGGACGCCGTCCTCGGACAGCAGCGTGTTGAACGCCTCGCACCAGCCCTCGAGGTCCTCGATGTGGTGGAGGACGCTCTTGGCGAACACGACGTCGAACGTCTCGTCCGGCCGGTAGGTCTCGAGGTTCTCGACGACGAACTCGACGCGGCCCTGCAGGCGCTCCGGGATCCGCTCGGTCGCGCGCCTGACGCGCTCGGGCGAGATGTCGATGCCGATGATGCGATCGACGATGCCGAGGTCGACCGCCGCGATCTCCAGCTGGCCGTCGCCGGAACCCAGCGACAGCCCGAGGCCGCGCGGCTGCGGGCAGTAGGAGCGCTTGAAGTGCTGCAGCGGCGTGACGTCGCGGTCGCCGGTCACGCGCCGGTTGATCTCGGCCTGGACGACGGGGCTCTGCCAGAACGAGCGAACCGTGTCGTCGGTCTTGGCCCAGTGCGCCGCGACGCGGGCGGCATAGTCGGTCGTGCTCATGCTCTACCCCAGTCGTACGTAGCCGATGGCGCCGCCCCCGTCGCTGCCGTACGTGCGGCGGCTGACGCGGTCGGACGAGTTGCCCTCGATCGTGTTGATCGACCCGTCGGGGCCGACGGACTCGACGATGCCGATGTGCTCGTCCCAGACGATCAGGTCACCCGGCTGCGGCGGCGCGCCTCCGGCCGGGATCGCCTTGCCGGCGCGCTGCGCCCAGGCGTAGACGTCGTCCACACGGCCGAAGCCCTGGCCGCTGTCGCCGAGCGGCACGCCCGCCGTGCGGGCGGCCCAGGAGACGAAGTACGCGCACCACGGTCCCGGGCCGGGCGCGCCGGCCGTCGCCTGGCGGTACTGCGCGATCCGCGGAGCGTCGTTGGAGCCCGGCGGCTGCTCGGCGACGCCGACCTCGTTGCGGACGGCGTTGAGCATCGCCTGACCGGCGGGGGTGCCGCCGGGGCTCGCCGGAACCAGGCCGACCGGCCCGGTGCTCGCGCCGGCCTGCTGGACCAGCGTCGAGAACGGCGTCGCGGTCGCCGCCGGCGGCGCCTGGGCAGGCGGCTGCGGCTGCAGCGCGGTCTGCAGCAGCGAGATGCGAGCGAGGGCGGATTCAAGGCTCACATCCCTGTATTCGGCCGCCGGTCGCGCGACTTAACGACAGCGGGCGGCCACGAATGGCCGCCCGCTGCGATCCGTCCCTCGGTGGGGTTATGTAAGGCCGACTAGCGCAGGAGCGAGAGAACGCCCTGCGGGGCCTGGTTGGCCTGCGCGAGCATGCTCGTGCCGGCCTGCTGCAGGATCTGGAGCTTCGTGAAGTTGACCATCTCAGCGGCCATGTCCACGTCGCGGATCCGGCTCTCCGACGCCACCAGGTTCTCCTGGTAGGTCGCGAGGTTGTTGAGGCGATGCTCGAGGCGGTTCTGCACCGCGCCGAAGTCGGCACGGAGGCTGGAGACGCTCTCGATCGCGTCGTCGATGTTGTCCAGCGTGACCGAGTCGAACGCGGTCGCGGCAGCCGTGTTGGTGGCGGCAGCGCCGACGGTCTGGAGGGCAGACATGCCCGCGGACGTCGCCGAAGCGGTGATGTCCTTGGTGGTCACGGAGATCGTCTCGCCCGTGTTGGCGCCGACCTGGAACGAGACCGCACCGGAGGTGCCGCCCGTGCCGTCCAGCAGCTTGATGCCGTTGAACTCGGTGTCGTCACGGATCTTGTCGATCTCGATCGCGAGCTGCTTGACCTCGGCCGCGATGGCCTCCTTGTCCTCCGTGTCGAGCGTCCCGTTGGTGTACTGCACCTTCAGGTCGCGGACACGCTGCAGCATGCTGTGCACCTCGGTGAGGGCACCCTCAGCGGTCTGGACGAGCGAGACGCCGTCCTGCGCGTTGCGCTGAGCCTGGGCGAGACCGCCGATCTGGCCGCGCATCTTCTCGGAGATGGCGAGGCCGGCAGCGTCGTCGGCGGCGCGGTTGATGCGGTAGCCCGAGGACAGCTTCTCCATGGCCTTGGCGGCCTTGGCGGCGGTGCCGGTCAGCTGACGGTGGGCGTTGAACGCCTCAACGTTGTTCTGGATACGAAGGCCCATGATCATCTCTCCTTGATGATTGGTTTTCAGGCCGAGGCGACTCCATGTCACCCCTTCTTACAGTTGGAGTGATCGGCCGCTCCGCCGAGGACTTGAGCAAGAAGTTCAGACCCGGACGTCGATACCGGAATTCGGCTCGTCGGGCCGCTTCCGGGACGCCCGAGCGGCGCGCTCGCGGCGCCGGCGCTCCTGCTCGCGGCGCCGGCGCTGCTCGTCACGCTCGAGCGGCGTGAGGCGCGTCAGCTCGACCGGAGCAACGGTGCGATCCGTCGGTGCGATGGGCTGGATCGGGTCCATGCGCCGTCAGCGCCTCAGGCAGCGGCGGCCGCGGCCTTCGCCTCGGCCTCGGCGGCCCTGGCCTCGGCGGCCTGGCGCTTGCGCTCGCTGCGGGCGTTCTCGACGACCCGGAGCTCGGCGACCACGAGCTGGCGCCAGACGGCCAGCGCGCAGGCCCAGCCGGCGAGGTTGCCGACGAGCCCGGCCACGAGGGCGCGGACGGCGGCCTCCTGGCCGCTCACGTCCGAGCTGAGCGACAGGAACAGCACGATCGCGAACGCGGCCAGACCCGTCCGGGCGCGCGTGCGCCGGATCGAGGCCCTGGCGCGCGGGTGGGCGGCGACCGAGACGGTCTCGGCGGCGCCGGACGCGTCGTCCTTCTTGTCCTTCTTCTTGCTCATCGGCCCCTCGCCATCCGCGCCGCGGCGAGCTCGCGCTCGCGGACGAGGCGCACGAGGCGCTCCTCGTCCTCGCGCGAGATGGAGTCGATGCGCACGCCCTTCTCCTCCTGGCCGGCGACGCGCACGACGCGCCCGAGGGCGCGGATCGGCTCGGCGCCCGGCTCGGCCTGGAGCTCGATGCGGACGTCGATGCCCAGCGGCATGTTCCACTTGTCCTTGATCAGGACGCCTCCGCCGGAGATGTTCAGCGTCTGGGTCTCGCCGCCGACCGGTTCGTCGATGCCCTTGACGCTGACCGGCAGCACCGCCCCGACGCGCGCCCACTCACGGCGCTGGATGCGCTCGGCATCGCCCTGCAGCACGACGCGCAGCGTCTCCCCGGAGTCGATCTGCAGGATCCCGCCGAAGCGCTGGACGCCGCGGCCGGTCTTGTACTCGACCGCGACCTCCTGGCCGACGAGCCGCTGCACCCGGTTGTCCTTGACCGCCAGCACGAGCACGATCGCGCCGGCCTCGACGCTCGCCACGGTGGCCGGGAGCAGCCCGACGTGCGGCAGGCTCAGCTGCACGTGCTCGCCGGACGGGATGGAGGGGGCTGGCGCGGAGACGGCCATAGTGGATCAGGGCAGCAGCTGCTTCGCCAGTTCGTCGGGGTCAACGGGCACGATCGCGTCGCGCGAGCACACGTACGAGAGCGCGCGGCGCCCGCTCACCGCAAGCTCGACCGGAGCACCCGGGCGGGTGGTCTGGTCGGCGTGCGTGAGCGCGACGTGCGTGATGCCGAGCGGCGCCAGCGCGGAGGCGAGCTCGTCGGCGGCGGCCGCGCTGAGCGTGGCCGGAAGCGTCAGGTGGATCTCGTTCACGCCCAGCGTGCGCAGGTCGGCGGCGATCTGCGCGACGGCGGCCTTGTCGGCGGGCCCGGCGGCCGGAGCGTCGACGATCGTCAGCGTCGCCTCGCGGCGGGAGAGCCGGCGGGCGGCCTGCTCGGCGTCGGCGGCCGCGATGACGCTCACGCCGAGCGGCTCCAGGCGCGAGGACAGGCCCACCCCGCCGTCGGCCGCGCGCAGGGCGACGACGACGACGTCGGCGTCCACGCCGGCGTAGGCGGCGGCCAGGCGCTCGGTGGCGGACGTCTTGCCGGAGCCGCCGGCGCCGACGAACGCGATCGTGCGAGCGTCGCCGCCGAGGTCGGCCATCACCGGCATGCGCCGCGCGAGCGCGGTGCGGATCAGCTTCTTGATGCCGCGCGGCTGCGCGAACGGCAGGCCGTGGGCGACCGCCTCGGCCACGATGTCCTTGGCCAGGACCGGGCTGAGGCCGGCGGCGACCAGGCGCTCCTCGTGCGCGTCGGCGACGTTCGGGCGCTCGGCGCCGAGACCGTCGCGGGCCGGCTCGGGACCGGGTGCGGGCGGAAACTCGTTCACGGCGGGCGGGATCATCTCAGCGGGCGGCGCCACGGGCTCGTAGACCGGCGCGGCCTCCGCGATCGCGACCTGGTTCGGCTGTGGGCCGTAGAGGCCGGCGGAGACGGCTTCGCCGGCGGCGCCCTGCGCGGCGGCCATGAGGACCTCCTGGGCACGTTCGCTCACCGAGCCCTGCGCGCTCGCGAGCGCGTCGGCGAACGGCGCGGCCTGGTCGACCAGCGCGCGGATCGCGGGCGATGACAGCCCCTCGGCGGTGGCGCGGTCGTTGCGCGCCTCGAGCGGCTTCTCGTCGTCCAGTGCGGCGCGCGCGTCGACCTCGACGTACGAGCGCTGGAAGAACCCTCCGATGCCGCCCGCGAGGCCTTCGCGGCGGCGCACGACGATGGCGTCCGCGCCGAGGTCGGCGCGGATCTGCGGCAGGACCTCCTCGAGGCTGCGGCCGCGGAACGTCTTGGTCTCAGAAGTCGTATCCATGTCCATTCACTCCATCGGCACTAACCGGCCACGGCCATAGCGTTCACACCCTGCTTTGCGGCAATCGCGCCCGCGTCCAGCACACCGACTGTCTCAACGCTGACACCGGGTGCGATCTCGTTGTACGAGCACACCGCCAGCTGCGGCAGGCGCTGCTCCCACAGGCGGCGCAGATGGCGCCGCACGCGGGCCGAGCAGAGCATCACCGGCCGGCCGCCACGCGCCAGGGCGTGCTCGACCTGCTCGGCGCACACGTCGACGAGCGCGTGGGCGCGGATCGGGTCCATGGCGAGGAACTCGCCGTCGGCCGTCTGCACGAGCGCCTCCGCGATCTCCTGCTCGAGCGACGGGTCGAGCGCGATCGCGCGCAGCGTCCCCTCGCCGTCCAGGTACGGGGCGACGATCGTGCGGCCGAGCGCCTGGCGGGCGTACTCGGCGAGCATCGCGACGTCGCGCGTGAGCCGCGCCTTGTCGCCGATCGCCTCGACCACCGCGCCGAGGTCGCGGACCGATACGCCCTCGCGCAAGAGCGCTTGCAGTACGCGCTGGATCTCGCCGACCGACAGCACGTCGGGCACGACCTCGTCGACGACCGCGGCGTTGACCTCCTTGAGCTGATCGAGCAGCTGGCGGGTCTCCTGGCGCGTGAGGAGCTCGGACGCGTGCACCCGGATCGTCTCGGTGAGATGCGTGACGACGACCGACTCCGGGTCGACGACGGTCCAGC
Organism: Solirubrobacteraceae bacterium; assembly: GCA_035706585.1. GTDB lineage: Bacteria > Actinomycetota > Thermoleophilia > Solirubrobacterales > Solirubrobacteraceae > DASSUW01. The sequence goes on along the minus strand of DASSUW010000230.1, from coordinate 454 downwards.
CGAGCGCCTCGGCCTCTGCCCGCCCGGTCTCGGGGATCCACACGGCGGGCAGGCCGAAGGCCGGTTCAGTCGTCGGGATGCCGGGGAGCTGGCCCATCGCGTCGCCCGGGTCCATCGCAAGGTGGTGGCCGGCCATGATGCCGCCGCGCGCGACCTCGGTGCCGCGCACGCGCATGACGTACTCGTGCGAGTCGAGCCCGACGTCGTCGCGGATGCGGACGGGCGGGATCACCATGCCGAGCTCGGCCGCGATCTGGCGCCGGATCGTGCCGACGCGCTGCAGCAGCGTGCCGCCGGCGTTCTGGTCGACCATCGGCACCAGGCCGAAGCCGATCGCCAGCTCGAGCGGGTCGAGCGCGAGCGCGTCGAGCGCGGCGTCGCGCGGCGTGGCGGGCAGCTCGCCGGCGCCCGCCGCGAGCTGCGGCGCGGCGGCCTCGGCGGCGGCGCGCTCGGC
>DASSUW010000229.1:0-12797 GCA_035706585.1 Solirubrobacteraceae bacterium | reverse complement strand
GCCGCCCAGGACGGCGACGCGGATCTCCGTGCGATCGGCGTCATGACAGGCGACGTGGATCGTCGTCCGAGCTCCCCCGGCCAGCAGGAGGCGCCCGCGGCGTGAGCGGCCGTCAGCTGGTGCGACGGCGGCGATCGAGGCGGCCATGCGGCCAGGGTGACTCGCCCGCCGTGCGATCGCGTAAATCCATTGTTACCAGGGATTTCCTCGCCACGACCGGGCGGAGCGGAGCGGCTCGCGGCGACCGCGCAACGAGCGCCCCTTGCGGTCGGCAGCAGACCACCGGGGTCGCCGCCGGCCGCCGAGACCTGATAGACACGAACCTTGGGTCGGCGTCGGTCGCGCATCTGGGTGCCCGTTCTCGCCGCGCTGCTCGTGACGGCGCTCGCGATCGCCGATGCGATCACCGCCGAGGACCTGGTCATCGTGCCGCTGTACGTGCTCGGCCCGCTGCTCGCGGCCGTCGCGGCGAGCCCGCGCGCGACGGCGGCCGTCGGCGTCCTGGCGAGCGTGCTCGCCGTGTCCTACCTCGTGACGCAGTCCGCCACCCAGGATCTGATCCGGCTCACCACCGTCGTCCTCGGCTCGGCGCTCGCCGTCTGGATCGCAACGCTGCGGGACCGGCTGCACTCGACCGCCGCGCTGCTGGACGTGTTCTTCGAGCGCGCGCCGGTCGGGCTCGCGGTGCTCGACACCGACGGACGCTACGTCCGCGTGAACCAGCGCGTCGTCGCGATGGACGGCATCGAAGCCGGCGGCCACGTCGGCAGGACCGTCGCCGAGTTGCTCCCGGACCTGCCGTCACAGGTGCACACCGACATCGAGCGCGTGGCCCGCACCGGCGAGCCGCTGATCGACGTCGAGGTCAGCGCCGAGCGCGAGTACCTCGCCTCCTACTGGCCCGTCCAGGGGCCGGACGAGGTCATCGGCGTCGGCATCGTCGTCACCGACGTCACCGACCGTCGCCTCGCCGAACGCGCGCTGCGCCACCAGACCGACCGCTACGAGGCGCTCCTGCTCGCGCTGTCGGACGCCGGCGAAGGGCTCCTGGTCCTCGAGCGGGACGGACGCTGCGCCTTCGCGAACTCCGCGTTCGAGCAGCTCAGCGGCTACACGTTCCCCGAGCTCGCCGCGATGGAGACCGTCCTGGACCTCGTGGTCGAGTACGAGGACGAGCAGCGGCGCCGCGGCGCGGTCGCGCGGCTCGACGAGGGGCTCATCACCCCCGCGCTCCCGCTCACGCTGCGCCGCCGCGACGGCGAGCTCGTCGACCTCGAGGTCGGCGGCGTGCGGCTCGACGTCGAGGGTCGCCGCCAGCTCGTGGTCGTCGTCCGCGACGTCACCGACCGGCGCCGCGCCGAGACCGAGCGCGAGCGGCTGCTCGCGCGCTCGTCGCTGCTCGCCGAGGCCAGCGAGCTGTTCGACCAGTCGCTCGACGAGCACGAGACGATGGCGAGCGTCGCCCGCCTGTGCGTCCGCGACCTCGCCGAGGCGTGCGTGATCCTGCTGGCCGGCGATCCGTCCGCGGTGGCCGCCGCCCGCGAGAGCGGCCGCGACCGCGAGCTGCTGGCCGAGCTCGAGGACGGCCCGGGACGGCCGCTGGAGACGGTGATGAGCAGCCGCAGCGGCCTGCTCAGCGGCCGCACGGTCGTCGTCCCGCTCGTCGCGCGCGGACGCGTCCAGGGGGTGCTCGGCGCGAGCTTCGACCGCGACGCCGACGACGACGATCTCCTCCTGTTCGAGGACCTGGGGCGCCGTGCCGGCCTCGCGCTCGACAGCGCGCGCCTGTACGCGGAGCGCGACCACGTCGCGCGCACGCTCCAGCGCTCGCTGCTGCCGCGCGAGCTGCCCGCCGTCCCCGGCGCCGAGATCGCCGCGCGCTACCTGGCGGCCGGTGCCGGCAACGAGGTCGGCGGCGACTTCTACGACTGCTTCGCGACCGGCGCCGGCGACTGGGCGCTCGTCATCGGCGACGTGTGCGGAAAGGGCGCCGAGGCGGCCGCGCTGACCGCGCTGGCCCGTTACACGCTGCGGGCCGCCGCCCTGCACACGCGCCGCCCGCGTGCGGTGCTCGAGCAGCTCAACGAGGCGCTGCTGCGCGACCGGCTCGACTACCGCTTCTGCACTGTGCTGTACGTCTCGCTCACGCCGCGCGCGGACCGGCTGAGCGCGTGCGTGGTGGCCGCCGGTCATCCGCTCCCGGTCGTCATCCGGGCGAGCGGCGAAATCGAGACGGCCGGCACGCCGGGCAGCCTGCTCGGCATCGTCGACGTGCCGGAGCTCACCGAGCAGTCGATCGACCTCGGCCCGGGCGACGCGCTCGTCCTCTACACCGACGGCGTCACGGAAGCCGACCGCTCGGCCGGCCCGGACCGGCTCACGATGCTGCTCGGCGACTGCGCCGGGGCCGACGCGCGCGCGATCGCGGAGACCGTGGAGCGCGACGCGCTGGCCGCCCACGGCGGCTCGGCGCGCGACGACGTGGCCGTCGTCGTGGTCCGGGCCACGGGGACGCCGGCACCGTTTGACCCGCTCGGCAAGGGGGTAGCGACTGCCACGTGAAGCTCCTCGTCGTCACCCCCGAGCCCGTCGACGCGAAGCTCCTGAGCGACCTGCTCGGCGAGGAGGTGCGCGGCGCCGAGGTGCTTGTCATCTCGCCCGCCACCAACCGGTCGAAGGTCGCGTTCTGGGTCTCCGACTCCGACGAGGCGATCGCCGAGGCCGAGACCGCCCAGCAGGAGACGGTCGAGCGGCTCGAGGAGGCGGGCGTCGACGCCGCCGGCGACACCGGCGAGAGCGAGCCCGACGTCGCGATCCAGGACGCGCTGGCGACGTTCCCGGCCGACCGCATCGTGGTCTTCAGCCACCCGGACCTCGACTACCGCGAGAACCAGGGGCTCAAGGACGCCGAGGCGCGCTTCGGCGTCCCGGTCACACACGCCGAGATCTCGCGCTAGCAGCGCTACACGCTGCGGGTCGCGGTGTTGAGCGCTTCGCCGCCCACCAGCCGCTCGAACGGGCCGATCACCTTCCACAGCGCCTTCAGGCGCAGCGCCGACATGCGGTCGGTCGGCTCCACGCGGGCCTCGGAGACCAGCGCGGCGCCGCCGTCGACGCGCTCGACCCAGTGGCCGAACAGCACGCGCACGGTGCCCGGCTCGTCCCAGCGGGCGAAGTCGTCGGGGCCGGCCAGGCGCGGGTAGTCGCGCGCGAGCGTCCAGATCCGGCCGCAGAGGCCGGTGACGAGGTGCTGCGCGCCCTCGTCGAGCACGGTGAACGGGTAGGCGCGGAACAGCTCGCCGTACGTGAGATCGCGCGCCAGGCCGGGGATCCGCCAGCGCACCAGCCGGCCGAGCGTCCGCGTCTGTGACAGCCGCAGCGTGGTGGCGGCATCCCACAGCGTGGGCGCCGGCGCCGCGGCGGTGCGCCGGTGGTGCGTGCGCACGGCCGGGTCCGGGAGCCAGGCGTCCAGGAGGTCGGCGGGGGTATCGTCGGCGGCTCGCATGCGGCTGATCCAGCACAAGAAGGAGGCGTACTGGTTCTACCGCTTCCTCTCGCTCGGATACGACGACTGGATCAACCCGCTGTTCTGGACGCCGCGGATGCGTGACAGCGCGCTGACCGTTGCGCGCCTGGACCGTCCGGATCTGGACACGCTCGACGTCGGGGCCGGGACCGGCTTCACGACCGAGGGCATCGTGGCCCACGTGGATCCCGGGCGCGTGACGATGCTCGACCAGAGCCCGCACCAGCTGGCGCGGGCCGGCCGGCGCCCGGCGCTGGGCGCGTGCCGGCGCCTGCAGGGCGACGCCGAGGCGCTGCCGTTCGCCGGCGACGCGTTCGACCGTTACGTGTCGGCCGGCAGCATCGAGTACTGGCCCGATCCGCAGCGCGGCATCGCCGAGGCCTATCGCGTGCTGCGGCCCGGCGGCGTCGGCGCCGTCATCGGCCCTGTCCGGCCCGCAGGGCGGCTCGCGCGTGCGCTTGCGGACGCGTGGATGCTGTTCCCGGCCGAGCACGAGTACCGCGAGTGGTTCGAGCGGGCCGGATTCGCCGACGTGACGGTGCACCCGGTCGCGCCGGACTGGTACCGGAACCGCCATGTGCCGTACGCCGTCGCGGTCGCCGGGACCAAGCCGGCGGCCGGCCCATCGCCGCTCGCGCTGCCCCCGCGACCCGCCGAGCAGCTGCGTGCGCCGCTGCGCCCGCGCGACCGGCTGCGCGTGGCGGCCCGCTTCGCCGCCGGCTCGCTGGCCGGCTTCGCGTTCGTGCCGATCGCGCTGGCGATGACGCTGCGGGCGCGATGGGAGCGCCGGTGAGCAGCCACGCCGCCGCCGTGCGGCGAACCGGCGTGCTCGGCGCGCTCGGCGTCCTGTGGCGCTTCTCGCGCCCGCACACGCTGATCGGCACGTTCGTCAGCGCGACCGGCCTGTACCTGATCGCGGTCTCCGAGCTGCCCGGCTCCGGTCTGCATCAGCTGTTCTGGGTGCTGGTCGCCGGGACGGGCGTGAACGTCGCGATCGTCGGCATCAACCAGCTGACCGACATCGAGATCGACCGGATCAACAAGCCGCACCTGCCGCTGGCGTCCGGCGAGCTGTCGCCGGCCGCCGCGTGGCGGATCGTGGCGGTCGCGGCGGGGATGCCGCTCGTGCTCGCGCTCACGCAGGGCGTGCTCGAGACGGCCGCGGTCGTCGCCGCGCTGGTGGTCGGGGCGGCGTACTCGCTGCCGCCCGTCCGGCTCAAGCGCTACCCGATCGCCGCGGCGCTGTGCATCGCCGGCGTCCGGTCGGCGGTCGTCAACCTCGGCATGTACGGCCACTTCGCGCTCGCGTTCGGCGGCGAGCCGGCGATCCCGCCCTCGGTGTGGGCGCTGACCGCGTTCGTGCTGCCGTTCTCGTTCGCGATCGCGGTGCTCAAGGACGTGCCGGACATGGAGGGCGACCGCCGCTACCGCATCGCCACGTTCACCGTGCGGCTGGGGCCTGAGCGCGCGGCGCGGCTCGGCCTCGGCGCGCTCGTCCTGGCGTACCTCGGGATGATCGTGCTCGGGCCGGTGCTGGTCGACGACGCCCAGCCCGTCGTGCTGGCGGCGAGCCACGCGGTCGCGCTCGTCACGTTGCTGACGCTCGCCCGGCGCGCCGACCCGGCCGATCCGCCCTCGTTCACAAGGTTTTACATGCGGGTCTGGGCGCTGTTTTTTGTCGAGTACGCGCTCGTGCCGGCAGCCGTTCTCACGGCAAGCGTTTTCTGAACGACGGATTGGCCCGCTGGGTGGCTTCGGAGTTTGTTCGGTGGACACTTTGGAGTGGACAGGGCAGGACATCGGGGAGTAATGTCCCCCGCGATGTCGCTGGCTTATGACGCCGAGCGTCGACGCCGGTCTCGCACGGGTCCGTCGACGCCACAGGCCGGTCGCTTCGCACGGCCCGGAAGCGCCGCCGCCGCCAACACCATCACCGCCAGTCAGGCGCGCGCCGCACGCCAGAGGGAAGCGCGTCGTGACGAGCAGGCCGTAGCGGCCTGGCTTCGCGAGCTGGCCGGGCGTCCTCGCTGACCGCCCGGCCAGCCGCATTTCGCCGCCGTTCACGCCCCGCGGTTCTCCGTCCCTGAACCGGACACGCCCGCAGTTTCACGTCTCCCTGAGCCGGGCACGGTTTCATGTAGGCATGACTCCCCTTCATCAACTCAGCGAGCTTGGCCAGAGCGTCTGGATCGACTACCTCTCGCGCAAGTTCATCCACGACGGCGACCTCGCCGCACTCGCGCGCGACGGCGTGGCCGGTGTGACCTCCAATCCCACGATCTTCCAGGGCGCGATCGCCGAGGGCGACGCCTACGACGAGCAGATCAAGGAGGTCAGCGCCACCGAGTCCGAGCCCAAGGAGATCTTCCTGGCGCTGGCGCGCGACGACATCCGCGACGCCTGCGACGTGCTGCGCCCGCAGTTCGACGCGGGCAACGACGGATGGGTCTCGCTCGAGGTCGACCCGAACCTCGCCGCCGACACGCAGGCCACGATCGCCGAGGCCAAGCGGCTGCACGCGATGGTCGACCGGCCGAACCTGTTCATCAAGATCCCCGCCACGCGCGAGGGACTGTCCGCGATCGAGGAGACGATCGCCGCCGGCATCCCCGTCAACGTGACGCTGATCTTCTCGCTGCAGCGCCACCGCGAGGTCGCCGAGGCGTACATCCGCGGCGTCAAGCGGTTGATCGAGAGCGGCGGCGACCCGTCGAAGATCGCGTCAGTCGCGTCGTTCTTCGTCTCGCGCGTGGACACCGAGGCCGACAAGCGGCTGGACGCGATCGGCGGCTACGACGAGCTCAAGGGCACGCTCGCGATCGCGAACGCCAAGCTCGCCTACGTCACCTACGACGAGGTCTTCTCGGGGCCGGAGTGGGACGCGCTCGCCGCCAAGGGCGCGACGCCGCAGCGCTGCCTGTGGGCGTCCACCTCGACCAAGAACCCCGACTACCGCGACGTCCTGTACGTCGAGGAGCTGATCGGGCCGGACACCGTCAACACGATGCCGCGCGAGACCGTCGAGGCGGTCATGGACCACGGCCGCATCGAGCGCACGCTCGACCGCGACCTCGAGAGCGCACGCCGCACGTTCGAGCTGTTCGCCGAGGCCGGAGTGGACTACGACGACGTGGTCGCGACGCTCGAGCGCGAGGGCGTGGAGAAGTTCGCGAAGTCGTTCCGCGAGCTGTTCGCCGACCTCGAGTCCAAGCGCGACGCGCTGGTCGCCGCCTGATGGCCGAGCGGACCGAGTTCCGGCGCGAGCTGGGACAGCAGCTGCGCGTGGACTCGGTCCGCGCCAGCGCTGCCGCCGGCTCCGGCCACCCCACCTCCTCGATGTCGGCGGCCGACCTGATCGCGGTGCTGGTCGACGGGCACCTGCGCGAGGACGACCACCTGATCTTCTCCAAGGGCCACGCGTCGCCGCTGTACTACGCGATGCTCAAGGCGACGGGGCGGATCGACGACGCCGAGCTGCTGACGTTCCGCAAGCTCGGCTCGCGCCTGGAGGGCCACCCCACGCCGCGGATCCCGCCGACCGACGTCGCCACCGGCTCGCTCGGCCAGGGGCTCCCGATCGCCGCCGGCATCGCGCTGGCGGCCAAGCGGCTCGACCGCCTGCCGTACAGGGTCTGGTGCCTGTGCGGCGACTCCGAGATGGCCGAGGGGTCGATCTGGGAGTCGGTCCAGCACGCCGGCTGGGAGGGCCTGGACAACCTGGTGGCGATCATCGACGTCAACCGGCTCGGCCAGACGCGCGAGACGATGCTCGGCTGGGACCTCGACGGCTACGTGCGCCGGCTGCAGGCGTTCGGCTGGCACGCGATCGCCGTCGACGGCCATGACGTGGACGCGATCGAGCTCGCCTACGCGGAGGCCGAGACGGTCCGCGACCGGCCGACCGCGATCGTCGCGCGCACGAAGAAAGGCCGCGGCGTCAAAGCGGTCGAGGACCTGCCCGACAAGCACGGCAAGCCGCTCGACGAGCCCGAGCAGGCGATCGCCGAGCTCGGCGGCGAGCGCGACCTGAGCGTGCAGCTCGCCGCGGCCGCCGGCGGCCAGCCGCACCGCTTCGAGACAGAAGCCCACCCGCCTGGGCTGCCGTCGTGGGAGCTCGGCGAGGAGGTCGCGACCCGCAAGGCGTACGGCGAGGCGCTCGCCGCGCTCGGATCGCTGCGCGGCGACGTCGTCGCGCTCGACGGCGAGGTCTCCAACTCCACGCACTCGGAGGACTTCCGCGCGGCGCACGAGGACCGCTACTTCGAGATGTTCATCGCCGAGCAGCAGCTGATCGCGGCCGCGGTCGGCTTCCAGGTCCGCGGCTGGGTGCCGTTCGCCTCGACGTTCGCGGCGTTCCTCAGCCGCGCCTACGACTTCGTCCGCATGGCGGCGATCTCACGGGCGAGCATCCGCCTGGCCGGCTCGCACGCCGGCGTGTCGATCGGCGAGGACGGGCCGTCGCAGATGGCGCTCGAGGACATCGCGTCGCTGCGGGCGATCACGGGCTCGACCGTGCTGCATCCGAGCGACGCCAACCAGACGGCGCAGCTCGTCGCCGCGATGGCGGACACCGACGGCATCTCGTTCATGCGCACGCTGCGCGGCAAGACGCCGGTGCGCACCCCCGCCGGCGAGACGGTGCGGATCGGCGGCAGCCGGATCGCTCACGAGGGCGATGACGTCGCGGTCGTCGCCTGCGGCATCACGGTCGAGGAGGCCGTGCGCGCCGCCGAGGCGCTGGCCGAGGACGGCATCGGCGCCCGCGTGCTCGACTGCTACTCGATCAAGCCGATCGACGCCGAGGCCGTGCGCGCGGCGGCGCGCGAGTGCCGCGCGGTGATCACGGTCGAGGACCACCGCCCCGAGGGCGGCCTGGGCGACGCGGTGCTCGAGGCGCTGGCCGACGCGGACGACCGCCCGCCGGTCACCAAGCTGGCCGTACGCGAGCTGCCCGGGTCCGGCACGCCGGACGAGCTGCTCCACGGCGCCGGCATCGACGCCGAAGCGATCACCGCTGCCGCGCGGGCTGTCGCCCGCGCGGCAGCTTGAGCGATCAGCGGAGGCGCTGGGCGATCTGGGGCGCGGCGCGCCGAAGCGCGCGCCGCGCGACGGTCGCGGACGCGGCCCGGGCGGCCACGGCCTGCGCCTGGGCGAACGGGACGTGCTGCTTGCACTTGGTGCCCTCGTCGGGCAGCGCGAGCGTGTTGATGTAGCGCTCGATCGCGGGGTCGATGCAGTCCGGGCTGCCGTTCCCGTACGCGGTGTGCCCGTCGCCGGTCATCGTCAGCAGCCGGGCGTTGCCGAGCTGACGCAGCAGGTGCAGCGCCCCGCGGTACGGCGTCGCCGGGTCGTAGCGCGTCGCGACCACGAGCGGCGTCGGCGCCGAGCGCGATGCCTTGAACGGCCCGTAGTAGGCGTCGCGGTCGTGAATCGGCCACAGCCCGTAGTTGAGCTCGGGGTAACCGGTGTTCCAGTACGTGTGCTCGAACAGGCCGTACGCGTCATCGCCGGCGTCGAGATAGAACCCGATGTCGCGCGTGTAGCGCTGCTCGACCGCGCCGAGCGTGAAATAGCGGTCCGAGCCCGGGTCGTAGTCGCCGGTGTCCGGGTCGCGGCCGTAGAAGAACTCGTCCGTCAGCGCGCGGATCAGCGTGCCGTCGCCGTCCTGCGCCGCCGCCAGCGCCTGCGCGAGCAGCGGCCACAACTGCTTGGCGTACATCGGGATCACCGCCGCGGCCAGCACGTCGTCGCCGTTGACGGGCCGCGGGTCGGGCGTGTAGCCGTCCGCCGGCAGCGGCGTCTGGTACGCCTGGTCGACCAGCTCGTCGTACGCGCTCCACGGGTCGCTGCCACCGAAGCCCAGGCACGCGGACTGGTCGGCCGCGCACGCCTGGAAGAAGCGCCCGAGCGCGCGCTCGAATCCGGCCGACTGCTCGAACAGGTTCTTCGTCGGCTTGTTGATGTAGCGGTTCGGGTCCAGCGGCCCGTCCAGGACCAGCGCCCGGTAGCGGTTCGGGAACAGGCTCGCGTAGGTCGCGCCCAGGAACGTGCCGTAGGAGAACCCGAGGTAGTTGAGCCTGCTCTCACCCAGGCCCGCGCGCACCAGGTCCATGTCGCGCGCGACGTTCGCGGTCGACGCGTGGGCGAGGACGTCCACGTCGTTGCGCACGAGGCACCGCCGGATGTAGCGGCGATCCTTGGCGATCAGCGCCCCGACGTCGAGGTTGAACGGCGTCGTGAACGGCTCCGAGTAGAGCCCCGTCGTCTCCTGGTTGACCTTGCAGTCGATCGGGTCCTCGGTCTGGCCGGTTCCGCGCGGGTCCATGCCGACGAGGTCGAAGTGCTCGCTGAGCGCCGGGAAGCCGTCGGCGCCGGCCGCCTGGATGAAGTCGGCGATCGAGGCGCCGGGCCCGCCGAAGTTGAGGAAGAGGGATCCCTTGCGCTCACCGGTCGCGTGGGCACGCGCGACGAACACCTTGATCCGCTTGCCGTGCGGCTTGTCGTAGTCCAGCGGCGCCTTCAGCACCGCGCACTCGACGTCGGGCGCATCGCCGCAGGCCTTCCAGTGCAGCGATGGCGAGCCACTGGTCGCCGACGCGGCAGGGGCGGTCGCCAACGCGGCCGCGAATGCCGCGGCCGCGGGCAGAACCCGCCAATTACGTACCCGCATGGAGGACCCCCTCTCGTGTAGAGGCGAACGCTACCGAGCGCTCGGGAATCCAGGTACTACTCGGCGTCGTCGGAGGCGAGATCCTCCGCCGGGAGCTCCTCGGCGGCGTGGACGCTGCACAGGAACGGGCCGCCCGCCTCGCGGGCGGCCTCGATCTCGCTCGTCGTGAGCCGGGCGCCGCACACCGTGCAGGTCCGCTCGAGCGTGTCTTCGAGGGTGCGCTCTTCGAGGTCCATGCGCCGTTTATAGCGACTCCGGCAGCGTCTGCCGCAACTCGAGCACGCCGGCGAACAGATCGCCGTGCTCGGCAACCCGCTCGAGGACGTCGGCGGACGTGAACACGAGGTCGTCGGGATCCCTCGATTCGGTCACCGATCTAACCTCCTCCCAGCTCAGCGGCGTCGAGACCGTCGGCTGCGGCCGCGCGCGCAGCGAGTACACGTTGACCGTCGTCTTGAAGCTCGTGTTCTGGCTCCAGTCCACGAACACCTTGCCGCCGCGCAGCGACTTCTTCATCTCCGAGACCACGAGGTCCGGCCGCCGGCGTTCGAGCAGCTCGGCCAGCCCACGCGCGAACGGCCGCGTGACGTCGTAGGACGTGGGCGTGTTGAGCGGCACGTAGACCTGCATCCCCTTCGAGCCCGACGTCTTCGGGAACGCCTGCATGCCGAGGTGCTCGAAGATCATCCGCAGCTCGAGCGCCACCTCGGCGCACTCGACGACCGTCGCCGGCGGCCCGGGGTCGAGGTCGAACGCGATCACGGTCGGAGTGCCGTAGTCCGCGGCGAGCGCGAGCGACGTGTGCAGCTCGAGGTCGGCGAGGTTGGCGAGCCACACCAGCGTCGGCAGGTCGTTGGCCATGCAGAAGTCGATGTCGCCGATCAGCGAGGTCTGCACCCACTCGGGCCGGTGCGACGGGCACTGCTTCTCGTAGAAGTGGCCGCCGTCGACGCCGTTGGGATAGCGCTTGAGCGTGAGCGCGCGCCCGCGCAGGTGCCCCAGCAGCGCCGGCGAAACGCGCGTGTAGTAGTCGATGACGTGCCCCTTGGCGAACCCCGCCTCGGGGTAGAGCACCTTGTCGACATTCGAGAGGGAGAGCCTGCGGCCGTCGATCTCGACCTCTTGGCGCTTGGCGGCCGGCACCGAGGAGACGGTACTAGCAGTCCAGCTCGAACCAGACGGCCGTGTCGGGCGTCTGGCGCACGCCCCAGCGGCTCGACAGACGGTCCACGAGGTTGAGCCCGATTCCGCCGCCGCCGGTGAGGTCGGCGGCGCGCCGGGCCGGTCCGCGGCCGCCGCGACGGTCGGCGTTCACGACCTCGACGCGCAGGCCCGGCCGGGTTCCCTGCAGCAGGAGATGGAGCGTCGAGTCGACCCCGGCGCCGCCGTGCCGGACCCCGTTCGCCACCAGCTCGGTGATCAGGAGCATCACGTCCTCGACGACGCGCCGGGGCAGCCGCTGAAGCAGCTCGTCCTCGACGAAGCGCCGCGCGCGCGCCGCTGCGTGCGGTCCTCCCACCAGATCCGCCTCGACGGAGAACTGCTCCACACATCGAGCGTTCCCGTCATCCATCTGACGCTAGCCTGTGCCTGGGCGAGCGGTCGGCATACTGACCTTGCCCGCGACGTTTCACACGGCCCGCGTCCGGGAAGCGAGCGCAGAAGGAGGGCTCCGTGACGGACCGTCACATCGCACCGTTGCTGGATCTTGACCCCGATCTCGGCCAGCTGCTCGAAGGTGGCCGTGTCACCGCGGCGCGGCGCGAGCTGCGCATCGCCGTCCACACGCTCGAGGCCGGTCCGTGGGAGGTCGACAAGCTCGCGTCCACGAGCCCGGAGCACATCGGCCTGCTGATCCTCGACGGGGTCCTCGCGCGCGAGGTGCTCGTCGCCGACACGGTGAGCACCGAGCTGCTCGGCCCCGGCGATGTCGTGCGCCCGTGGCGCCTGAACGACGAGTCGACCCTGCTGCGCCATGTGGTCCGCTGGAACGTCCTCACGCGCAGCCGCGTCGGGCTGCTCGACCGCCGGTTCGCGACCGCGGTGGCGACGTTCCCCGAGGTCAACGCCGCCCTGATCGACCGCGTGAACGAGCGCGCGCTGCGGCTCACGGTCACGCAGGCGATCTCGCAGCTCAACCGCGTCGACCGGCGGCTGCTGGCGCTGTTCTGGCACCTCGCCGAGCGCTGGGGCCGGATGACGCCCGACGGCGTGGCGCTGCCGATGACCCTGTCACACCGCATGCTCGGTCAGCTGATCGGCGCGCGCCGCCCGACCGTGTCGACCGCGCTCAGCGAGCTGACCAAGGAGGGCGAGATCAGCCGTCGCGACGACGGGACGTGGCTGCTCACCGGCGTCCCGGTCGGCGTCCCGGAGCCCGAGATCGAGCGCATCATCCCGATGCGCCGGCACCTGCTGCCGGCCGCAGCGGCCGGCGAACCGCCCGCAGCGTCGACGCCGGCGCCCGAGCTGGCGCGCGTGGTCCCGATCCGGCGGCACCTGCTGCCGACCGAGCCGGGCGGCGACGAGCACGACTCGGAGGCACCGATCGTGCCGCTGCCCCCGCCGGCCGAGCCCCCGGCCGAGCCCGTCGTCGTGAAT
>DASSUW010000228.1:0-8235 GCA_035706585.1 Solirubrobacteraceae bacterium | reverse complement strand
GCCGCGTACATGCGCGGCGTGCAGGCCCGCCGCATAGACCTCGGTCTCGGGAACGCCCGGCGCCGTCGCCTCGCGCATCGCCACCGCCATCGCGTCACCGATCCCGGCCGCGTGACGGATGACCGCGAGCTCCTCGTCGCTCTGCCGCATCGTGAGCGCCGCGAGCCGGTGCCCGGCGGGTACGAGGTCGGCGTCCGGCAGCTGCTTCGCGAGCCCGAGCCGGAGCGCGGCCGGCAGCGGCGGAACGAAGTAGTACGGCGGGTACGGCTCGGCTCCGACGACGCCGATCCTGCCGCGGTCCGCGCCGTGCTCGCGCAACACGCCGGCCACGCCGGCCGGATGGCGCGCGACGCGTACGTTCTCGGGCGCGATCCACAGCTCGTCGCCGCGCAGCGTTGACTCGTAGTGATCACCGACGTACATCGGCAGCGGGACGAGCGCGACCGGCTCGGCGCCGCGTGGGATCACCACGAGCGCGCCGGGACGGTCGTTGGTGAAGTACGTGTCGAACGCGAACGGCGCCGGCGCCGCGCCCTCCCGCTCGCCCCAGACGAGCAGGGCGTCGAGACCTTCGAGATCCATGAGCTGCTGCGCGAGCTCCCAGCGCCGGTTGCGCTCGGCAACGGAGTAGGTGGGAAGCATGGGCCTCCAATCGACCGTCGAGGCAGGTTGCTGATGGGGTGCGAGCGCCGGCACCCCCTCGACGCACGCGTACCCGGGCCCGGCGACCAGCCGAACGGGCAGTGTTCGCGCCCTGACGAGCTCGCCACCGCGTGAGCTACTGCGGCAGCGGCTCGCCGGCGCGGAAGTACGGGGACGGCTCGCCGCCGGCGACCTGCCGGCCGAGCCGGTCGATGATCATGGCCCACGTGTAGCCGCACATCGCCATCTCGCCGTCGGCCGCCTGCTCCGGCCACCCCGCATGGGTGAAATGCACGACGGTCCCGCCCCCGTCCTCCGGCTCCAGGGTCCAGACGATCGACGTGCCGATCCAGCCCGGGAACCCGCCCACGGGCGTCCACTCGACGCGGCGGCCGGGCTCGAGGGCGTCGATCCGTACTTCGAGCGTCTTGGCCCAATCGGGGCCGAAGCCGAACTTGGCCACGTCGCCGGTCCGTTCGGGCACCTCGAGCTGGTCCGTCCAGTTGCCGGCCAGGCCGGCCTGCGTCGCGAGCGCGGTGTAGACCTCGTCCGGCGATGCGTCGACGGTCCGGCGGAAGTGGATGGCGGGCATCGTCGCTCCTTCAGTCGGTGACAATCCAGGGATCGGGCTCGCTCGGAACGCCGGCGGCGACGGGAGCGAGCCGCGCCAGGTAGTGCGACCAGCCCTGCGCATGCGCGTCGCGCGCGCGTTCCGCCAGGCCGTGGTGCAACAGCGTCAGCAGCGTCCCCTCGCCGTCGCGCTCCAGCGTGACCTCGACGCGCGTCGACCCGGGTTCGACGAACGGCTCGGCGCCCTCGAACCCCCAGGTGAACACGACGCGGTTCGGCGGGTCGACCTCCAGGTACTCGCCGAGCACGACATCGCGACCGTTGGCCTCGACACGGAACGTGCCGCCGGGGCGCGGGTCCAGCAGCGCGGCGACACCCATCCAGCTCACCATCCGCGCGGGGTCGGTGAAGTACGGGAACACCACCTCGGGCGGCGCCGCGATCCGCACCTCGTTGCGCAGCGGCTCAGTTGCGCCGGGCATCGTGTCGTGCGGACGCGTGCTCGCGTTCGGCGGCGGCCTTGAGATCGTCGAGCGCGCTCGGCCACATGGCGTCGACGTAAGCGCGGACCTCCGCCAGCCCCTCGGGCCGCGCGCTGTACCAGCGGCGCGTCCCCTCCCGGCGCTCGCGGATCAGGCCGGCCTCGAGCAGGATCCGCAGGTGCTGCGACACGGCCTGGCGCGTGACGTCGAAGTGCCGGCCGATGTCACCGGCGGTCCGCTCGTGGCGCGCGAGCAGCGCGAGCAGGTCGCGACGCCGCGGCTCGGCGAGCACCTGGAAGACGTCGGCCATCGAGCGCAAGTATACACTTGCGCAAGCCTGAGCTTGCCGACATGTGATACAAGCGGGTATGGCCTACGACGAGGATCTCGCCAACCGCGTGCGCGAACAGCTGGCGGCCGAGCCGGCGGTCACCGAGAAGGCGATGTTCGGCGGCCTCGCGTTCCTGCTGCAGGGGAACATGGCGGTCGGGCTCTCCGGTGCCGAGCTGATGGTCCGCGTCGGGCCTGACGCATCCGACGACGCGCTCGACCGCCCGCACACGCGGCCGTTCGACATGACGGGCCGGCCCATGAAGGGATGGATCCTCGTCGCCCCCGAGGGCGTCGCCGGGGAACGCGACCTGGCGGCGTGGGTGGCTCGGGGAGTCGAGTTCGCACGCTCGTTGCCGGCGAAGGGCTGAGCGTGGCCGTCGACGTCCGGTGCGAGCGCACGATCGCCCGCCCGCGCAGCGAGGTCGCGGCCTACGCCGCCGATCCGGACACCACGACCGCGTGGTACTCGAACATCAAGGCGGTCGAATGGGAGACGCCGCCGCCGCTCGCGGTCGGCTCGCGCCTGGCCTTCATCGCCACCTTCCTCGGGCGCCGCCTCACCTACACGTACGAGATCCGCGACCTCGTCCCCGGCGAGCGACTGGTGATGAGCACGGCGCAGGGACCGTTCCCGATGGAGACCAGCTACACGTGGGAGGACGCCGGCGACGGTGCCACGCGCATGACGCTGCGCAACCGTGGCGAGCCGTCGGGCTTCCAGAAGGTCGCGGCCCCGGTCATGGCCCGTGCGATGCGACGGGCGATGACCAAGGATCTCGAGCGCCTGGGCGCGATCCTCGAACGCCGGGACTAGGTTCGCACGCGCATCCGGTTGTTGCGCGCGTTGTGCTCGACCTCGGCGAGCCCGAGCTGTTCCAGGACGGGCGGCACGTACATGCCGAATCGCCCGCGGTACCCCTTGCGAAGGCCGTACCACCCGCCGACCGGGTTGCCGTCCGACCGCGCCCACGCCTCGACCGTCCCGTCGGCGGCGGGCTTCTGCTCGTCCGCGCTGCCGAGCGGGACCCAGTCGCCGTGCTCGGCGAGCATCGCCTGCAGGTCGTCGATCGCACGCAGGTGGTAGCGGAGCTGCGTCCGGCCGACCTGGACGACGAGCGCCGGCGGATCCGCCGACTCGTCGCGCCACGCCTGGTACTCCGACGAGCCCGGCGGCGTCCTGAGCGTCCACGGATCGTCCGGCGTGCCTTCAGCCATCCCGTCCCCTTCTGTCGTAACGAAAAAGTGACGGTAACAATTCTGCTACCGTCAGGCAATCTCGCTGCACGCATTGCCAGGCGACCCCTTCGATGCCCTCGGCGACCCGCACCGGCGGGCGATCGTGGAGCTGCTGCGGGCGGGCGACCGCTCGGTGCGCGAGCTCGCCGACGAGCTGCCGATCAGCCGCCCCGCGGTGTCCCGCCACCTGAAGCTGCTCAAGGACGCCGGACTGGTCACGGACCGCGCCGAGGGCACCCGCCGCCTCTACCGCCTCCACGGTGAAGGCATCGATGCGGTGCAGGCGTACCTGGAGACCGTGTGGGGCGACGCCGCCGCGCGCTTCAAGCTGCTCGCCGACAACTGATGCAACCGCTCGAGCTCGAGTTCACCGTCGCCTGCGACAGCGCGCGCGCGTTCGCGCTGTGGGCCGAGCAGACCACCCGCTGGTGGCCCCACGGGCACTCGGTCTCAGCGGATCCGAGGCTGACCGTCACGTTCGAGCCGCGCCCGGGCGGGCGCATCTTCGAGCGCACGCCGAGCGGCGCCGAGCACGACTGGGGCGAGGTGCTCGCCTGGGAGCCCCCGCACCGGCTCGTCTATCTCTGGCACCTGCGCTTCGACCGCGCCGACGCCACCGAGGTCGAGGTCAGCTTCACGCCGTTGCCCGAAGGCACGCGGGTGCGGATCGAGCACCGCGGCTGGGAGCGGCTCGGCGCGGCCGCCGCCGAACGGCGGGAGCGCAACCGCCGCGGCTGGGCCGGCGTGACCGAGCACTATCGCCGCGTCGCGGCGGGCGGCTAGCGTCGCCCGAGCGCGCCGATCACCGTGGCCACGACCGCGGCTTCGGCGTCGCCGCGAGCGACCCGGCCGGCGCGTAGCTCGCCGCTCGCCGCGTGGACGAGCGCGAGCAGCATCGAGAGGTGCCACGCGGGCGGGACGTCGGCACGGAACGTGCCGTCCCGCTGACCGCGTTCGATGAGCGGCTCGAGCGATGCCATGACCGCGTGGTGTCGTGCGCGGAGCTCGCCCGCGGGTAGCTGGGTGTTGATGGCGACGAGCGCGTGGTAGCGCTCGAGGCTGCGCCACGCGGACACCACCACGCGGCGCAGGGCCTCGATGGCGCTCCCGCGCTGTGGGTCCGCCGCCTCGATCGCCGCCGCGGCCTCGCGGATCGCCCGCGCCGTGACCGCCTCGACGAGCGCGTCGCGCGTCGGGAAGTGCACGTACACGGTCGCCCGCACGACGCCGGCCCGGCGAGCGATCGCGGCCACGCTGGCCTCGGGATCGCTCGCCAGCGCCTCGACGGCGGCGTCCATGATCCGCGCCACGCTGCGCTCCGCGTCCGCCCGGCGGCGCGGGGTCGTCTCCGAGGCTGTGGCGCGATTCGGCAACGGTCAGTGAACGGCGATGCGGGGCGTCAGGGCCAACTTGGGCAGGAAGTGTCGCGCCGACGGCAGGACGACGAGCGCGACGAGGCTTCCGACGGCCGCGACGGCAGCGGCGACCAGGAACGCGTCACCGATGCCGGCGGCGGTCGTGGCGACGCTCGCGAGCACCGCGATGCCGAGCGAGCCGCCGACCTCGTGTCCGGTCGTGTTGAGGCCCGAGAGCATGCCGCTCTCCTCGTCGGCGGCCCCCGCCAGCACCGACACGGTGACCGAGACGAGGATCGTGCCGAGCCCGAGGCCGACGACGAGCATGCCGGGCAGCACGTCCGCGACGTAGCTGCCGCCGGCGCCGACCGACGACAGGAGGAGCAGCCCGCCCGCGGCGACGGCGAACCCCGACGCCATCGGGATCCGGACGCCGAAGCGATCGATCAGGCGCCCGGCGATGTGCACGCCGACGCCGATCACGGCCGCGAACGGCAGGAACGCCAGCCCGGTCGCGAGCGCGCCCGTGCCGAGCACGCGCTGCAGGTACAGCGACGACAGCAGGAACGAGCCGAACATCACCGCCGACGCCGTCAGCATCATCACCAGGCCACCCCCGACGGCCCGGTCGGCGAGGCGCTGGACGCGCAGGAGCGGCGTGGCCGTACGCAGCTCGAGCGCGACGAACAGCGCGAGGACGAGCAGCGCGGCCGATCCGGCGCCGAGCGTCTGCGCCGAAGCCCAGCCGGCGGTCTGGGCCTGGGAGAGCGCGAAGACGAGGCCGCCGAGACCCGCCGTCGCGAGCAGCGCCCCGCGCACGTCGAGTCCCGTCCACCGTGCCCGGTGGCGATCGGCGGGGACGACGTGCAGCGCGCCGGCGGCGACGAGCACGCCGACGGGCAGGTTGATGAAGAAGATCGCGCGCCACGACACCAGCTCGGTCAGCACGCCGCCGAGCAGCACGCCGATGGCGGCGCCGGCGCCGCCGACCGCGCCCCACACCGCGAGCGCACGGGCACGTTCGGCGCCGTGGAACGACGTGGTGATGATCGACAGCGCGGCGGGTGACAGCATCGCGGCCCCGAGCCCCTGACCCGCACGTGCGGCGAACAGGAGCGCGGCATCGGCGGCGAGCGCCGCCGCCAGCGACGACCCGACGAACACGCCGAGGCCGGCGAGGAACATGCGCCGGCGTCCGAGGAGGTCGGCGGCACGACCGCCGAGCAGGAGCAGGCTGCCGAACACGAGCGAGTAGCTGGTGATCGTCCACCCCAGGTCGTCGTCGGCGAGATGGAGATCGGACGCGAGGTCGGGCAGCGCCACGTTGACCGCCGAGATGTCGAGGATGACCATCAGCTGCGCGATCGACAGCAGGAGAAGAAGTGGGTTCGCGATGTTCCGCGCGCGATGACCGTGCATGGGAGCCTCAGATCGAAGTCAGACAGCGTTGTCTGCGTTAGTAAATCAGACAGTGATGTCTGAGATCAAGTGCGTGAGGATATGAATAGCTGAGCGTGCATTCAGCTATAGTGCTCGCGCGGTGAGCCACGGCGCACAGACAGACCCCGGCGATCTGCTCGACCACGGCCTCGCCGCGCGCGTCGCGGAGACGATGCAGGCGCTGGCGACGCCGAGCCGGCTGCGCATCCTCGCGCGGCTGCACGCGGGCCCGTGCTCGGTCGGCGAGCTGGCCGCCGACGTCGAGATGGAAGCCTCGGCGGTCTCGCACCAGCTGCGGATCCTGCGCCACCTCGGTCTGGTCAACGGGCGCCGCGACGGGCGGCAGGTGCGCTACGAGCTCTACGACGACCACGTCGCCCAGCTGCTTGCGGAGGCGATGTCGCACGTCGAGCACCTGCGACTGGGGCTGTCGGGGCGGGCGCCGGACGCCATCGCGCTGGGAGCGTGAGCGGACACGCCCACAGTCACGGGCTCGTCGACCCGACGATCAAGCGCTCGCGGGCGGGCCTGCGAGCGGTCGGGCTGGCCCTCCTGGTCCTCGGGCTGACGGCCGCCGCCCAGGCGCTGATCTTCGCCACTACGGGCAGCGTCGCCCTGCTCGCCGACCTGATCCACAACGCCGGCGACGCGGCCACCGCGTTCCCGCTCGCGATCGCCTTCGCGCTCCGCAGCGCGAAGGCCGAGCGGTGGGCCGGGCTCGCGGTCGTCCTCGCGATCTTCATCTCCGCCTGCGTCGCCGCCTATGAGGCCGTCGACCGCCTGATCGACCCGCGCGACGTCGAGCACCTCGTGCCGCTCGCGGTCGCCGGCCTGCTCGGATTCGCCGGCAACTGGTGGGCGGCGATCATCCGCAGCCGCGCCGGCGCGCGGCTCGACAGCCCGGCGCTGATCGCCGACGGCAACCACGCCCGCGCCGACGCCTACGTGAGCCTCGCGGTCGTCGCGAGCGCCGCCGCAGTGGCCGCGGGCGCCCAGGTGGCCGACCCGCTGATCGGGCTCGCGATCACGATCGTCATCCTGCGGATCACCTGGCAGTCGTGGCAGACCGTCCGCGGCCACCACCACCACTGACGGACCGTTCAGCGCCGCCGGCGCCCGTGCTGCTCGGGCATCTCGAGCTCGAGCAGCTCGCCGCCCTCGTGGTCGACCTGCAGCGTGGTGTGGTCGAGCTCGAAGCGCTCGTGCAGCAGCGCCTCCAGGTCCCGGCGAGCAGCGTGGCAGTCGCTGTCGCGCTCGACGAGCACGTGCGCGGACAGCGCGGGGAAGTTCGACGTGACCTCCCAGACGTGCAGGTCGTGCACCTCGCTGACGCCGGGTACGGTCAGCATCGCGCGGCCGATCGCCTCCGGGTCGGTGCCCTTCGGCGCGGCCTCCAGGAACACGCGGCCGGAGTCGCGCAGCAGGAAGAACGCGGCGCGCAGCATGATCGCCGCGACGATCAGCGCCGCGATGCCGTCCGCGCGCACGAACCCGGTCGTGAGGATGATCACGCCCGCGATCGCGGTCGCGACGAAGGCCGCCAGATCGGTGAGGATGTGCTGGAAGGCGCCCTCGACGTTCAGGCTCTGCCGATTCGCGCGCGCGAGCGTCCAGGTCGCCACCAGGTTCACGGCGACCCCGATCAGCGCGACGATCAGCAGCGCCGGCCCGGCGACGTCCGGCGGCTCGATCAGACGGTGCACGCCCTCGTAGACGATCAGCAGCCCGAGCACGAGCAGCGTCGCTCCGTTGAACTGCGCCGACAGGATCTCGCTGCGCTTGAGCCCGTAGGTCATCGCGCCCTGCGCCGGCCGCCGCGCCAGCCGCATCGCCACGAGCGCCAGCGCCAGCGCGCCGGCGTCGGTGAGCATGTGCGCCGCGTCCGAGAGCAGCGCCAGCGAGTTGGCCACGATGCCGACCACGACCTCCACGCACATGAAGCCGACGATCAACGCCAGCGCGAGCGCCAGCTTGTTGCGGTCCGCGTCGGCGGAGACCCCGTGCGCGTGATGCTCGTGACCGTGGTCGTGCCGGGCCATACGGGGAACGTTCCCCACGAGCGGGGTCCTGATGCCGCTTTCCCGGCCCGCGCGCCGTGCGACGCCGGCGCTCCGCGCGACCCGGACGCTTGACATACCCCATAGGGGTATCTAGCATGTGTGTCGTGGCGACCTCAG
>DASSUW010000227.1:0-6152 GCA_035706585.1 Solirubrobacteraceae bacterium | reverse complement strand
GTCGGAGCCGCCAACGCAGCTGACGCCGTCGCCGTCAGCTTCCCGGACGCGGACACGTTCGCGCCCGTGCGCATCCGCGTCGGCGTGCGGGAGGTGGTGGAGGTGGAGGGCCGGCGCGTGCCGATCCACGTCGTCGCCGAGGCGGAGCTGGCGCCGGCGGGCCTGGACGCCACGGCCGACGGCGGCGGCTACGACGGTCCGCTCGCCTACCGCCAGGGCAAGCCGATGCGGCCGGACGTCGCGCAGGCGTTCGACCGGATGGAGCGCGCGGCGCGCCGCGACGGCGTCGCGCTGCTCATCACGAGCGCCTACCGGTCCGACGCCGAGCAGGCGGCGCTGTTCCGCGCCCATCCGGACCCGAAGTGGGTGGCGCCGCCCGGCACGTCGCTGCATCGGAACGCGACCGAGCTCGATCTCGGGCCCGAGGCGGCGTACGCCTGGCTGGCCGCGAACGCGCCGCGCTTCCACTTCCTCGAGCGGTACGAATGGGAACCCTGGCACTACGGCTATGCGCTCAACGCGGCGTCGACGCCCCACGCCGCCGAGCACGAGAGCGCGCTGCCGGCGTTCGTGCCCGACCGCTACGCGCCGGTGCTGGCCCGGGCGGCGCAGCGGTGGAACGTGTCGGCCGCGCTCCTCGCCGCCCAGATCTACGCCGAGAGCAACTTCAACCCGTTCGCGCAGAGCGGAGCGGGCGCGCAGGGCATCGCCCAGTTCATGCCCGGCACCGCGCAGGCGCTCGGGCTGGCCAACCCGTTCGACGCCGAGCAGGCGATCGACGCCCAGGGACACCTGATGCGCGACCTGCTGAGGCGCTTCGCCACCGTCCCGCTCGCCCTGGCGGCCTACAACGCCGGCCCGACACCCGTCGCGGCCTGCATGTGCGTCCCGCCCTACCCGGAGACGCGCGGATACGTCGCCCGCATCCTCGGGCTGCTGAACGGTGCGGGCGAAGCGGGCCTGGGCGCCGGATTGGAGGTGAGACTCGTGGAATGAGCCCGGCAGGGCACGCCGCCGTGCCGGCGACGGCATGCCCACCTGGCGTCATCGGTCTACGGCTGCCAGGGCATGGTCACCTCCCTCTGAGGGATCGAACCTGCGGCGCGCGAGGAAGACCGCCTTGCGGTGGCGCTCTTCGTCGGCGTCCGGTTCCAGGCGCCCGCCGGTGAGCTGCCCGCGAACGGCGACGACCTCGAGCCCGGCCTCGTCCACCAGCGACGGGATCGAGGCGAGCGGGTAGTGCCAGTGGCCCCACGACGCGCGCTCGCGCCGCCACAGACCGTCGCCGCATGACCGCATGACGTCCATCGCGACCTCGGCGCGGCCGCCGGGCGCGGCGAGCCGGGCCGGGCCGCCGTGCCACAGCACGATCTGGTCGCCGTGCTCGACGATCCGATCGCCGACGTCGCGGTAGGCGCCGAGCGTGTTGACGTCGAACGCCAGCAGTCCGCCGCACGCGAGGTTTCCGCCCATCGCCCGCAGCGCGCGCACGACGTCCGCCGCCGACGGCAGGTGATTGAGCGCGTCGTCGAGGCAGGTGACGAGGTCGAACGTGCCGGCGATGCCGAGCGAGCACATGTCGGCGACGAACACGTGAGCGCGGCCCGCGAGCTTGCGGCGGGCGACCGCCGCCATCCCGGCGGAGCCGTCGCACCCGGCCGCGTCATAGCCCAGGTCGAGCAGCGCCTCGAGGCTCTTGCCGGTGCCGCACGCCACGTCGAGCGCCCGGTGTCCCCGCAGTCCGTGCTCGCGAGCCAGGCGGTCGATCGCCGCCAGCCACGGGCCGTACGCATAGCCGGCCGTCAGAAGGTCGTACGCGGGCGCGACCACGTCGTACGCACGCGCGGTGGACACGGGCAGTTCGTTCACGGGCGGTTGACCGCACCGAGCGCTCAGTTCGTTTCAACGCTACGCAAGTTGGCGCGTTATGACTCGACGCACCTACATCGAGTGGGACTGGGGGGAGGTCCGCGCCCTCTGCCTCGACGAGGCGCGGCGGCTGCTCGGCGCGTCGGCCGCGGCCGACGACGCCGCCCAGGAGGCGGCGATCCGCGCGTGGCGCCATCGCAGTCACTGCCGCAACCCGTCGCGACCGGAGCCGTGGATCGCGCGGATCGCTCGTCGCGAGGCGGTCCGGATCCTCGCGCGCCCGCCCGAGCTGCCGATCACCGAGGACACCGCCATAGCGGATCCGCGCCAGGAATTCTCAGACTCCGTCGATTTCCTGGACTTATGGCGGGCAATGAGCGGGATGTCCGGGCAGGACAAGCAGCTATTGATCGGCCACTACTGGCAAGATCTCCCCTTCAGCGAGCTCGCAATGCAGCTGGGGCTCGCCGAGGTCACGGTAAGGGTCCGCCTGCACCGAATCCGGCAACGGCTGCGGGACACATTGATGGAGATATGAAGCCAATCAAGAACATCGACGATCCCCGCTACGTCAAGGCGATGAGCCACCCGCTGCGGGTCCGCATTCTCGCGATGCTCGACGAGCGCAAAGCTTCACCGAACCAGCTGGCCGGCTGGCTTGGCGCGAGCCTGGGGACCGTCGCCTACCACGTCCGCACCCTCGAGCAGCTCGGCCTCATCGAGCTGGTGGACGAGACGCGCGTCCGCGGCGCCGTGGAGCACCACTACCGTGCGCGTGCCCGGCCGAACGTCACCGCCGAGGGCTGGGCCCAGGCGCCCCCGATCGCCAAGCAGGCCGCTGTCGGGTCGTCGCTGGACGTGATCGCGGAGTACGCCCGTCAGTCCGCCGCGTCCGGCGGGTTCGACCGCGAGGACGCGCAACTCCGCCGCGCGCTCGTCAAGCTCGACGCCAAGGGCTTCACCGCGCTGTCGAAGGCCGTCGACAAGCTGCTCGAGCAGGCCGAGAAGATCGAGGCCGCGGCCGCCGAGCGGATCGCCAAGGACCCGCACGCCGAAGACATCGTCGAGGCCGGGCTCGGCGTGATGCTGTTCGACGCCGTGCGCCTGTCCGCCGCCGAGTCGACCGACCGCCGCAAGCCGACCACCCGCCGCGCCGCGCGCGCACGCCGCGCGACCGCCGGCCGCTAGTCGCAGGGGAACCCGGCCCTCAGGGCCGGCGTTCCCCCGCGTGAGGCAGCGTCGCGGTGAGCACGTCGCCGTCCCGGGAGCCGACCAGCTCGACCCGCGCGACCCGCTCCAGGTCGACCGGTATCGCCTGCCCGGCGCTGCCGGTCGTCGGGTCCAGCGCGAGCGTCGGCAGCGGCACCCGCCGCCCCGACGTCAGCACGAGCTCGGCGCGGTAGTCTGCCGCGTGGTCCGCGTAGAGGTCGACGTAGATCCACGACGGGGTTCCGCGGTAGCCGTAGACGAGCCCGGCGCGCCGGCCGTCGGCGTCCTGCAGTCGCGTGGCCTCGAAGTAGCTCCCGTTCGCGGCGGCGAGCGTTTCGCGGTACTGGTCGGCGAGCCGGCGGTCGTCGCTCGTCGCGCCGAGCACGACGCCGACCGCGACCGCCGCCGCTGCGGCGGCGGCAGTGACCGGGACGAAGAACGTACGCCACCGGCGCCGCGCCGGACGCGGTCGCGGTCGCGGTTGCGCCATGCGGCTCACCACGCGCGACTCGAAGCCGGCCGGCGGCTCGTGCTGCGGCGCGAGCAGCAGCAGCTCATCGACGACGGTCGAGAGCTCCTCGACGGAGCGCCGGCACTCCGGGCAGTCGGCGAGGTGTCGCAGCGCCCGCGCACGATCCGCGCCGTCGGCGATGCCGAGCGCCAGCTCGGCGGCGAGCTCGCGCGTCTCGTCACAGGCCATGTTCCACCCCCAGGGTCGCTCGCAGCTTGGTCATCGCGGCCCGGATCCGGGTCTTCACGGTGCCGAGCGGCACGCCGTCGAGCTCGGAGATCTCGCGGGCGGTCCGCCCCGCGTACATCGCGAGCACAAGCGCGCGACGCTGGTCGGCCGGCAGGCCGGCGACCGCGTCGCGCACGTGTGCCCGCTCCGCCACGCCGGGCCCCTCGTCCGGCAGCTCGCGGTCGAGCTCGGCCGCCACGACGTTCGGATCCAGCGGGGTCGCCGAGCGCAGCCGCACGCGATCGAGCGCCGCGTTGCGCGTGATCGTGAGCAGCCACGTGGCGACCTGCCCGCGGCGGGCGTCGTAGGTGCCGGCGTACCGCCACGCGCGGATGAACGCGTCCTGCGCGACGTCCTCGGCGAGCCCGGGGTCGCGCAGCATCGTCAGCGCGAGCCCGTAGACGCGCGACTGGAACCGCCGCACGAACACGGCGGCGGCGTCCGGGTCGCCGGCGCCCATCGCGGCGAGGACGGTCTCGTCGGATGACGCGTCCATGAGCTCAATACGAGTATCCGCCGCCGGATGACGAGGCGTCGCCCGTGCCACCGCCGGATGACGAGCCGGCGCTCGTGCCGCCGCCCGCGAGCAGCACGTGCCACGTGAACTTCTGGCCGCCGAACGCGTCCTTGAAGCCGTCGCCGGTGACCTTGCCGGGCGCGTCCTCGGAGAACGAGTACGCGGGCTTGCCGTCCACGGTGACCTGCTTGGTCTCGTCGGGCCGGGTGATCACCGCGACCTTGCCGGTTCCGGCGGCCGCCGTGGGGTTCGCGCCGGCGGCGAGCGGGTGCCAGAACGACAGGCACTGGCCGACGCAGCGGATCGTGCCGTTCGCCTCCTGAACGGGCGTGTAGAGGGCCTGGCCGCTCGCGTCTACGAGCACGTCGCCGACGCCGTCGACGTGTTTGACGGCGATCGCGGTGTTGGAGGCCGGCGTGCCCGTGTCGGTAGTGGTGCTGCTGCTGCCGCACGCGGCGATCAGGACGGTTGCCGCCAGCGCGGCGGCGGTGAAGAGGCGGTGCATGGGGAGCTCCTCGGTGGCGTTCACTGCCCGGTACTACTGGCGCAGTGGCCGAAAGGGATTGCGCCCCGGCGACGGGGTCGGTCGTCGCCGGAGCGCTGAGCACCGAGGGATGAGGGCGGTGCGACGCAGAGACTACCGAGTCAGCGCTCAGATGTGCTGAGCGGCTGCCGAGCCAGGACCTCGCGCGCGACCGCCAGCGCCTGCTCGACGCCGGCGCGATCCACGTCGAGATGCGTGACCGCGCGGACGACGCCGGGCGCGATGACGCCCATCCGCACGCCGCGCCGTTCGAGCTCGGCGCACAGCCACGCCGCGTCCGGGTACGGGAAGACGACGATGTTCGTCTGCACCTCCGCCGGGTCGAGCTCGATGCCGGGCAGCTCGGCCAGGCCCTCGGCGAGCACGCGCGCGTTCTCATGGTCGTCGGCCAGGCGCTCGACGTTGTGGTCGAGCGCGTACATCCCCGCCGCCGCGATCACCCCCGCCTGCCGAAGCGCGCCGCCCCACATCTGCTTGTACCGCCACGCCTCGTCGATCAGCTCGCGCGATCCGGCGAGGACCGCGCCGACCGGCGCGCCGAGGCCCTTCGTGAAGTCGATCCACGCCGTGTCGAACCGGCTCGCCCACTCGCGCGCCGGCACGCCCGTCGCCACGACGGCGTTCATCAGCCGCGCGCCGTCCAGGTGCGCGCGCATCCCGGCCTCGCGCGCGACCGCGAGCACCGACCGCAGCTGCTCCAGCGGCCACACGTGCCCGCCCGTGACGTTCGTCGTCTGCTCGAGCGACACGAGCCGCGAGCGGGGGTTGTAGCGATCGCCGGGCGGCCGCAGGTGCGCGCGCAGCGTCTCGGCGTCGAACATGCCGTGCGGGCCGTCGACCGGGCACAGCACGGCGCCGGAGATCGCCGCCGGCCCGCCCGCCTCGGCGATGATCGGATGCGAGGTGCGGTGCAGCACGACCTCGTCGCCGCCGGGCCGGATGTGGAGCCGGAACGCGATCGCGTTGCACATCGTCCCGCTCGGCAGGAACACGGCCGCCTCGTGGCCGAGCAGGTCGGCCACGCGCTCGCACAGCGCGGTGACGGTGGGGTCCTCGGAGCGCTGCTCGTCGCCCACCTCCGCCTCGGCCATGGCGCGGCGCATGGCGGGCGACGGGCGGGTCTGGGTGTCGGAGTAGAGGTTGACCACGTGTGTGGACCCTAACGCCGTGGTCGTGCCGGCGAACTGCTAGGCGGGTGGGGAGGCGCGAACCCGGGCCTGGCGCTTTTTCCATCGCATAGCTGGAAAAAGCGCCAGCCGAAGGCCGAACCGTCC
>DASSUW010000226.1:0-7520 GCA_035706585.1 Solirubrobacteraceae bacterium | reverse complement strand
GCCGTCGTTGAACAGCTCGGTCCCGCGTGGCACGTGCAGCGCGAGCGCGCCGGGGGCGCCGGTGGCGCGCAGGCATGTCGCCTGCCCGCCGTCGGGCCGCTCGACGAACGGCAGCTCGTTGAGCGGCGCCGCCTGCGCCGGCGCGGCAACGAGCAGGAAGATGAGAACGGTCAGGCGCCTCAAGCGGCTGAACGCTAGCCCATCAGCCCGCGACGCCCTCCCACTCTTCGTACAGGGCTTCCAGCGCGCGCTTGGCCTCGGTGTGGCGCTTGGTCGACTTCGCCGCGCTGCGTGGGTCGTTCCAGACCGCCGGGTCGGCGAGCTCCTCCTCGAGCTCGCGCAGGTCCGCCTCGGCGGCCTCGATCGCCTTCTCGAGCTCGCCGGCGCGGCGCTGCTGGTTCTTGGACGGACCGGCCGGCTTGGGCTTCGGCGGCGGCGCCGGCTTCGCGCGCTTCGCGGTCCGCTCCGCCTCCGCGCGCTCCTCGCGAACGCGCAGGTACTCGGGCCAGCCGCCGACGTACGAGCGCAGCGTCTCGTGCTCGACCGCCACGGTGCGGCTGCCGACGGCGTCCAGCAGCGCACGGTCGTGGGAGATCAGCAGCAGCGAGCCGGGGAACGCCTGGAGCGCCGCCTCGAGCGCCTCGCGGCTCTCGAGGTCGAGATGGTTGGTGGGCTCGTCGAGGATCAGGACGTTGGCGCCGGAATGGACGAGGATCGCCAGCGACAGGCGCCGGCGCTCGCCGCCCGAGAGCCCGTCGAGCGGCTTCTCGGCGGTCTCGCCGCTGAACAGGAACTGGCCGAGCAGCGACCGTGCCTCGTTCGGCTTGAGGCCGGTGGCGCGCTGGGTCGCCTCCAGCACGGTGCGGGCGCCCGGCGCGCCGAGCTCCTCCGCGTGCTGGGTGAGCAGCCCGATCTTGACGTTGTGCCCGCGGCGCAGCTTGCCGCCGTCGAGCTCGCGCTGGCCGGCGAGCGCCTTGATGAGCGTGGTCTTGCCGGTGCCGTTGGGGCCGATCAGCGACACGTGCTCGCCGCGCTCGAGCCACAGCTCGAAGTCGCGCAGCAGCGTGCGGTCGCCGATCCTCAGCCGGCCGTGCTCGACCTCGAACACGACGCGACCCGACCGCTCGGGCGCCTTGAAGGCGAAGCCGAGCGCCTTGCCGTCGCGCGGATCGCGCGCGATGCGCTCCATCTTCTCGAGCTTCTTCACGCGCGCCTGGGCCTGGCGCGCCCGGGTGCCGGCGCGGAAGCGGTCGACGAACCGCTCGAGCCGTGCGATCTCGGCCTCCTGCTTGTCGATCGCGCGGCCGAGCGCGAGCTCGCGCGCCGCCTTCTCCCTGCGCCAGGCGTGCCAGGTGCCCTTGAAGTAGCGTGCGCGGCCGGCCTCCAGCTCGAGCACCGACGTCCCGACCGCCTCCAGGAACCAGCGATCGTGCGCGACGAGCACGACGGACGCGTCGAGGCCCTGCAGGTGGCTCTCCAGCCACTCCAGCGACTCGATGTCGAGGTGGTTGGTGGGCTCGTCGAGCAGCAGCAGGTCGGGGTCGCTGGCCAGCGCGCGGGCGAGCGACGCGCGCGTGAGCTCGCCGCCGCTGAGCGTCTCGAGGCTGCGGTCGAGGTGCTCGTCGTCGAAGCCGAGGCCGTGCACCGTGGCGTTGACACCCTCGCGCCACGTGTAGCCGCCCGCGTGCTCGAGCCGCGCCTGGGCGCGCGCGTAGGCGTCGAGCGTCGCGCCGTCGGTGGCGCCGCCGGCCATCGCGTGCTCGAGCTCGGCCAGGCGGGCCTCGAGATCCAGGAGGTCCTTGCAGCCCGACAGCACGTAGTCGCGCAGCGTGAGGTCGCGGTCGCGCGGGGGACGCTGGTCGTGCAGCGCGATGCGCACGTCCTTGGCGAAGCTGAGCTCGCCGCCGTCGACCGACGTCTCCCCCGCGAGCATCCGCAGCAGCGTCGTCTTGCCGGCGCCGTTGCGGCCGGACAGCGTCATCCGCTCCCGGCGCTCGAGCCGGAAGGAGACGCCGCGCAGCAGCGGCTCGCCGGCCATGTCCTTGGCGAGATCGGAGGCTATGACGACGGCCATGAGGGGTTCGAGGGTATCCTCCGGCGTGTGAAGCGGACCATCGTGCTGACCACCGTCTTCTTCGCCCTGCTGGCGCCGGTTGCCCTGGCCGAGGGCCATGACGGCGGCGAGGGCCTGTGGGGCGAGACCAATGACCAGGTGGTCACCTACGCCGGCTTCATCCTGATCGTCGGCTTCCCGCTGCTGATCCTGATCCTGACGCTGATCCAGCAGCGGCTGGAGAAGCGCAAGGACCGCCGCCTGGCGGCCGCGAAGGCGCGCAGGGCGCGCGCCGACGCGCGCGGCGGCTGGTAGACGTTCAGCGGCCCCGGGCGGGGAGCGCCAGGGCCGCTCGCCATGCAGCCTGCCGCGACCGGGCGCGGCCGGTGTGAAGATGCCGGGAATGGCTGTCGACTATGAGCGGCGCGGCGCGGCCGCGCTGATAACGATCAACCGGCCCGAGCGCCGCAACGCGGTCGACGGGCCGACCGCGGCCGCGCTGCTGGAGGCCTATGAGCGCTTCGCCGCCGACGACGGCGCCCGCGTCCTCGTGCTGACCGGTGCCGGCGACGACGCGTTCTGCGCGGGGGCCGACCTCAAGGCGCTCGAGACGCTCGATCCGGACGCCCCGGCAGGACCGATGGGCTTCACCCGCCGCACGCCCGCCAAGCCGGCGATCGCGGCGATCGGCGGCTGGTGCGTCGCCGGCGGGCTCGAGCTGGCGCTGTGGTGCGACCTGCGGGTCGCCGGGGCGACGGCGCGCTTCGGCTGCCTGGAGCGCCGCTGGGGCGTGCCGCTGATCGACGGCGGGACCCAGCGGCTCCCGCGCGTCGTCGGCCTCGGCCGCGCGCTCGACCTGATCCTCACCGGCCGCACCGTCGAGGCCGACGAGGCGCTGGCGATGGGCCTCGTGAACGAGGTGGTGGCCCCCGGCGGCCACGTCGCGCGCGCGCTCGAGCTCGCCGAGACGATCGCGGCGTTCCCGCAGGAGACGATGCTCTCCGACCGCGAGGCCGCGCACGCCGCCCACGGCCTCCCCATCGACCAGGGGCTCGCGCTCGAGGCGCGGCTGGGGCGCGGGCGCATCACCGGGGCCCTCGAGGGCGCCCGCCGGTTTAGTGTTCGGCCATGAGCTACTTCGTCACCGGCGCGACCGGATTCATCGGGCGGCACCTCGTCGAACGTCTGCTCGAACGCGACGGCGACATCTACGTCCTCGTGCGCGAGGGCTCGACCGAGAAGCTCGAGCGGCTGATGGAGAAGTGCGGCCGGCCGGAACGGGTCAAGCCCGTGTTCGGCGATCTCTCGCAGCCGCAGCTCGGGATCGACGACGCCGCCCGCGAGCGGCTGCAGGGCATCGACCACTTCTTCCACCTCGCCGCCGTCTACGACATCACCGCGGACGAGACGACGAACGCGCTGCTGAACGTGGGCGGCACGCAGAACGCGATCGAGCTGGCCAACGCGCTCGACGTGGGGATGTTCCACCACATGTCGTCGATCGCGGTCGCCGGCAGCTACGACGGCTGGTTCACCGAGGACGACTTCGACGAGGGCCAGGAGTTCCCCAGCCCGTATCACCGCACGAAGTTCGAGTCCGAGAAGCTCGTGCGCGAGCGCATCCAGGTCCCGTGGCGCGTCTACCGCCCGTCGCTGGTCGTCGGCAACTCCACGACCGGCGAGATGGACAAGATCGACGGGCCCTACTACTTCTTCAAGGCGATCCAGAAGCTCCGGCACGCGCTGCCGGAGTGGTTCCCGCTGATCTCGCTCGAGTTCGGGCGGACCAACATCGTGCCGGTCGACTACGTCGCCGCCGCGGTCGACCACATCGCCCACCAGGACGGGCTCGACAACCAGGCGTTCCACATCGTCGACCCCAAGCCGCCGCGCTCGGGCGACGTGCTGAACGCGTTCGCGAACGCCGCGCACGCGCCGCACGCCGTCATGCGCGTGGACAAGCGGATGACCGACATGCTGCCGAAGGGCGTGCTGTCGTACGCGCTCAAGATCCCGGCGCTGCAGGGCATCAAGCGCAGCTTCCTGGCCGACCTCGGGATCCCCGAGGAGGCGCTCAGGAACGCCGAGATGAGGACGCGGTTCGACGCGCGCGACACCGCGCGGGCGCTCGACGGATCGGGGATCGAGCTGCCGGCGCTCGAGACGTACGCCGACAAGCTGTGGGACTACTGGGAGCGCCGGCTCGACCCGGACCTCTACAAGGACCGCTCGTTCGAGGGCGCCGTCAACGGAAGGACCGTGGTGATCACCGGCGCGTCGAGCGGCATCGGCCGCGCGGCGGCGATGAAGATCGCAGCGGCCGGCGGGGTCCCGCTGCTGGTCGCGCGCACGCAGGAGAAGCTCGAGGAGGTCAAGGCCGAGATCGAGGCCGCCGGCGGCAGCGCCTACGTGTACCCGTGCGACCTGTCGGACTACGACGCGATCGAGCAGCTGGTGGCGCAGATGCTGTCCGACCACCCGGCGATCGACATGCTCGTCAACAACGCCGGGCGGTCGATCCGCCGCTCGGTGAAGCTCTCCTACGACCGCTTCCACGACTTCGACCGCACGGCCAAGCTCAACTACCTGAGCCCGGTCAAGCTGATGCTCGGCCTGCTCCCGCACATGGCCGAGCGGGGGTCGGGACACATCGTCAACGTGTCCTCGATCGGCGTGCAGACCAATCCGCCGCGGTTCTCGGCCTACGTGGCGTCCAAGTCGGCGCTCGACGCGTGGACACGCGTGGTGAGCTCGGAGTTCATCGGCGACAACGTCACGTTCACGACGATCCACATGCCGCTCGTGCGCACGCCGATGATCGCGCCGACGAAGATCTACGACTCGTTCCCGACGATCTCACCCGACGAGGCCGCCGAGCTCATCTGCGAGGCGATCCGCAGCAAGCCGAAGCAGATCAACACGCGGCTGGGGACGTTCGGCGAGGTCGCCTACGCGCTCGCGCCGAAGGCGGTCGACCAGATCCTGCACATGGCGTACAAGGTGTTCCCGGAATCCGCCGCCGCCAAGGGCGAGAAGGACCCGGCCGAGAAGGCGTCGGGCGAAGCCACCGCGCTGGCCTACCTCATGCGCGGCGTGCACTGGTAGGCGCGCCTACAAGCCGGTCCGCGGGTCGATCGCGGCGCCGCGGAGGCGGAGCTCGAAGTGCAGGTGCGGCCCGGTGGCGCGGCCGGTCGCGCCGACGCGTCCGATCCGGTTGCCCGCGACCACGCACGTGCCCGGCCGCACGCTGATCCGCGACAGATGCGCGTACCAGCTCGTCATCCCGGCGCGGTGCTGGATCACGACCAGATTGCCGTAGCCGCCCGCGTCGTAGCCGGCCGATGACACGCAGCCGCGGCCGGCCGCCGCCACGGGCGTGCCGCTCGGCGCGGGGAAGTCGAGGCCGGTGTGCATCGCGTTGGCGCGCGGACCGAAGCCGTCCCCGACCGGCGCGCTGATCGGCAGGGCGAACCGGAGCGGCGACGCGGGCGGCCGCCGCCGCACGGCGCGGATCGTCGCGGGGCCGGCGAGGCCGTCGGTGCCGAGGCCGGCCCACGCCTGGAAGCGCTGCAGGGCGGCCTGCGTGCGGGCGCCGTTGCGCCCGTCGAACGGGCCGGACGGGAACCCGCGGGTGGCGAGCAGCCACTGGAGCGCCGCGACGTCCCAGCCTTTGGAGCCGGGGCCGATCACGCGCCGGCCGAGCCGCGGGCGCCCGCGCCAGCGCAGCGCGGCACGCGTCACCGGGCCGACGATCCCGTCGGTCACGAGTCCGCGCCGCTGCTGAAAGCGGCGCACGCCGTCGCGCGTCATCGGTCCGCGAATGCCGTCCACCGTGCCGCTGTACGCGTGCTTGGCACGCAGAGCCACCTGGAGCGCGGCCGTGTTCGCGCTCCGCGCGTGGGCCGCGCTCGGCGACATCACCAGCGCAACGAGGGCAACACCTGACGCGGCCCTCCAGCTTGGTCGCCGGGCCACGCGAGGACCGTAGCTCCGGAATCCGAGTCTCTTGGCGCCTGGTTGCGATCTTTCAGTGGCCCGACGCGCGGCGGCGCCGGTAGTAGGCGCCGGCCTTCACCCGCCCGCCGCACACGCGCATCGAGCACCACGTGGCGCTCGCGTTCGTCGAGCGGTCGTAGAACGCCCAGCCGCAGATCTCCCGCGGGCACGCCTTCAGCCGCGCCCAGCTGCCGTCGACCATCGCCGTGAACGCGGCCGCGAGGATGCGGCCGAGCGCGCCGTCGACGCCTCCGGCCCGCGGTACCAGGGTCGCGCCGTCGGGCGGGAATGCCGGCTCCAGCCTGGCGCGGCGCGCGGCCCCCTCCAGCACGTCCTGCGCGGCCGGGTCGCGCGGGTGGTCGTGGTTGTTGGCGAGCAGCAGCGCGCGGAGCGCCTCGCGCACCTCGCGTGCCCGCTCGCGATCGCCCGGCGCGAGATCGGCGGGCAGCATCCGGCGTTCGAGCCAGTCGCGCAGGCCGGCGTCGTCGTCGAGCAGGTCGGGCCCGTGCTCGCGGTCGATGGTGTTCACGAACGCCTGCACGAGCTCCAGCGACCCGGGCGCCGGCTCGCGGCCGCCGGGATGGACGAGGTGGCTCAGCAGCGCTTCGCGTTCCACGCGCAGCGAGCCTACCGGCGCCGGGCTCTGGGAATATCTCCCGCCGCCGGGCGTTTAGCGAGATAGGGGCCATGACCGAGCCGGACACACACCTCACGCCCGAGGACGAGGCGGATCTCGTCGCGCTGGCCGACGGCAACCTCTCCGCCGCCCGCCGCGCCGAGCTGGAGGCCCGCGTGGCCGCCGAGCCGCCGTTCGCGGCCGCGCTCGCGCGCCAGCGCACGGCGCTCGCCATGCTCGCCGGCCTCGACACCCCGGCGCCGCTCGAGCTCCGGCTGCGCGTGGAGGAGCTCAAGGCGCAGCGTCGCCGGCTGCGACGCGGCCGCTGGATCCCGGCGGCGTTCCTCGCGACCGCGTCGGCGACCGCGGCGCTGCTGCTGATCCTGATCGGCAGCGGCCCGGCGGTCGAGGACGTGTTCGCCGGCACGCAGGGCCCCGCCACCGCTCCGGCCGCCGGGAGCGAGCAGGTCGACGGGGTGCAGTTCCCCCAGCCCGAGGGCTGGCAGGCGACCGGCACGCGCAGCGACGTCGTCGGCGGGCGCGCGACGAAGACGGTCTTCTACGAGCAGGGCGGCAAGCGGATCGCCTACACGATCGTGGCCCGCCCCGCGCTCCAGGACCACGACCGGGTCCTGCGCTCCGGCCCGCGCCTCGCCTACGCGTGGCCGAAGGACGGCCGCACCTGCATCATCTCCGGCGACGTGGACGAGGCCACGCTGCGCAAGGCCGCGCGCTGGCAGTAGCGCCTCTGGCGCGTTGACGTCGCTATGCGACGCAAACGCGCCACGGAGCCAGGTCCTGGCGCGCTGGCGCTACTCGCACCGCGGCCGACCCTGCCGCCTTCCCCACCCAGCC
>DASSUW010000225.1:0-18192 GCA_035706585.1 Solirubrobacteraceae bacterium | reverse complement strand
GGCGCCCGCGGAGAGCCGCGGCGCGGTGCGCGGCGCTCAGGCCGCGGCCAGCGCCACGCGGTTGCGCCCCGCGCGCTTGGCCGCGTACAGGGCGGCGTCGGCCTGCGCGTACACGTGCGGGAACCGCACGTCGGTGCCGCTCACGGCGGCAGCCCCGAAGCTCATGGTCACGGAGATGCCGGCCGTGCTCGCGCCGGCGACCGCGGTGCGCAGGCGCTCGGCGATGGCCTCGGTGCGCTCCAGGTCGGCGCCCGGGAGCACGACCACGAACTCCTCGCCGCCGAGGCGGTAGACGACGTCGTACCCGCGCAGCTCGCTGCGCATCGCGTAGGCGACGTCGGTCAGCACCGCGTCGCCGACCGGATGCCCGTGCACGTCGTTGACCCGCTTGAAGTGGTCGATGTCCCCGACGAGGAAGCCGAGCTTCGCGTCCTCGCCGCGGTCGACCTGCTCCTGGAGCTCGGCGAGCCGCTGAGCGAACGCGGCCCGGTTGAGCAGGCCGGTGAGCGGGTCGATCACGGCCTCGCGGCGGTGCTCGCGCTCGGACTGCACGGCGGCGCCGGTGAGGATCGCCATCGCGATGACCGCGACGAACGCGAAGATCAGCATCTGCGGCCGGTCGAGGACCGTGGCGGTGTCGAACCCGACCGTCACGAGGATCAGCAGCGCCAGCGTCCACGCGATCCCGAGCCGCACGCCGCGCGGCTCGAAGCGGGCGCCGAGCGTCGCCACCGGAACCGCGAACCAGATCAGCGCGGGGCTGTCGGCGCCGCCGCTGAGCGGCGTGCAGGCGGCGATGAACCCCGGCGCGAGCGCCCAGCTGATCGCCGCCCAGCGCTCGGGATGCCGGCTGCGCACGAGCCGCCGGGCGGCGAACGCAAAGCCTCCGAGCAGGAGCGCGAGCGGGATCACGAACTCGAAGCCGATCCAGGGACCGGACGCGATCACGCCGAGCGAGAGGACCGCGAACGCCTGCCGGCGGACACGCCCGATCCGCTCCTCCATGTCGAGGAGCCGTTCCCGCCGCAGCTGATCCATCAGCGGCACGTCGCCCTGCCGGTCCATCACCTCATGCATCGGCGCGGTCGCCGTCTGGGTTGAGGACCCTATTCAGGCCACGACGACGGCCCCGCCGCGGCGGGGGTCGCCGGCGCCGTCGAGCGTGCCGGTCTCCGGGTCGCGCTCGACTGCCTGGCAGCCGCCGAAGAACAGGTTGAGATGGCGGAACCAGGCCATCTGGTAGCCGGCCGCCTCGAGCGGCGCCGCGTCGATCCCCGGCTCGGCGTAGACGAGGCCATCCTCGAAGTGCAGGCGCGGCGCGTCCACGGCCTCGGCGGCGTTCACGCCGCGATCGATCACGTTCACGATCACCTGCAGGAGCGCCGAGCGGATGCGGTTCGAGCCCGCGGAGCCGAGCGCCAGCTCGGGCGCGCCGTCGGTGCCGAGCACGACGGTCGGCGCCATCATCGACGGCAGCCGCCGGCCCGGCGGATGGGTGAAGAAGCCGAGCGGCGACAGGTCCTGCTCACCGAGCATGTTGTTGACGTGGATGCCGGTCCCGGGGACGACGATGCCCGAGCCCTCGCCGTTCGTGCACGTCACCGAGCACGCCCAGCCGTCCGCGTCCATCACGGCGATGTGCGTCGTGGAGCCGAGCCGCGAGGCCATGAAGCGCTCGAGGAATCCGGGCTCGGGCAACCCGGTGAGGAACTCCGGCGTCCGCTCACCCTGCGCCCGCTCCATGGCGCGGACGAGTGCCAGGGGATCCGGTGGGCCGGATTCCCGCTCCAGCAGCGCGAGCGCGTAGGCGAGCAGGGTGCCGCCGGCGTTCGGCGGCGGGTTGGTGAGCACGTCGCGGCCGCGGTAGCTCACGTGCACGGGCTCGCGCGGCTCGGCGCGGTAGGCGGCGAGGTCCGCGCGCGTGAGCGTGCCGCCGCGCTCGCACACGTAGTCGGAGGCCAGCGCGCCGAGGTCCCCCGTGTAGAACGGCGCGGCCCCCTCCGCCCCGAGCCGCTCCAGCGAGTCCGCGAGCGGCGGGTCGCGCAGCACATCGCCGGCCCGCGGGATCCGCCCCTCGGGCATGAACAGCGCCCGCGCCTCCGCCGTGGCGGCGTAGATCGGCGCGAGGATCTCGAACAGGTACGCCTGCACCTCGTTGACCATCACGCCGTCACGGGCGAGCGCGACGGCCGGCGCGACGAGCTCGGCGAGCGGCACGGTCCCGAACCGCTCGACGGCCGCGCAGATGCCGGCCGGGTTGCCGTACGTGCCGCACGACGAAGCGCCGACGTGGAACGCCTGCACCGCGTCGCCGAACGAGACGTCGATGGCGGTCAGCGGCACCCGCTGCGCCAGGTCGGCACCACGGCCGGTCGCCTCGACGAAGAAGTCGAGCAGCACCGGATCGCGGCCGGGAGCGACCACGAGCATGTAGCCGCCGGCGCCGAGCCCGGTGAGCAGCGGCTCGGTCACGAACGAGGTGAGCATGGCCGCCAGCGCGCCGTCGACCGCGTTGCCGCCGGCGCGCAGGACGTCCGCGCCGGCAGAGGCGGTCAGCGGGTGGCCGGCTGCGACGACGCCGCTGGCCACCCGGCGACCTCAGTAGCGAGGGATGAACTCAGGAACGTCGACGTCGCGGACGGCCGCGGGCTGCGGCCGGTTGCGGCGTACGCGCG
This sequence comes from Solirubrobacteraceae bacterium, assembly GCA_035706585.1. Classification (GTDB taxonomy): domain Bacteria; phylum Actinomycetota; class Thermoleophilia; order Solirubrobacterales; family Solirubrobacteraceae; genus DASSUW01. Next base: position 15,517 of record DASSUW010000225.1, on the reverse strand, counting down.
GCTCGCCGATCGGCTCGCGGAACGGGCTGCGGTCGTCGCGCGGCGCGCGCTTCTCGCCATAGCCGGTCGCGACGACCGTGATCCACACCTCGTCCTCGAGCTTCTCGTCGAGCATCGCGCCGAAGATGATGTTCGCGTCCGGGTGCGCGGCCTCCTGGACGGCACGGGCCGCCTCGTTGACCTCGTACAGCGACAGGTCGCGCCCGCCGGTGATCGACAGCAGGATCGAGTGCGCGCCGTCCAGCGTCGTCTCCAGCAGCGGTGACGAAGCGGCCGCCTGCGCGGCCTCGATCGCCCGCTTGTCGCCCGTCCCCATGCCGATGCCGAGCAGCGCGTTGCCGGCGTCGGACATGATCGTGCGCACGTCCGCGAAGTCGAGGTTGATCAGGCCGGGAAGCGTGATCAGGTCCGACACGCCCTGGACGCCCTGGCGCAGCACGTCGTCGGCGACCCGGAAGGCCTCCATCATCGACGTCTGCTTGTCGAGCACCGACAGCAGGCGATTGTTCGGCACGACGATCAGCGTGTCGACCTCGGCGCTGAGCTGCTCGATCCCGGTCTCGGCCGCCTTCATCCGGCGCGAGCCCTCGAACCCGAACGGCTTCGTGACTATGCCGACCGTGAGCGCGCCCAGGTCGCGCGCCACGCGCGCGACGATCGGCGCCGCGCCGGTGCCGGTGCCGCCGCCCTCGCCCGCGGTGATGAACACCATGTCCGCGCCCTTGAGCAGCGACTTGATGCGGTCGTAGTCGTCCATCGCCGCCTGGCGGCCCTGGTCGGGGTCGGATCCCGAGCCGAGACCGCGCGTGACGTCGGCTCCCAGCTGCAGCGTCACGTGCGCCGCCGACTGGTTGAGCGACTGCGCGTCCGTGTTCAGCGCGATGAACTCGACGCCGGTCACCTCGGCCTCGATCATCCGGTTGACGGCGTTGACGCCGCCACCGCCGACGCCGACCACGCGCAGCTCGGGCTGGCGCGTGAGGTCGGCCCCGACGGACTCCCACTGGTACTCCGCCGCCGACGGGCGCGCCGGCTCGGGCGGGGACATCATGTTCTCGGGGAGGTCGGAGGAGAAGGCGTTGCGCAACCGCTCCTGCGGGGTGGGCGTGCGCGGCTCGACCCGCTCGACCTGGGGCTCGGAAGGCGGCTCGGCAGGCGGGGGCGCAGCGGGCTGCTGCGTTTCCTGTCCCTCCTCCGTCTTCCGGAAGAGGGCGGCCAGCGGCCCTTCACGCATGCTCGCCCGCTTACCGCTTGCCATTCGAGAGCACCTCCTTCGCCAGCTGGCGATAGGCGTCAGCCGCCGTACCCGTCGGGTCGTACTTGAGCACCGACATGCCCTTCACGGGAGCTTCCGCGAACCGGATCGTCTTCCTGATGCGCGCGCCGAAGACGCGGTCGCCGAAGTTCTCTTCGAGGATCTCGAGCGCCTCCTTGGCGTGCAGGGTACGCGTATCGACCATCGTGGGCAGGATGCCCGCGATCTGCACGTCGGGATTCAGGTTCTCGCGGATCATCGAAAGGGTGTTCTGCAGCTGCAGCAACCCACGCATCGACAGATACTCGCATTGCACGGGGACGATCACCTGATCGGCCGCGGTCAGCGCGTTCACCGTCAATAGTCCCAGCGACGGCGGCGTATCGACGAACATCCAGTCGTAGTCGTCGGAAACTGCGCGGAGCGCCTTCTCCAGCGAGCGCTCGCGGCCGATCTTCGTGGACATCGCGATCTCCGCCCCGGCGAGGTCGATCGAGGCGCACGCGACATCGATCTCGCGGCGCCGGATGACCTCGCGGATGGAGAGGTCGTGGACCAGGACGTCGAACATCGACACCTCGAGCGTGTCGGGGTCGATGCCCTGCGACATGGTGAGGTTGCCCTGCGGGTCCATGTCGATGCAAAGCACGCGATGCCCCTGCTCGGCAAACGCCGCCGCGAGGTTCAGCGTCGTGGTCGTCTTGGCGACCCCGCCTTTCTGGTTGGCGAAGGCGATCACCTTGGCCTTGCCGGTCACGTCGTGCTCCGATCACGATCGGGGAAACCCATCGGCCTTGCCTGTTCGCGCCCGCGCGCGGCTTTCCTGCTCCGGCACCGCGAGGTCACGAGCGGGCTCGCGATCGAAGGCTGCTGCTGACCAGCGGCGACCACCCCTCCGCGGTGGCCATCCGCGCCAACTTCATCTGGGTCGTCAACCCCGGCGACGGCACGTTCGCGCGCGTCGACGCGCGCAGCGGCACGGTCACCCGGCTGACCGGCCGCTAGCCTCTTGCGCCCCATGCCCGACGCTCGCACCGCCCGCCGTATCAACCGGGCGCACTGGGACGCCCTTGCCGCGGCACACGGTCAAGGCGATCCGATCTACGACGTCGAGGCCCTGATCGGCGGCGCCGACTCGCTGCACGAGGCCGAGACCGCCGGCGTGCGCGAGGCCGTCGGCGCGGTCGCCGGGCTCGACGTCCTGCACCTGCAGTGCCACATCGGGTTCGACGCGATCTCGCTCGCCCGGCGCGGCGCGCGCGTGGTCGGCGCCGACTTCTCGCCGGCCGCGCTCGAGAAGGCCCGGACGATCGCGCGCCGCTGCGAGCTGAGGATCGACTTCGTCGAGGCCGACGCCACCAAGCTGCCCGTCGACCTGCACAACCGGTTCGACCTCGTGTACGCGACGATCGGCGTGCTGGTCTGGATCGACGACGTGCGCGCGTGGATGCGCTCGGCGGCGGCGGCGCTGCGCGGCGGCGGCAAGCTGCTGCTGGTCGACATCCACCCGGCGTACTCGATGCTCGGCGCGGTCGACCCGCCGCAGTTCGACTTCCCGTACGCCAACGACGGCCCGCGCGTGTTCGACGAGCCGGGCTCGTACGCGGGGAGCGAGCTGCCGGTGGCGTCGACGGAGACCGTCGAGTACGGCCATTCGCTCGGCGAGGTCGTCATGGCGGCGCTCGGCGCCGGCCTCAAGCTCCAGCACTTCGAGGAGCACATGAGCGCGGATTTCGACCCGCGCGGGAGCGTGCTCGCGCCCGAGGACGACGGCCGGTACCGCGTCCGCGTGGGACCCGAGGTTTTCCCGATTCTCTTCACGCTGGTCGCCGCGAAGCCGTAGACTCGGCTCGTGAAGGAACGGCTCGGCGAGCACGAACGGCCGGAAGGGCACGAGAGCCGGCAGGAGGACCCCGCCGCACCGCTGCAGGAGCTGGCGTCGAACGTCGGGAACCGCGCGTTCGCGAGCGTCGCGCGCGAAGCGGCCGGGATCCTGCCCGGCGGCCAGGTGCATCCCGCCGTCCAATCCGAGATCAACACGACCCGCGGCGGCGGCGCGAGCCTCGACGCCGGCGTCCAGACGCGCTTCTCGGAGTCGCTCGGCGACCTGTCCGACGTGCGCGTGCACACCGACGATCGCGCCGACCAGCTGAACCGCTCGGTGGCCGCGCGCGCATTCGCGACCGGCACCGACGTCTACTTCGCGCGCGGGGAGTACAACCCCGGCTCGGCCGCCGGCGACCGGCTGATCGCGCACGAGCTGGCCCACGTCGTGCAGCAGCGCGGCGCGCCGTCGGGCGGCCCGCTCACCGTCTCCAACCCCGGCGACGCGCTGGAGACCGAGGCGGACGCGGTCGCGGACCAGCTCGGTTAGCGAGCGTCCCGTGCCCGAGGCGGTCTCGTTCGACTTCATCGACCGTCGCGTCATGTCCGCGGTCGAGCGGGTCGCGGCGAGCGACCCGAATCCCGGTGACCCGTTCCGCGGGCTGTACATCTCCGACGAGACCGCGCTGCGGCTGACGCAGGGCGACTCCGGGTCCAGCGCCGACGAGCGGCTCGAGCAGGCGACCCGCGCCCTCGGGCTCGACCTGCTCGACTCGGCCGTGCTGGCGGTCTGCGCCGCGCCGGAGCTCAACCCGCGCTACGGCCGCCTGTACGCCTACCTGCAGGACGACGTGACGCGCAAGCTGCCGAGCCCGCGCCTGGTCGGGCACCTGCTCGAGGGCGACGGCGTGAGTGCGGCGGACGTGATGCGCTCGTTCGACCGCGACGGACCACTGCGAGCGCGCGGCGCGCTGCGGCTGATCGGCGAGGCGCCGACGCCGCTGGCCGAGCGGTCGATCAAGGTCGCGGACCGCCTCGCGTCGTTCCTGCTCGGCGCGCAGATGGACGAGCTGCCCCCGCCGGCGCGTCTGCGGCTCGTGCCGATGCCCGCGCACGACCCGGGTCGCGACGGCGCGGTCCACGCGGTGGCGGCGCTGCTCGCGCACGACAGCACGCTGCCGGTCGTGCTCGCCGGCCCGGACTCCGAGTCGCTGCTCGCGACCGCGCACGGCCGCCCGCTGGTGGTGGTGCACGCACGCGACATGGACCGGCGCGACGTGATCGCCGACGCGATGCTCGTGTCGGCGATGGAGGATCGCCCGCTCGTCTTCGAAGGGCTGGAGGACCTCGAGCCGGCCGACCGCGCGCGCGTGCTGCGCGTGCTCGAACAGCGGACGTTCAGGGCCGTGATCGCGGCGCCCGACCGCACCGCCTCACTCGCGCTCGGCGACCGTACCGTGCTGCTCGTGGAGGCCGCGCCGCCGACGTTCGCCGAGCGCCGCCAGGCGTGGGCCGACCTCACGGGCACGCCGGAGACCGACGACGTGGCCGCGAAGTTCCGGCTCTCGATCGGGCAGATCGTCGAGGCCGCCGAGGTCGCGCGCCTGGCCGCGACCGCCGACGGCCGCGAGGTGCCGACGGCCGACGAGCTCGACCTCGGCGCGCGGCAGGCGTCCTCGTCGCGGCTGGGTGAGCTGGCGGCGCGGCTCCCGCCCGGCTTCCGCTGGGACGACCTCGTGATGCCCGAGCGCCAGCGCGAGCTGCTGCAGTCGATTTCGGCGTACCTGCGCCACCGCGACCGCGTGCTGTCGGACTGGGGGTATGACAAGGCGGTCGCGCGCACGCAGGGGCTCAAGGTTCTGTTCGCCGGCGAGTCCGGCACCGGCAAGACGATGGCCGCGCAGGTGCTCGCCGCGCAGCTCGGGCTGGAGATCTTCCGCGTCGACCTGGCGACGATCGTGTCGAAGTACATCGGGGAGACCGAGAAGAACCTGGACCGGATCTTCGGCGCCGCCGAGGGCTCGAACGCGATTCTGTTCTTCGACGAGGCCGACGCGCTGTTCGGCAAGCGCTCCGAGGTCTCGGACTCGCACGACCGCTACGCGAACATCGAGGTCGCGTACCTGCTGCAGAAGATGGAGGGGTACGCGGGCGCGGTCATCCTCGCGACGAACTTCCGCCGCAACATCTACGACGAGTTCGTGCGGCGGCTTGACTTCGTGATCGACTTCCCGTTCCCCGAGGCCGAGGACCGGCGCCGGATCTGGGAGCTGCTGCTGCCCGCCGAGGCGCCGCGCGCCGACGACATCGACCTCGACTTCCTCGCCGAGCGCTTCAAGCTCTCGGGCGGCGCGATCCGCAACTGCTCGCTGTCGGCGGCGTTCCAGGCGGCCGACGACGGCGGCGTGATCGCGATGCGGCATCTCGTGCGCGCGGTCGCGCAGGAGTACGGCAAGCAGGGCCGGCTCACGCTCGAGGCCGACTTCGAGCACTTCCACGGCTTGATTCGCGGAGCGTCATAGTGGACCCGCGTCGCCGCCGCCCTGACGATCGCCTGCCGGACGAGGCGGCGGGGTCAGACCCTGACGCTACGTCGGATGACGGTGAGCGTGGGTACGTGTCTGACCCCGTTGGGCCGCTGGACTCCGGCACGGTCAGCGCGCTGCGCGAGGCCGACCCGCACACGCGCGCGCGCACGCTCCTGCGGATGCAGCGCCTGCACGGCAACGAGGCCGTCCAGCGCGTGATCCGCGCGCTGCAGACGACCGACGCGGGGCGCGACGCGCGCGTGCAGGCGATCGGCGAGCGCACGCAGGAGCCGGTGCCGTCGGACCGGCTCGACAAGGCCGAGCTCTACCGCGAGGCGGTGGCGGCCGAGCTCGACGCGTCACCGGCCGCCAGCAAGACCGAGCGCGAGCTCGTGCAGGACAACGTCAACACGGTCGGCCAGATCTTCGCCAACTACCAGGCGGCGCTGCACCTGTTCGAGGAGGCGGTGCGCTCGGGCCATGGCGAGACCGTGCCGCGCGACCTCGCGGTCGAGCTGCTGCAGGAGGTCGCGCACGACGTGTTCGCGCCGGTGCTCGACGCGTGCGTCGGCGTCGCGCCGGGGCTCGAGGAGCTGGTCGCCGACAGCATGGGCAAGGTCGACGAGGTGCGGGACGTGGAGACTCCCGAGGCGGGGCAGAGCGCTCCGGCGCACACGCTCCGCAACCTCGTTATCGCCGAGCGCCAGCGCGTGGCGATCTCGCACAGCCGCCTGATCAAGCGCCAGGTCACGCTGATGCGGGGCGCCGAGGACCGGGCCGCGCGCGGCAGCGCGTCCGACCTCGCCGACTACCGCGCGGCGCTGCTCGCGGCGGCGGGCCAGCTCGACGAGCTGGAGACCGGCTCGCACTCGGCCGGCGCCCAGTTTGCGATCCTGTTCGACCGCTGGAAGGACCTGCTGCGCGGCCGTCAACAGGTCGAGATCGTGCTCGACGAGCGCTGGACCGTCCTGCGCGCGCACATCATGCTGCCGGAGGGCCGCCGGCTCGCGGCGCAGTTGCTGGCCGACGGCGGCGGGATCTTCGATCTCAACGCGCTGCACCTCACGCGCCACGTCGTGTGGCAGGCCGCCGACCTCGCGCGCGTCGAGGCGGTCGTCTCCCCGCAGGGCCAGGCGATCCGGTTCGACCGCAACGAGCGCGGCGCTCCGTTCATGGAGGACTTCCGGCGTCGCCTGCGCAGCGACGGCCTGCCGCGTACGAAGGTCCTGTCAGGCGATTAGCGCAGGATCCGCAGCTTGCGTTTGCGGGTGATGAAGTTCGGCGAGCCGTCCTCGCCGCTCTCGCAGCGCAGCCGCGCGACCACGCGCCAGCGACCGGCCCCGATCTTGCCCGCCTTCGGCGTGAAGCGGCGGCTGAAGCGGCCGTTGTCGTCGATGCGCTTGAAGCCGATCAGGACCGCGTTCTGGTCGGACTCCAGGCGCAGCCGCACGCGCCGCTTGCAGAACTCGATGACCGGCCACTGACGGCCCGTGATCGTCGTCGTCTCGCCGAGGTGGATCCGCTTGGGCGTGACCTTCAGGAACGGCGGCGCGGCCGCGGCGGCCGTCGCCGGCACGGCGACGGCGACCGCCGTGACGAGCGGGATGAGCTTGCGCATCTGCCGACACTAACCGAGGATCTCGGCCAGCGGGCGGGTGTTGAGCACGTTCGCCGGCGTCGCCCAGCCGCGCCGCGCCGTGTGCACGGCGAGCGGCATGTTGCCCAGGCCGCGCGGCGAGTGCGCGTCGGTCGAGCAGACGATCGTCACGCCGGCCGCGACCGCGTCGCGCACGTGCTCGCCGCTGAGGTCGAGCCGCGGTGCCAGGCCGTTGACCTCGAGCGCGACGCCGTGCGCGACCGCGACCTCGTAGACGCGGTCGAGGTCGACCGCGTTCTCGGGCCGGCGGGTGATGATGCGGCCGGTCGGGTGGCTCAGGCACGACACGTGCGGGTTGCGCAGCGCCTCCTCGACGCGCTTGGTCATCTCGCGCCGCGGCATCCGCTGCCCGCCGTGCACGCTCGCCTGGACCCAGTCGAGCTCGGCGAGCACGTCGTCGGGAAGATCGAGCCGGCCGTCGGGCAGGATGTCGCACTCGATCCCGCGGAGGATGCGGAAGGGCTGCAGGACCTCGTTGGCCGCCGCGATCTCCTCGGCCTGGCGGCGGACGTCGTCCGCGGTCAGCCCCTGGACGGCGCCGACCGCCGGCGTGTGGTCGCAGATGGCCACGTACTCGTAGCCGAGCTCTTGCGCGGCGCGGCCCATTTCCTCGACGCTCGCGCGGCCGTCCGACCAGGTCGTGTGGCAGTGCAGATCGCCGCGGATGTCGGGGACGTCGACGAGCGCCGGCGGCTCGCCCGCGAACGGCTGCTCGCGCAGCTCGGGCGGGCACCACGGAACGTTCATCGCGGCGTAGACGGTCTCCTCGTCGGGGCCGTCTGGCAGCGGCTCCAGCGCGGCGACGTAGGCGGGCGAGCCGGTCGCGCGCAGCATCTCGGTGCCGAACCGCTCGGGCTCCGCGACGATCAGCTCGACCGGCACGCCCTCGACCGTCACGCCGAGTGCCCGCCGCTCGCTGCGTTCGATGACCGCGACGATCTGCGGGAGCGCGGCGAACCGGTCCAGCGCGGACGGTTCCGTGACCACCGCCGCGAGCCGCTCGCACGCGTCGCGCCAGCGGCGAACGTCGCCCGCCACCTCGCCGCCGAGCGCGGTCGCGATCGCGGCGACGAGGTCGCCGGCCGCGGTCAGCAACAGCGCGCGCTGCGGCTGCCGCTCGCCCTCGCGCGCGAGCGCGTCGAGGATCTGCGCCTCGGTCTTCGGCCCGACGCCGGGCACGCCGCGCAGCCGTCCGGCCGCGGCGGCCGCGCGCAGCTCGTCGGCGGTCCGGACGTTCAGCGCCCGCGCGATGTCCATCGAGCGCTTGGCACTGAGCCCGAGGTAGCGGCCGAAGCCGATCAGGCTCGGCGCCAGCTCGCGCTCGAGCTCCTCCAGCTCGGCGATCCCGCCGGTCGCCACGAGCTCCTTGAGCCGCGCCTCGATGCTCGGCCCGATCCCGCGCAGCTCGCGCACCCGCCCGGCGTTCACCAGATCGGCCACCGGCACCGCCGCGCCGCGGATCATCTCCGCCGCGCGGTGGTACGCCCGGGTGGTGTACGGGTTCGCATCCGCGAGCTCGAGCAGCGCGGCGAATGCCTCCAGGCGATCGGCGATGTCGGCGTTGTCCACCCGGGCAGTGTGCCCGGCGTAGCGTTCTCCGTATGACCGAGCTCCCCCTCACCGGCGGCTGCAACTGCGGCGCCGTCCGCTTCGAGGTCACCGAGCCGCTGCCGATCGCGAGCTACTGCCACTGCAAGCGCTGCCAGCGCCGCTGCGGCGCCGCCGCGTCCGCGAGCGCGCACCCGGCGCCCGGCTCGTTCCGCATCGTCGCCGGCGAGGACAAGCTGACCGTCTGGCAGCCCGAGCACGGCGGCGCGAAGTGGTTCTGCGGCGTCTGCGGCTCCCACATCTACGCGAACAATCCCAGCCACCCGGACTCGATCGGCATCCGCATGGGCGCGTTCGACGGCGACCCGGGCGTCCGGCCCAGCGTCCGCCAGTTCGTCGCCTACGCGGCGCCGTGGGAGGCGATCCCGGACGACGGACTCCCCCGCCACCCGGAGAGCCGCCACGCTCGCGGGTAGCTCGAGTGCGCGTGACGCTCCGGGCACCTGCGGGTGTGCTCGATTGACCCCCATATACGCCGTCAAGTCAGCACACCCGCCGTCCGCCGCCTCCCCATCTACCTAGTCGCAGTTCAGAGGAGCGAAGCTGTCCTCGAACGACTGCCCGAGGTTCTGCAGCGCGTCGACGAGCGCGGCCTTGGCGTCGCCGAGCGACAGCGAGGTCACCGCCTTGGCGGCGATGGACTCCACCGAGCTCGCGAACGCCTTCGTGGCGGCCTCGACCTCGGCCCGCCGGTCGCTGCTCAGGTCCTTCTGGGCGCCGGAGATCGCCTTGAGGTCGTTCTTGATCGCGTCGAGGTTCTGCTTGACGCCGTCGATCGTGACCGTCGAGACGGTCAGGGCCTTGAGCTCGTCGACCTGCTTCTTGATGTCGGCGCGCGCGTTGCAGACCGTCGCTTGCGCCTTCTCCTCCGGCGTCTGCGTGGCAGCGTTGTCGTCCGAGTCGCCGCAGCCGGCGAGCCCGAGCGTCAGGAGGAGGAGAACCCCGCACAGCGTTCGCATGGGAGGAACGGTCGCGCGATCGGTCGCTGCGAGCCTCGTCCACAACGGATGATTCGAGCACCGAAACCCTTCATCACTCCCCCGCGTAGTAGCTCGTGCCGACACGCACTCTCCGGGGGGAGGCCATGACGCGAGCTCGAGCGCCGCACCAAGGGCAGGCCGCTCGCCGCGATCGGGTTCTGCTTCGGCGGCGGCATGGTCTGGCGGCTGCGCGCCGCCGCCCCGTCCCCGAGGGCGGCAGCCTCAAGGGCGACGGAGCGGCGGTGCTTGTTCACGGAGGCCGACCACGCGTTCTTCAACCACGCCGGCGCGCGCTTCGACGCGCCGGCGGCAGCGGAGGCGTGGCGGAGCGTGATCGCCTGGTTCGCGGACTGAGCCACAGCAAAAAAAGCCAGACACTTCCGCCGTCCATTACGCTCTCGGTGGGGTCCCACGGAGGAGGAACACTGGAGCATGATCGCTGAGCGTCTGGCCAATCGCGTAGTCGCGCTGGAGGCCGAGCGCGTGCCGTTCGTGCAGGCGACGGTGGTCCGGGCCGGACGCCCGGCCAGCGTGCGCGCCGGCGCGACCGCGCTCGTCTTCGGCGACGGCAGCATCGAAGGATTCGTCGGCGGCCACTGCGCCGAGCCGAGCGTGCGCCTGCATGCCCTGCGGGCGCTGGAGACCGGCGACGCGCTGCTGCTGCGCATCGAACCCGGCGACGGCGCCCACGCCGACGCCGACGGCGCCGTCACCGTCCACAACCCGTGCCTGAGCGGGGGCACACTGGAAATCTTCCTGGAGCCGCATATGCCGTCCCCGCGGATGCACGTCGTCGGCGAGACGCCGATCGCGCAGGCGCTCGCCGAGCTCGGCCGGAGCCTCGGCTACGACGTCGTCGCCCACCACGACGCCGCGTTCGAGCCGACGAGCGACGACGCCGCCGTCGTCGTCGCCTCGCACGGCCGCGACGAGGAGCACGCGCTCGCCACCGCGCTCGACACCGGCGTCCCCTACGTCGGTCTCGTGGCCAGCCGCAGGCGCGGTGAGGCGGTGGTCGCCGAGCTCACCGTCGCCGACGACGACAAGGCACGCATCCATACTCCCGCCGGCCTGGACATCGGCGCCCGCACCCCGGAGGAGATCGCGCTGTCGATCCTGGCCGAGATCATCGCCGGCCGGCGACCGCAGCTCGCGCCGCCCGCACCGACGACCGGCCACGAAGGTCATCACCACTGTCATGAGTGAGCCAGTCGTCGCCGGACTCGTCCTGGCGGCGGACGGTACGGGCACAGCCGGGCGGCCCACGCCGCTGCTGCCATACGCGGGCAGGACGCTGCTCGACCACACGCTCGCGACCGCGCGCGCCTGCGAGTTCGCCCAGCTGCTCGTGGCGCTCGACCGCCCCGGCAAGGTGCGCGAGCGCTGCAACCTCGCCGGCGCCCAGATCGTCGCCACGGTCCCGGCGGCGGTCGACGCGCTCGACCCCGCCACGACGGTCCTGGTCCTCCTGCGAGCCGACCAGCCGGGCGTGACGCCCGCCGCCGTCCGCGTGCTGCTCGCCGCCCGCGGCGACGCGCTCGTCGCCGCCTGCCGCTACGAGGACGGGCGCGGCTATCCGTACGCGTTCGCCAGCGAGGTGTTCGACGAGCTGCGCAGCGGCGCGACGCCCGACGACTACGACGTCGCCGAGGTCCCCGTCGCCGGTCCGGCGCCGCTCGACGTCGATACGTGGGCCGACTACGAGGCCGTCGTCGCGGCGGCTGGAGAACCGCTCAGCGCCGGGGTCATGGTCGCGCCGGCTCTGGCCGGAGCGAGGAGAAGGGGGTTACGAGATTGACCGGATGGCAGGTGGGCATCGCCCTCGGCGTCGTCGTGATCCTGGTCGCGGCTGCGATCGTGATCACGATCGTGCAGCTGGCGCGCCGGATCGCCGCGCAGGCCGCGACCGCCGAGCAGGCGGTCGAGACCGTCCGCGCTCAGACGGACGCGCTCGACGGCATCAATCGAATCAACGACTCTGGCGTGCGGATCCTCCACAGCGCCCGCGCGCTGCGGAAGGTGGCGGTCGGCAAATGAGCCATGACGACTACTGGACCCTCGCGCTGATCATCGGCCTCGTCGCGGCGCTGATCGTCGCGTTCCTGCTGATCGTGCTGATCCGTTCGGTCGGCAGCATCGAGCGCTCGGTCAACGGGCTGCTCGACGTCGCGGGCAAGGTCGCGGCCAACACCGCGCACATCCCCCAACTGCAGGCCACCGCGCCGGTCCTCGGGCTGATCGTCGAGGAGGCCGTCGTGCAGGACGGCTACATGAACGCCCTCACCGACGGGTTCGGTGAGTCATGACGATCCTCTCCGTCCTGCTCGCGGTCGTCGTGATCGCCGTGCTCGCCGCCGCGCTGATCCGCATCCGCCAGGGCCTGCAGAACATCTCCGAGGGGCTCGCCGCGCTCGGCGGCGCGCTCGAGGGCGTCGAGGCCGAGCACCTGCGCCCGCTCGAGCCCGCGGTCAAGGCGATCAACGCCCAGTTCGACGTGATCCTGAGTGCGCTGCCCGGGATCGCGAGGAAGGCCGCGGTCGTGGCCGAGAGGAGGCCGCGATGACGCTCTGGTGGATCGGGGACATCGTCCTGCTGGTCGTGGTCCTCCCGGTCGTGATCTATCTCCTCAACGGGGTGCTCACGGCGGCCAGGAGCATCGTGCCGAGCGTGCGCAAGATCGCCGACGTGGCCGCCGCGGGGTCCAATGACCTCGACGCCACCGCGCTCCTGCTCACCACGCAGGACCAGGTCCGGCAGACGGTCGCGGGCGTCGCGAACTACGGCGGCTCCCTCGACGTAATCATCGACGACGCCTGAGAGGAGGAGACGATGCACGCAGCTGGAGCAGTGATGATCGTCGCCGTCGTCTTGATCGTCCTGGCGCTCGTCTACTACCTGGTCTCGACGATCGTGGCGCTGCGACAGATCACCGACGGTCTCGACGACGTGATCAAGAGCGTCGGCGAGATCGTTCAGAAGAGCGCGCCGGTCGAGGGCGTGGTCGGCGACATCAACGAGAACCTCGACGCCGCGGTCAGCGCGCTCGAAGGCCTGCTGGTCAAGAAGGCGGGCATCGAGGACGCGGTCGGCCTCGTCGACGGCCTGTATCCCGGCGCCGCCGCGCAGGGCCTGCGCGACTACCCCGAGAGCCGCGAGATCACCCCGCCGCGGATCGGCGAGGTCTACACCAAGGGCACGCTCACGCTCGCCCGGCTGGGTCGTGAGGCGCCGATCGCGCTCGCCAGCCCGGCCGGCCCCGCGCTGCGCAACGTCGAGTACGGCAGCCTCAACGCGCGGCTGCTGTACCCGGAGGTGCGCCAGTCGCGGCCCGAGCTGATGCCGCGCTCGCCGGTCATCGGCACCGGAGCGCCCGAGCAGTACGAGCAGCGCGAGGACATCGGACAGCCGCGCAAGCGGTTCAGGAGCGCGACCTGATGCAGACGCCCGCACCGTTCGGCTACGCGCGCGCGACCACGGTCGACGACGCGATCGCCACACTGCAGCAGCTCGGGTCCGAGGCGCGCGTCATCGCCGGCGGTCACAGCCTGCTGCCGATGATGAAGCTCCGGCTCGCGAACCCCGAGCACCTCGTCGACATCAACGGGATCTCGGGCCTCGAGTACATCACCGAGACCGACGGTGAGATCCGGATCGGCGCGCTCACCCGCCACGTCGACCTGCTCGAGTCCGAGCTGCTGGCCGAGCGCTTCCCGCTGTTCCGCGACGCCGAGCAGGTGATCGCGGACCCGGTCGTGCGCAACCACGGCACGATCGGCGGCTCGCTGTGCCAGGCCGACGCCGCCGAGGACCTGTCGGCGGTCTGCGCGGCCGCCAAGGCCTCGGTCGTCATCCGCGGCACGGGCGGCGAGCGCGTGGTGTCGATGGAGGACTTCCACGTCGGCCCGTACATGACCGCGGTCGGCGCCGGCGAGATCCTCACCGAGGTGCGGCTGAACGTGCGCGAGAGCGCTGGCAGCGCGCACGAGAAGGTCGAGCGCCGCGCCGGCGACTGGGCGATCGCGGCCGCCTCGGCGTGCGTGTGGATGGACGGCGGCACGTTCGCCGACGTCGGCATCGCGCTCAGCGCCGTCGCTCTGACCACGATCCACCTCACCCGCGCGGAGGAGCTGCTGCGCGGTCAGGCGCCCTCGTACGAGCTGTTCACCGAGGCCGCGACGATCGCGTCGGAGGACTGCTCCCCGATGCCCGACGGCCGCGGCCCGGTCGACTACAAGCGGCACCTCGCCGGTGTGCTCACCGGCCGGGCCCTGCGCCGCGCGACCGCCCGTGCGCTGAACGAGGAGGCGTGAGCATGGAAGTCACGATGACCGTCAACGGCGAGCGGGTGACGCGCGACGTCGAGCCGCGCATGCTGCTGGTGCACTTCATCCGCGAGACGCTCGAGCTCACGGGCACGCACTGGGGCTGCGACACGTCCAACTGCGGCGCCTGCGTCGTGCTCAAGGACGGCAAGCCGATCAAGTCGTGCACCACGCTCGCCGTCATGTGCGAGGGCGCGGAGATCCGCACCGTCGAAGGCCTGGCTCGCAACGGAGAGCTGGATCCCGTGCAGCAGGGGTTCCACGAGATGCACGCGCTCCAGTGCGGCTTCTGCACACCGGGCATGATGCTGACGGTCAGGGCGCTGCTGGACCAGAACCCCGACCCCAGCGACCACGAGATCCGCACCGCGATCTCCGGCGGCATCTGCCGCTGCACGGGCTACAAGAACATCGTCGCCGCCGCGCGCTGGGCGGCGGAGCACGAGCGGCAGGAGGTCTGACGTGGCAGTCGACACCGAGCGCCCGATCGGCTTCGGCCGCCTCAAGCGCAAGGAGGACGCGCGCTTCATCCGCGGCCAGGGCAACTACCTCGACGACATCAAGCTGCCCGGCATGGTGTACGGCGCGCTGCTGCGCAGCCCGTACGCGCACGCGAGGATCGTCTCGATCGACACCTCGCGCGCGCTCGCGCACCCGAACGTCGCGGCCGTCGTCACGGCGAAGGACCTGGAGACGCTCGGGCTCGCGTGGATGCCGACGATCTCCTACGACACCCAGGCCGTGCTGGCGGGCGACAAGGTCCGCTTCCAGGGCCAGGAGGTCGCGTTCGTGATCGCGACCGACGAGTACTCGGCCAACGACGCGCTGAGCCTGATCGACGTCGAGTACGAGCCGCTGCCCGTGGTCGTCAACGCCCGCAAGGCGCTCGACGAGGACGCGCCGCTGATCCGCGACGACAAGGCCGGCCAGCGCGACAACCTCGCGAGCCCGCTGTGGGAGGCCGGCGACGAGGAGGCCACGGACCGGGCGTTCGCCGAGGCCGACACGGTCGTGGCCCGCGACATCATCTACCCGCGCTGCCACCCGGCGCCGCTGGAGACGTGCGGCATCATCGCCGACTTCAACCCGAAGACCGGGCAGCTCGACATCTACAACGGCAACCAGGCGCCGCACGCGCACCGGACCGTGTACGCGCACGTCGCCGGCCTCGCCGAGCACATGATCCGCATCAGGTGCAACGACATCGGCGGCGGCTTCGGCAACAAGGTGCCGGTCTATCCCGGCTACGTGTGCGCGATCGCCGGCTCGATCGTCGCCGGCGTGCCGGTCAAGTGGGTCGAGGACCGCACCGGCAACCTCGTGTCCACCGGCTTCGCGCGCGA